>NZ_CP157578.1:1408000-1760000 GCF_046352925.1 Streptococcus sp. KHUD_011 | reverse complement strand
AAACGCGGCGGACTGTAAATCCGCTCCTTCGGGTTCGGGGGTTCGAATCCCTCCCCTTCCATTTTACGGGCATAGTTTAAAGGTAGAACTAAGGTCTCCAAAACCTTCAGTGTGGGTTCAATTCCTACTGCCCGTGTTAATAGAATTATGGCGGGTGTGGTGAAGTGGTTAACACACCAGATTGTGGCTCTGGCATGCGTGGGTTCGATCCCCATCACTCGCCTATTTTATATTATTGGGGTATAGCCAAGCGGTAAGGCAAGGGACTTTGACTCCCTCATGCGTTGGTTCGAATCCAGCTACCCCAGTTACTATTTGCCGGCGTGGCGGAATTGGCAGACGCGCTGGACTCAAAATCCAGTGTCCGCAAGGACGTGCCGGTTCGACCCCGGCCGCCGGTATAGTATAGAGTTAAGGAACGTTGTAAATCTTCGTTCCTTTTTTATATCATTTTTGGTATAATAGTAGTTATTCAAATTTTATTTAAATTATGAAAGTGTATGGAAGTATGTCTCGTTCTATCGATTTATTAAAACATCGGTATTTGAAAAATATTAAAGAAAATCCTGAATTGTTTATCGGGATTGAGCTGGAATATCCTGTTACAAATTTAGAAGGGAATGCTACAGATGTTGAAGTTATCAAGCACTTATTCCGATATTTAGTTTCTGCTTTGAATTTAGCTGTAGAAAAGGTAGATGATTTTGGGAATCCTATTCAGTTAGTGGATCCAGTAAGTCAGGATGCTATTTTATTTGAAGTTTCCTATACCACGATAGAGTTTGCATTTGGTAAGGCTGAAACGATTCAAGAGGTCGAAAATAGTTTTAAAAATTATATGGATGTAATTCAGAAAAAGTTAGCTGAATCAAATCATGCTATTGTTGGCTGCGGCATTCATCCCAACTGGGATAAAAATAAGAATTGTCCAGTTGCTTATCCACGTTATCAGATGTTGATGGATTATTTGAATTTGAGTAGGAATGTGACGAAATCAGACTTACATCATTTCCCTGAATATGGTGCTTTTATCTGTGGGAGTCAGGTTCAACTGGATGTTTCAAAATCTAACTACTTACGGGTTATTAATGCTTTTACTCAAATTGAAGCGGTTAAGGCTTATTTATTTGCCAATTCTGAGTTTTCAGGTGCGGATTGGGATACGAAAATTTCAAGGGATATTTTCTGGGAAGAATCTATGCATGGTATCTATCCAGAGAATGTCGGTGTTAATGCTAGATTATTTAAAGATGAAGACGATTTTTTTAACTATCTAGATCATTCTGCAATTTTTACTGCGGAACGTGATGGGGAAACCTATTATTTTTATCCGATTCAGGCAAGGGACTATTTGGCTACACCTGAAATTCAAGCATTTGATCTTAATGGGGATGTGGTTCCTATTTACCCTCAAGTGAAGGATTTTGAAACTCATCGTAGTTACCAGTATCAAGATTTAACGACTCGTGGAACAGTTGAGTTTCGTAGTGTGTGTACCCAGCCTCTAGATAGAACCTTTGCTTCAGCAGCTTTTCATTTGGGATTGTTGGTTAATTTAGATAAGTTAGAAGCTTACCTAGAAACAGCAACTTTCTTTAAAGAATTTGGTCGCTATTACAGGTTTTTAAGGAGACAATTTTCTAAGAAAAACCTCACTGATAGGGAGAAAACTGCGATTATTGAATTCTCCAAAGACTTACTACTGCTAGCTGAGGAAGGACTGGAGATGAGAAATAAGCAAGAAATGACCTATTTACAGCCTTTGAAAGAAGAATTGAGCCTATAATTTCTCTTATAAAGGGAGAATTTTCTGAAAAATCATGATATAATGGAAGAGACTATAGATAAAGGATAGAGAGTAATGACATTAGTTTATCAATCAACGCGTGATGCCAACAATACAGTAACTGCTAGCCAAGCTATTTTGCAAGGTTTGGCGACGGACGGCGGTTTGTTTACACCGCTTACTTATCCAAAGGTAGATTTGGACTTTGACAAATTGAAAGATGCTTCTTATCGGGAAGTTGCTAAGTTAGTTTTGTCAGCATTTTTAGATGACTTTACAGCTGAGGAGTTGGACTACTGTATCAATAATGCCTACGATAGCAAATTTGATACTCCAGCTATCGCACCATTAGTGAAATTAGACGGGCAATACAACTTGGAACTTTTCCATGGTTCAACGATTGCCTTTAAGGATATGGCCTTGTCTATCTTGCCATACTTTATGACGACAGCTGCTAAGAAACATGGTTTGGAGAATAAGATTGTCATCTTGACAGCGACATCTGGTGATACGGGGAAAGCTGCTATGGCAGGGTTTGCGGATGTTCCTGGTACTGAGATTATCGTCTTTTATCCAAAGGATGGTGTCAGCAAGGTACAAGAGTTGCAAATGACCACTCAGACTGGTGACAATACTCATGTTATCGCTATTGATGGTAACTTTGATGATGCCCAAACAAATGTGAAGCATATGTTTAACGATGTGGCTCTTCGTGAAAGATTAGCGGCCAACAAGTTGCAATTTTCATCTGCAAACTCTATGAACATTGGTCGTCTGGTGCCACAGATTGTTTATTATGTTTATGCCTATGCTCAGTTGGTTAAGACTGGTGAGATTGTGGCTGGTGATAAGGTCAACTTCACAGTACCAACAGGAAACTTTGGAAATATCTTGGCTGCCTTTTATGCTAAGCAAATTAGTCTACCAGTTGGCAAATTAATCTGTGCTTCAAATGACAACAATGTTTTGACAGACTTTTTTAAGACACGTGTTTACGACAAGAAGCGTGAGTTTAAGGTAACAACTAGCCCATCTATGGATATTCTGGTGTCTTCAAACTTAGAGCGTTTGATTTTCCATCTTTTGGGTAATGATGCTGAAAAGACAGCTGAACTCATGAATGCCTTGAATACACAAGGACAATATGAATTGACAGACTTTGATGCAGAGATTCTTGATCTCTTTGCAGCTGAATATGCGACTGAGGAAGAGACGGCAGCAGAAATCAAGCGCGTTTATGAGTCAGATTCCTATATCGAGGATCCACATACGGCGGTTGCCTCAGCAGTTTATAAAAAATACCAAGCTGCTACTGGAGATGTAACTAAGACAGTTATTGCTTCAACAGCTAGTCCATACAAGTTTCCGGTAGTTGCTGTAGAAGCGGTAACAGGGGAGTCAGGCTTGACAGACTTTGAAGCCTTGGCTCAATTACGTGAAATCTCAGGAGTAGTTGTGCCACCTGCAGTTGATGGGCTTGAGACAGCTCCTGTTCGTCACAAGACAACAGTAGCAGCTGCTGACATGCAAGCAGCAGTTGAGGCTTATCTAGGACTTTAAGACAGAGGGAGTAAACTCGGTTGGGAAACCAACTGAGTTTCTTTTCATCAGGAGGAAGGATTGTTTAAGGAAAATAAAGATATTCTTAATATTGCCTTGCCAGCTATGGGCGAAAACTTTTTGCAGATGCTCATGGGGATGGTGGACAGTTATTTGGTTTCTCATTTAGGATTGATAGCCATTTCAGGCGTATCAGTAGCTGGGAATATTATCACGATTTATCAGGCGATTTTCATTGCTCTGGGAGCTGCTATTTCCAGTGTTATTTCAAAAAGTTTAGGGCAGAAGGATCAGTCTAAGTTAGCCTATCATGTGACTGAAGCGTTGAAGATTACCTTACTATTAAGTTTCCTTTTAGGATTTTTGTCTATCTTCGCTGGGAAAGAGATGATAGGACTTTTGGGGACGGAGAGAGATGTAACTGAGAGTGGTGGACTCTACCTATCTTTGGTAGGCGGATCGATTGTTCTCTTAGGTTTAATGACTAGTCTGGGAGCCTTGATTCGTGCAACGCATAATCCACGTTTGCCTCTCTATGTCAGTCTCTTGTCAAATGCTTTGAATATTCTTTTTTCAAGTCTAGCTATTTTTGTCCTTGATATGGGGATAGCTGGTGTTGCTTGGGGGACCATTCTGTCTCGTTTGGTTGGTTGTGTGATTTTATGGTCGCAATTAAATCTACCTTTTGAGAAACCGACTTTTGGTTTAGATAAGGAACTATTGACCTTGGCTTTGCCAGCAGCTGGAGAGCGTCTTATGATGCGTGCTGGTGATGTCGTTATTATTGCCTTGGTTGTTTCTTTTGGAACGGAGGCAGTGGCTGGAAATGCAATTGGAGAAGTCTTGACCCAGTTTAACTATATGCCTGCCTTTGGCGTCGCGACGGCAACGGTCATGCTGGTGGCCCGAGCAGTTGGGGAGGATAATTGGAAAAAAGTAGCTAATTTGAGCAAGCAAACCTTTTGGCTTTCTCTGGTCCTCATGTTACCCTTGACCTTCAGTATCTATGCTTTGGGTATACCACTAACTCATCTCTATACGACTGATCCTGTTGCGGTTGAAGCTAGTGTTTTGGTGGCACTTTTTTCACTACTAGGGACCCCCATGGCGACAGGAACAGTCATCTATACGGCTGTTTGGCAGGGCTTGGGGAATGCTCGGCTTCCCTTTTATGCGACAAGTATAGGGATGTGGTGTATCCGCATTGGGACGGCCTATCTGATGGGGATTGTTCTTGGTTGGGGCTTGCCTGGTATTTGGGCCGGAACCCTTTTGGATAATGGTTTTCGTTGGTTATTTCTACGCTACCGCTACCAGCGTTATATGTGCTTGAAAGGATAGGAAATGCAAAAAATAGCTTTTATTTGGGATTTAGACGGGACTTTATTGGACTCTTATGAGGCGATTTTATCAGGGATTGAGGAGACCTATGCTCAATTTTCTATTCCTTATGATAAAGAGAAGGTGAGGGAGTTTATTCTCAAGTATTCTGTTCAGGATTTGCTTGTGCAGGTGGCGGAAGAGAGAAAACTGGATGTGGAAGTGCTAAATCAGGTGCGTGCCCAGAGTTTGGCTGAGAAGAATGCTCAGGTAGTTTTGATGCCAGGTGCGCGTGATGTGCTAGCTTGGGCAGAGGAATCAGGAATTCAGCAGTTTGTATACACTCATAAGGGAGATAATGCTCTTACCATTCTCAGAGATTTGGGGTTGGAGTCCTATTTTACAGAGATTCTAACCAATCAAAGTGGTTTTGCGCGAAAGCCCAGTCCAGAAGCAGCCGCATATCTGATAGATGAGTATCAGTTGAATCTTGATAATACTTATTATATAGGGGATCGGACTCTGGATGTGGAATTTGCCCAGAATAGTGGGATTCAAAGCATCAACTTTTTAGAGTCGTCTTATGAAGGCAATCACAGGATTCAAGGGTTAGCAGATATTCCTTACATTTTTTGGGATTGGGAACGATAAGATTGTGTCAGTTTTGTGACAGAGACCTAACAAACTATTTCAAGTAACCGAGTTTGTTACAAGGAATAGACAGTTCTGTTAAATAGGCCCGAGAGGGCTTTTTTTCTGCATTTTTTGTGTTATGATAGACAGGTACTCATTTGAAAGGAATTTGAAAGAATGAAGAAAAGAATATTATTAGCCTCAACGGTAGCCTTGTCATTTGCCCCAGTATTGGCAACTCAAGCAGAAGAAGTTCTTTGGACTGCACGTAGTGTTGAGCAAATCCAAAATGATTTGACTAAAACAGACAACAAAACAAGTTATACCGTTCAGTATGGTGATACCTTGAGCACCATTGCAGAAGCCTTGGGTGTAGATGTCACAGTTCTTGCGAATTTGAATAAAATCACTAATATGGACTTGATTTTTCCAGAAACTGTTTTGATAACGACTGTCAATGAAGCAGAAGAAGTAACGGAAGTTGAAATCCAAACACCTCAAGCAGATTCTAGTGAAGAAGTGACAACTGCGATAGCAGATTTGACAACCAATCAAGTGACCGTTGATGATCAAACTGTTCAAGTTGCAGATCTTTCTCAACCAATTGCAGAAGCACCAAAAGCAGTAGAGACTACAAGTACAAAAGAAGTAGCATCAAGTTCAGAAGTTGCAGAGACAGGGACTGCTTCAGAAGAAGTGGCACCATCTACAGGAACTTCTGTCCCAGAGGAGCAAACAGCAGAAACAAGTAGTGCAGTTGCAGAAGCAGCTCCTCAGGCAACGACTCAAGCTGAGAAGCAGGAAACACAAGCAAGCCCTCAAGCTGAATCAGCAGTAGAAGCAACTACAGCGCCAGTAGAAGAAAAAGCAACCGAAACAACTGCAACAAGTTCAGAAGAAGTAAAAGAAGCATCATCAAAAGAAGCTACACCAGCAGTTTCGACTTATCAACCAGAAGAGACGAAACCAGTTTCAACAACTTACGCAGCTCCAGCTGCGCCTGATTATGCTGGACTGGCAGTAGCAAAATCTGAAAATGCAGGCCTTCAACCACAAACAGCTGCCTTTAAAGAAGAAATTGCTAACTTGTTTGGCATCACATCCTTTAGTGGTTACCGTCCAGGAGACAGTGGAGATCACGGAAAAGGTTTGGCTATCGATTTTATGGTACCAGAAAGCTCAGAACTAGGGGATAAGATTGCGGAATACGCTATTCAAAACATGGCCAGCCGTGGAATTAGTTACATTATTTGGAAACAACGTTTCTATGCTCCATTCGATAGCAAATATGGGCCAGCTAATACTTGGAACCCAATGCCAGACCGTGGTAGCGTGACAGAAAATCACTATGATCACGTTCACGTTTCAATGAATGGATAAATCAGACTTTGTAATATCATTTTGACGAATGAGATTTAGCTTTCGTGATAGAAAGCGATTCTCGTTCGTTTTTTTCTTTGTCATACTATTCGAAAATCTCTTCAAACTACGTCAGTTTTATCTGAAACCTCAAAGCTGTGCTTTGAGCAACCTACGGATAGCTTGCTAGTTAGCTCTTTGACTTTCATTGAGTATCAATATGAATGGAAAATGGAAGTTACCATTTTGTAATGATTGAAGCAACATTCTTGCAATCTATTTTACTTTGTATTATAATTGATTAGTCAATTATTGATAAATCAATAGAAAAGGGAAAGAAATGTTAGAGATTCAAGATTTACTTTATCAACTTCGCTTGTCTGAGCAAGCGAGTACGCAATTGTTTGAAAAAAGACTTGGAATTAGTTTGACAAGGTATCAGATTTTATTATTTTTGCTGGAGAATTCTCCTTGTAACCAAATGGCAGTTCAGGAGCGTTTGAAAATTGATCAGGCTGCCTTGACACGACATTTCAAGATTCTGGAAAAGGAAGGTTTGGTGGAGCGTCATCGCAATCCTGAAAATCAACGGGAAGTGTTGGTAGAGGCTACGAAGTATGCGAAGGAGCAGTTAGTGGTGAATCCTCCTCTGAAGCATATCAAGGTTAAGGAAGAGATGGAAAGTATCTTAACAGAGTCTGAAAGAACAGAACTCAGCCGTTTATTAAATAAATTGGTTTTGGGTATTGAAAATATAGAAATTTAAGGAGAAATAGATGTCAATTATTACAATCATTTTAGCAACGATTGTTGCTTTGGAGCATTTTTACATTTTTTATTTGGAAAGTATTGCAACGCAATCAGATGCAACTAGTCGTGTCTTTAACATGGACAAGGAAGAACTGGCTCGTCCGTCAGTAAGCTCATTGTTTAAAAATCAAGGGATTTATAATGCTTTGCTAGGAGTCTTTCTCCTGTATGGGATTTATTTCTCACAGAATTTAGAAATTGTGACTATTTTTGTCTTATTTGTGATTGGGGCTGCGGCCTATGGCTCTCTAACAGCAGATAAGAAAATTATTTTGAAGCAAGGTGGACCAGCTATTTTGACCTTGATTAGCATTTTACTTTTTAAATAAACTCAAAATGTCAATCCTAGTATCGCTAATCCTTTTCACTCCAGAATAAGGGAAATATGTTATACTTGTCTTTAAGAAAAGTGTTTTATGAAATCATTTGTAAGGAGTTAGAAATGAAAGTATTAGTGACAGGTTTTGAGCCCTTTGGAGGGGAAAAGGTTAATCCAGCTTTGGAGGCCATTAAAGGTTTACCAGCTGAAATCCATGGTGCGGAGATCCGCTGGCTAGAAGTGCCAACAGTCTTTCACAAATCGGCTCGAGTATTGGAAGAAGAGATGAATCGTTATCAACCTGACTTTGTTCTTTGTATTGGGCAAGCTGGTGGAAGAACTAGTTTGACACCTGAGCGAGTAGCCATTAATCAAGACGATGCACGCATTCCTGATAACGAAGGTAATCAACCGATTGACCTTACCATTCGCCCAGATGGTGCTTCGGCCTACTTTAGTAGTTTGCCGATTAAAGCGATGGTTCAAGCTATAAAAAAAGAGGGATTACCGGCCTCTGTTTCCAATACGGCAGGGACTTTTGTCTGCAATCATTTGATGTATCAGGCCCTCTATTTGGTAGAAAAAAAATTTCCACATGTTAAGGCAGGTTTTATGCATATTCCTTATATGATGGAACAGGTGGTAAATCGGCCTACCACTCCAGCTATGAGTTTAGTGGATATTAGGCGAGGGCTAGAAGCGGCAATCGGCGCCATTATCGAACATGGAGATCAGGATCTCAAGTTGGTGGGCGGAGAAACTCATTGATAGAAAAAAGCTTGAGGGAACAACCTTCAAGCTTTTGGACGTTTTCGAGCCAGTACTGCTCTGTAGAAAATTATTTTATTGATTTGAATATAGGGTAGGAGTGAGAAACTAGCAATTCCAAAGGTAATCCAATTGAGGAAGTACCAAGGAAGGAGTTGTAAGTCTAGGACAAAGCGTTGAAATTTGTAGCCTTTCATCAGGAAACGGCTGGTTTTAAGGATTTGTCCTGGTTTGGCCTGTCCCAAGTCTAGGGTGTCACAGAGGAGAAATTCTACCTGTGAATAAGCATAGTATTGTGGAATATAGAGACTATTTCCGACAATCATCAAGAGGATACTTGCTAGAAAGTAAAGACCAAAGGTCATGAGGAAGTGCTCAGTTTCAACTGACGTGAGATCCAGATTAGGAAATTCAGGATGGATGACAACGAATGTCTTTGCTAGAAAGCTACTGTAAAAGAGAAAGTAAATCCCAAGTAAACTAGGAATGCTCCATAAGAAGAGATAGAAACGTTTGAGAAGGAGAGTCAAAAAGGTTTGTGAAAAGTGTTCTTCGTTAAAGAGAGTGAGACTACTTTTGACGGATAGTTCTGTATCAGGATTCTTGATGAGTTTCAGCGTTGTATAGACTGAGCTGGTTAGAAGTATTGTCCCTATAAAGGAGACTAATAGTGGAAAGAGGTAGGCTTGGAATACATGGCTAAACACGCTTAAAAAGGATTGCTCTAAAATAGACTCGTTGATGCGCTCTAAGGGATTGAGGAAGCCAGACAAGATGATCAGCATGCTCGGTAAGAGATAGACGAGAAAGAGGCGGGGATTTTCAGCCTGAAATTGTCTAGTCTGCAGACGAATGGTTTTTAAATCAATTTTTGGGTATTTCATTCTCTCATTATACCATAGTTCGTGACAGTTCCTGCTTTTTTTGATAAAATCATACAGTATGCCCTTGGGCACAAAGTATGAACTGGGACTGTCTTTCCCAGCTTCGGAGGTAAAAAATGTCAGATTCACCAATCAAATATCGTTTGATTAAGAAAGAAAAACACACGGGAGCTCGTCTGGGAGAAATCATCACTCCCCACGGTACCTTTCCGACACCTATGTTTATGCCAGTTGGTACACAAGCCACTGTCAAAACTCAGTCGCCTGAAGAATTGAAGGAGATGGGTTCGGGAATTATCCTGTCAAACACCTATCATCTCTGGCTTCGTCCTGGAGATGAACTCATCGCACGCGCAGGTGGTCTCCACAAGTTCATGAATTGGGACCAGCCTATTTTGACAGATAGTGGTGGTTTTCAGGTTTATTCCTTAGCAGATAGCCGCAATATCACAGAAGAAGGGGTAACCTTTAAAAACCATCTCAATGGTTCTAAGATGTTCCTATCACCAGAAAAAGCCATTTCTATTCAGAACAATCTGGGCTCAGACATCATGATGTCCTTTGACGAATGTCCTCAGTTTTATCAACCATACGACTACGTTAAGAAATCAATCGAGCGTACCAGCCGTTGGGCTGAGCGTGGTTTAAAGGCTCATCGTCGTCCGCATGACCAAGGGTTATTTGGAATTGTGCAAGGGGCTGGATTTGAAGACCTGCGTCGCCAATCAGCTCATGACCTTGTCAGCATGGATTTCCCAGGTTATTCTATAGGTGGTTTGGCAGTGGGAGAAACCCACGAAGAGATGAATGCGGTCTTGGACTTTACAACCCAATTGTTGCCTGAAAACAAACCTCGCTATTTGATGGGTGTGGGAGCGCCAGATAGCTTGATTGATGGGGTGATTCGTGGGGTGGATATGTTTGACTGTGTCTTACCGACTCGTATCGCTCGTAATGGAACTTGTATGACCAGTCAAGGTCGTTTGGTTGTCAAAAATGCTCAGTTTGCTGAGGACTTTACGCCACTAGATCCTGAGTGTGATTGCTACACATGTAAGAACTATACACGCGCTTATCTTCGTCACCTGCTCAAGGCTGATGAAACCTTCGGTATCCGCTTGACTAGCTATCACAATCTTTACTTCTTGCTTAACCTGATGAAGCAAGTGCGACAAGCCATCATGGATGACAATCTCTTAGAATTCCGTGAGTATTTTGTAGAAAAATATGGCTATAATAAGTCAGGCCGTAATTTTTAAACTGGAATAGATATAAGCTAAAAATCCTAAGTTTTCTCTTGGGATTTTTCTTCTTTTTTTGATAGAATAAAGTGTACAATGAAAGGGAGAATAAACTCGTATGCGTATTAAATGGTTTTCCTTGATTAGGATTACAGGTTTACTTTTGGTACTCTTGTATCATTTCTTTCAGACGATCTTTCCTGGAGGATTTTTCGGGGTAGATGTCTTTTTTACATTTTCAGGTTTCCTGATTACAGCTCTACTTATCGAAGAATTTTCTAAAAATCATGAAATTGATTTGGTTGGATTTTTTAGGAGACGCTTTTATCGTATCGTACCACCTGTGGTTTTGATGGTCTTGGTAACCATGCCCTTTACCTTTCTAGTTCGCCAAGATTATGTGGCTGGAATTGGGGGTCAAATTGCGGGTGTCTTAGGCTTCATGACCAACTTCTATGAACTTCTAACAGGAGGAAGTTATGAATCTCAGTTCATTCCTCATTTGTTTGTTCATAATTGGAGCTTGGCTGTTGAGGTTCACTACTATATCCTCTGGGGCTTGGCAGTTTGGTTCTTATCCAAACAGGCTAAATCAAATGGTCAGTTGAAGGGAATGGTCTTTCTCTTGTCTGCTGCTGCCTTCTTGATCAGCTTCTTCTCTATGTTTATTGGTAGTTTTCTAGTAACTTCTTATTCTTCTGTTTACTTCTCCAGTTTAACTCATATCTATCCATTCTTTTTGGGAAGTGTGTTAGCAACGATTGTAGGCGTTCGTCAGACGACTTCCCTAGTTAAGCAATTGGATAAAATCTGGGATTTACGCAAGACCCTTTTGGTTTTTGGAGGAGGTTTTGGATTCTTACTCATTTTGACCTTCTTTGTCAAATTTACCTATCTCTTTGCCTATCTTATGGGCTTCTTGCTTGCCAGCCTTGCAGCCCTTGCTATGATTCTGGCGGCGCGTGTCTTACATGAAAAGACTCCTAACATGCAGGAGCCAAAGATTATCAGCTTTTTAGCGGATACTAGCTATGCGGTTTATCTTTTCCATTGGCCTTTCTATATCATTTTCTCACAGTTGACATCAAATCTTCTTGCTGTGTTACTGACTTTGTTTTTTTCTTATGGATTTGCCAGCCTGTCATTTTATGTGCTGGAACCTTGGATTGCGGGAAAGAACACACCTATTATACAAGCCCTTCGTCCCCTGCCTCATATTCACACAATCCTTGCAGCAAGTACTGGAATCTTGGCCTTCATTGTCTTCTTAGTAACTTTGCTGGCACCACAAGTGGGAGCTTTTGAGACAGACTTAACTGTCAATGGCTTGAAGCAAGCTGCAACAAATATTAGCCAGACCAAGGTGATGACAGAACGAGCAGAAGCTGATAGTTTAGGAATTGCTGATGGCACTATGTTAATTGGTGATTCGGTAGCACTAAGAGCTAATACAGCCTTGCAGACAGCCCTTCCTGGAGCACAGATTAATGCACAAGTCAGCAGAACAACCAAGACCGCCAACGAAATCATGCTCAACAATAGCCAGAATAAATTTCTACCAAAGATGGTGGTTATTGCAACTGGGGTAAATAATCCTGAAAATTACAAGGAAGACTGGGATAGTATCGTAAAAAATCTTCCTAAGGGCCACCATATGGTTTTGGTGACTCCTTATGAGGGAGATAAGACAAAAGAGACCTATGCAATCGTTGAGAAAGAGGCTGCCTATATGAGAGAATTGGCAGAGAAGACTCCTTACATCACGATAGCAGATTGGAACCAAGTTGCGAAAGAGCATCCAGAGATCTGGACTGGAACAGACCAAGTCCATTTTGGAAGTGACAATAGTAAGATTGAAGCAGGAGCTAAATTGTATGCAGATACCATTGCTACAGCCTTGCAAACAGCTCAAGACAAGCCAGTCAAATCAAAATAACTTGTATTAAAAAGAGAAGAGTTGGAGAAATGTACTGCACCCCAAAAGTTAGACAGAAAAAATCTAACTTTTGGGGTGTTTTATTATGAAATTGAGTTATGATGATAAAGTTCAGATCTATGAACTTAGAAAACAAGGATATAGCTTAGAGAAGCTTTCAAATAAATTTGGGATAAACAATTCTAATCTTAGGTACATGATTAAATTGATTGATCGTTACGGAATAGAGTTCGTCAAAAAAGGAAAGAATTGTTACTATTCTCCTGAACTAAAACAAGAGATCATTGATAAAGTTCTTCTTGAGGGGCATTCACAAATTAGGGCGTCTCTGGATTATGCTCTTCTAAGTAGTGGATTACTTTCGAATTGGCTGGCACAATATAAGAAAAACGGGTATACTATTGTTGAGAAAACAAGAGGGAGACCACCTAAAATGGGACGTAAGCCAAAGAAGAGATTTGAAGATATGACAGAATTAGAACGTCTTCAAGCAGAAAATGAGTACTTGAGAGCGGAGAATGCCATTCTAAAAAAGTTGAGAGAACTCCGATTGAGAGACGAAAAGGAGCAAGAAGAAAAACGGAAATTGTTCAAGGACTGGTAACAGAGTTTTCTTTAGATATCCTTCTAAAGATTATTAAACTTGCCCGTTCAACTTATTATTACCACTTAAAACAGCTGGATCAAAGCGATAAAGATTATGATATTAAAGCTGAAATTCAGTCAATTTATACTGAGCACAAAGGAAATTACGGCTATCGTCGCATGACTCTAGAATTACGAAATCGTGGCTTCGTAGTGAACCATAAGAAGGTGCAGCGTCTGATGAAAGTACTTGGTTTAACGGCTCGAATTCGCCGTAAACGGAAGTATTCTTCATACCAAGGAGAGGTTGGCAAGAAAGCAGATAATCTTATTCAACGTCAATTTGAAGCAACCAAACCAATGCAAAAGTGCTACACAGATGTGACAGAATTTGCCATTCCAGCAAGCACTCAAAAGCTTTACTTATCGCCAGTTTTAGATGGTTTTAACAGCGAAATTATCTCCTACAATCTTTCTACTTCGCCGAACTTAGTACAAATGAAAGCTATGCTAGAACAAGCCTTTACAGAGAACCATTACGAAAATACCATTCTCCATAGTGACCAAGGCTGGCAATACCAACACGATTTCTATCATCATTTTTTAAAGAATAAGGGAATCCAACCATCTATGTCACGTAAGGGAAATAGTCCAGATAACGGTATGATGGAATCTTTCTTTGGCATTCTTAAGTCTGAAATGTTTTATGGTTATGAGAATACGTTTCAGTCACTTGAACACTTGGAACAAGCTATTGTAGACTATATTGATTACTACAACAACAAACGAATTAAGGTAAAACTAAAAGGACTTAGCCCTGTACAATACAGAACTAAATCCTTTGCTTAAATTAATTGTCTAACTTTTTGGGGTCAGTACAGAAATCCAGCTCTTTTAAAATATCTCTAGAAAATAGGTCTATACCATTTACAAATAAAAAAGAAAGGTTTATAATGTAATTGACATAATAAATTGTAGAATCAATCTTTTAAGGAGGTTAACATTATGCCTAACTATATTAAAGCGGATCAGTTTTTCTACCCACACGGGGTGCGTCGTGGCGGTTACTTGGAACTTGTGGATGGCAAGTTTGGAAAACATGTAGAAGAGATTCCTGAAGGAGCTGAGGTGATTGACTATACAGGATACAGCATTGCTCCAGGACTTGTAGATACCCACATTCATGGTTTTGGTGGTGTGGATGTTATGGACAATAATATCGAAGGAACCCTTCATACCATGAGTGAAGGACTACTTAGTACAGGTGTCACCAGCTTCTTGCCAACCACTTTGACATCAACTTATGAGCAATTGCTCGCGGTAACTGAAAATATCGGTGCTCGTTACCAGGAAGCAAGTGGAGCCAAGATTCGTGGAATTTATTTTGAGGGTCCATATTTCACAGAGAAATACAAGGGTGCTCAAAACCCTGCCTACATGAAAGATCCTCGCATGGATGAGTTTCGTGCTTGGCAAAAAGCAGCAAATGGCCTACTAAATAAAATTGCTCTTGCGCCAGAGCGTGAAGGTGTAGAAGACTTTGTACGGACTATTACCGGAGAAGGCGTAACAGTTGCTCTTGGACATTCAAATGCAACTTTTGATGAGGCTAAAAAGGCAGTAGATGCTGGAGCTAGTGTTTGGGTACACGCCTACAATGGTATGCGTGGGTTGACTCACCGTGAACTCGGTATGGTGGGAGCCATGTATGAGTTGCCACATACTTACGCTGAATTGATTTGTGACGGTCACCACGTAGATCCAAAAGCGTGTGACATCTTGCTCAAGCAAAAGGGAACTGAAAATATTGCCCTCATCACCGACTGTATGACAGCTGGTGGATTGGAAGACGGAGATTACATGTTGGGAGAATTCCCGGTAGTAGTTGCCAATGGAACTGCTCGCCTCAAATCGACAGGTAACTTGGCAGGTTCTATCCTTAAACTCAAGGATGGTTTGAAGAATGTAGTTGAATGGGGGATTGCGAATCCGCATGAAGCAGTCATGATGGCCAGCCTCAACCCAGCTAAATCTGTTCATATTGATGATGTCTGTGGGCAAATTCGTGAAGGCTACGACGCTGACTTCATCGTATTAGATAAAGATTTGGAATTGGTAGCAACCTATCTAGATGGTGTGAAACGTTATCAAGCATAAGAGAAAAAGCAGAAGTTAGAGATTAGCTTCTGCTTTTTTATCTATATTGCTTTACCGGTAAATAAAAAAGTTAAAAAAATCACAAAAAAACTTGAAGAAACAAATGAAAAGGCTTACAATTATATTATAAATAGTACAAATAAAAAAACGGAGGAATGCTTTATGAAAGCCTATACTTATGTTAAACCAGGACTTGCTTCTTTTGTTGATGTAGACAAACCAGTGCTTCGCAAGCCAACAGACGCTATTGTGCGTATCGTAAAAACTACTATTTGTGGAACAGACCTCCATATTATCAAAGGGGATGTTCCTGCTTGCCAAAGTGGTACCATTCTTGGTCACGAAGGGATTGGGATTGTTGAAGAAGTTGGGGAAGGAGTTTCGAACTTCAAAAAAGGCGATAAGGTCTTGATTTCTTGTGTCTGTGCCTGTGGTAAATGCTACTACTGTAAAAAAGGAATTTATGCCCACTGTGAAGACGAAGGGGGCTGGATTTTCGGTCACCTGATTGATGGTATGCAGGCTGAATATTTACGTGTCCCTCATGCAGATAACACTCTTTACCACACTCCAGAAGACTTGTCAGATGAAGCCTTGGTTATGCTATCAGACATTCTGCCTACTGGGTATGAAATTGGTGTCTTGAAAGGGAAAGTAGAACCTGGTTGTAGTGTAGCCATTATTGGTTCAGGACCTGTTGGATTGGCTGCTCTTTTGACAGCCCAATTCTATTCACCAGCTAAATTGATTATGGTGGATTTAGACGATAACCGCTTGGAAACTGCCCTATCATTTGGTGCGACTCATAAGGTTAATTCTTCAGACCCTGAAAAAGCGATTAAAGAAATTTATGATTTGACAGATGGTCGTGGTGTGGATGTCGCTATCGAAGCTGTTGGTATTCCTGCAACATTTGATTTCTGTCAAAAGATTATCGGTGTAGACGGAACAGTTGCTAACTGTGGTGTACATGGTAAACCAGTTGAATTCGATTTAGATAAACTTTGGATTCGCAACATCAATGTAACAACTGGTTTGGTATCTACAAATACAACTCCACAATTGTTGAAAGCTCTTGAAAGTCATAAGATTGAACCAGAAAAATTGGTAACTCACTATTTCAAACTCAGTGAAATTGAAAAAGCCTATGAAGTTTTCAGTAAAGCAGCAGACCACCATGCAATCAAAGTCATTATCGAAAATGATATTTCAGAAGCTTAAGTAGTAAAAACATTTTGGAACATAAGCAAATAGAAATTCAGTCATCATAAGATGGCTGGATTTTTTATCAAAAAATTAAGAAATGAGCATATTTCTTTCCTTGTTTGTCTGAATTGGTTATAATATACGGTACAAAGGAATGAATGAATATGTATCGTGTTATAGAAATGTACGGAGATTTTGAAATTTCTTTCCTTGTTTGTCTGAATTGGTTATAATATACGGTACAAAGGAATGAATGAATATGTATCGTGTTATAGAAATGTACGGAGATTTTGAACCGTGGTGGTTCTTAGAAGGTTGGGAAGAAGATATTGTAGCGAGTAAGAAATTTGACCAGTATTATGATGCTCTCAAATACTATAAAACTTGCTGGTTTAGATTGGAACAAGAATCCCCTCTTTATAAAAGCAGAAGTGACTTGATGACCATTTTTTGGGATCCAGAAGACCAACGCTGGTGCGATGAATGTGACGAGTATTTACAACAATACCATTCTTTGGCTCTTTTGCAGGACGAGCAGGTTATCCCAGATGAAAAATTACGTCCAGGCTATGAAAAACAAACAGGTAAGGAAAGGCACCGTTCTTGCCGTATGAAATTAAAATAGAGAAAAAGTAACTTTTTTGGAGTTGCTTTTTTTATTTTTCCAAATCTTTGCGAATAGTATAGGTGAGGAGGTAAGTATGGTTCAAGAAATTGCACAAGAAATCATTCGTTCGGCTCGGAAAAAAGGGGCACAAGACATTTATTTTGTCCCTAAGTTAGACGCCTATGAGCTTCATATGAGGGTCGGAGACAAGCGCTGTAAAATCGGTTCTTATGATTTCGAAAAATTTGCGGCCGTCATCAGTCACTTTAAGTTTGTGGCGGGTATGAATGTTGGAGAAAAGCGACGTAGTCAACTTGGTTCCTGTGATTATGCCTATGACCAGAAGATGGCGTCCCTACGTCTATCTACCGTAGGCGATTATCGAGGGCATGAGAGTTTGGTGATTCGCTTGTTGCATGATGAGGAGCAGGACTTGCATTTTTGGTTTCAGGACATTGAAGAATTGGGTAAGCAGTATAGGCAACGTGGTCTTTATCTTTTTGCTGGACCAGTCGGCAGTGGCAAGACAACCTTGATGCATGAATTGGCCAAGTCTCTCTTTAAAGGACAGCAGGTCATGTCCATCGAAGATCCTGTTGAAATCAAGCAGGACGACATGCTCCAATTGCAGTTGAATGAGGCAATCGGGTTAACCTATGAAAATCTCATCAAACTTTCCTTACGGCATCGTCCTGATCTATTGATTATCGGAGAAATTCGGGACAGCGAGACGGCGCGTGCGGTAGTCAGAGCCAGTTTGACAGGGGCGACAGTCTTTTCAACCATTCACGCCAAGAGTATTCGAGGTGTTTATGAGCGACTGCTGGAGTTGGGTGTGAGTGAGGAAGAGTTGGCAGTCGTTCTACAAGGAGTCTGCTACCAGAGATTAATCGGGGGAGGAGGAATCGTTGATTTTGCAAACAAAGACTATCAAGCACACCAGCCAACTAGCTGGAATAAGCAGATTGACCAGCTTCTTAAAGATGGACATATCACAAGTCTTCAGGCTGAAACAGAAAAAATTAGCTACAGCTAAGCAAAAAAATATCATCACCCTGTTTAATAATCTCTTTTCCAGCGGTTTTCATCTGGTGGAGACCATTTCCTTTTTAGATAGGAGTGCCTTGTTGGACAAGCAGTGCGTGACCCAGATGCGCACAGGTTTGTCTCAGGGAAAATCATTCTCAGAAATGATGGAAAGTTTGGGTTTTTCAAGTGCCATTGTCACTCAGTTATCCCTAGCTGAAGTTCATGGGAACCTCCACCTGAGTTTGGGAAAGATAGAAGAGTATCTAGACAATCTTGCCAAGGTCAAGAAAAAATTAATTGAAGTAGCGACCTATCCCTTGATTTTACTAGGTTTTCTTCTCTTAATCATGCTGGGACTACGTAACTACCTACTACCCCAACTGGATAGTAGCAATATTGCCACCCAAATCATTGGTAATCTGCCACAAATTTTTCTAGGAATGGTAGGGTTTGTTTTCATACTTGCCCTTTTAGCACTAACTTTTTATAAAAGAAGTTCTAAGATGCGCGTCTTTTCTATCTTAGCACGCCTTCCCTTTCTTGGAATCTTTGTGCAGACCTATTTGACAGCCTATTATGCGCGTGAGTGGGGGAATATGATTTCGCAGGGGATGGAGCTGATGCAGATTTTTCAGATGATGCAGGAACAAGGTTCCCAGCTCTTTAAAGAAATCGGTCAAGATTTAGCTCAATCCCTACAAAATGGCCGCGAATTTTCTCAGACGATAGGAACCTATCCTTTCTTTAAGAAGGAGTTGAGTCTCATCATCGAGTATGGGGAAGTCAAGTCCAAGCTGGGTAGTGAGTTGGAAATCTATGCTGAAAAAACTTGGGAAGCCTTTTTTACCCGAGTCAACCGCACCATGAATTTGGTGCAACCGCTGGTTTTTATCTTTGTGGCTCTGATTATCGTTTTACTTTATGCGGCAATGCTCATGCCTATGTATCAAAATATGGAGGTAAATTTTTAACATGAAAAAAATGATGACATTATTGAAAAAAGCTAAGGTTAAAGCTTTTACACTTGTGGAAATGTTGGTAGTCTTGCTCATCATCAGCGTGCTTCTATTACTCTTTGTACCTAATCTGACCAAGCAAAAAGAAGCAGTCAATGACAAAGGAAAAGCTGCTGTTGTTAAGGTGGTGGAAAGCCAGGCAGAACTTTATAGCTTAGATAAGAATGAAGAAGCTAGCCTAAGCAAGTTACAAGACGATGGGCGCATCACGGAAGAACAGGCTAAAGCTTATAAAGAATACCATGCTAAACAAAATACCAGCCAAACCGTTGCAGATTAAGGCTTTTACCATGCTTGAAAGTCTCTTGATTTTGGGACTTGTGAGTATCCTTGCCTTGGGCTTGTCCGGCTCTGTTCAGTCCACTTTTGCGGCGGTAGGGGAGCAGATTTTCTTTATGGAGTTTGAAGAACTTTATCGGGAAACACAAAAACGCAGTGTAGCTAGTCAGCAAAAGACTAGTCTAAATTTAGATGGGCAGACGATCAGTAATGGCAGCCAAAAGTTGACCGTTCCTAAAGGAATTCAGGCACCATCAGGACAAAGTATCACATTTGACCGAGCTGGGGGAAATTCATCCCTGGCTAAGGTTGAATTTCAGACCAGCAAAGGAGCGATTCGTTATCAATTATATCTAGGAAATGGAAAAATTAAACGCATTAAGGAAACAAAAAATTAGGGCAGTGATTTTACTGGAAGCAGTAGTGGCTCTAGCTATCTTTGCCAGCATCGCGACGCTCCTTTTGGGACAAATTCAAAAAAATAGGCAAGAAGAAGCAAAAATCTTGCAAAAGGAAGAAGTCTTGAGGGTAGCTAAGATGGCCTTGCAGACAGGTCAAAATCAGGTAAAGATAAACGGAGTGGAGATTCAGGTGTTTTCTAGTGAAAAGGGATTGGAGGTTTATCATGGTTCAGAACAGTTGTTGGCTATCAAAGAGCCATAAGGTCAATGCTTTCACCTTGTTGGAATCACTGATTGCTCTCATTGTCATCAGTGGAAGTTTACTCCTCTTTCAAGCCATGAGTCAGCTCCTCATTTCAGAAGTTCGCTACCAGCAACAAAGCGAGCAAAAGGAGTGGCTCTTGTTTGTGGACCAGCTGGAGGCAGAATTAGACCGTTCGCAATTCGAAAAAGTGGAGGGCAATCGCCTCTATATGAAGCAGGATGGCAAGGAAATTGCGATAGGTAAGTCAAAATCGGATGATTTTCGAAAAACTGATGCCAGTGGACGAGGATATCAGCCTATGATTTATGGACTCAAATCAGCTCAGATTACAGAGGACAACCAACTGGTGCGCTTTCATTTCCAGTTCCAAAAAGGCTTAGAAAGGGAGTTCATCTATCGTGTGGAAAAAGAAAAAAGTTAAGGCAGGTGTTCTCCTCTATGCAGTCACCATGGCAGCCATTTTTAGTCTTTTGTTACAATTTTACTTGAACCGACAAGTCGCTTACTATCAAGACTATGCTTTAAATAAAGAAAAGCTGGTCGCTTTTGCTATGGCCAAGCGAACCAAGGATAAAGCCGAGCAAGAAAGTGGGGAACAGGCCTTTAATCTGGGGCAGGTGAGCTATCAAAATAAGAAAACAAGCTTGGTGACAAGGGTTCGTACGCCTAAGAGTCAATATGAGTTCCTATTTCCCTCAGTCAAAATCAAAGAAGAGAAAACAGATAAAAAGGAAGAGGTAGTGACTGATTCAAGTAATCAAGCAGAGAAGAAAAAATCAGAAGAGAAGGTTGAAAAGAAAGAGAATTCCTAGCTAATCAGGCTACTTTGTGCTAAACTAAAAATATGAAACATGATTTTAACTACAAAGCAGAAACTTTTGATTCCCCTAAAAACATTTTCCTTGCAAACTTGGTTTGTCAAGCAGTCGAGAAACAGATTGATCTTCTATCAGACAAAGAAATTTTGGATTTCGGTGGAGGGACGGGTCTGTTAACCTTGCCCCTAGCCAAGCAGGCCAAGTCTGTAACATTGGTGGATATTTCGGAGAAAATGCTGGAGCAAGCTCGTTTGAAAGCGGAGCAGCAAGACATCAAGAATATCCAGTTTTTGGAACAAGATTTACTGAAAAATCCCTTAGAGCAAGAGTTTGATCTCATTGTTGTTTGTCGTGTTCTTCATCATATGCCTGATTTGGATGCGGCTCTCTCACTGTTTCATCAACATTTGAAGGAAGATGGACAACTCCTACTTGCTGATTTTACCAAGACAGAAGCTAACCATCATGGATTTGAATTGGTTGAACTGGAAAACAAGCTAACCCAGTTTGGTTTTTCATCTGTGCATAGTCAGATCCTCTATAGCGCTGAAGACCTGTTTCAAGGAAATTACTCAGAACTCTTTTTAACAGTAGCCCAAAAATCACTCGCTTAATCAGGGAGTGATTTTTCTATAAGGATGGAAAAAAGAAGGGAAATTTGATAAGATAGGAATATGGATTTTGAAAAAATTGAACAAGCTTATACGTATTTACTAGAGAATGTCCAAGTCATCCAAAGTGATTTGGCGACCAACTTTTATGACGCCCTGGTGGAGCAAAACAGCATCTATTTGGATGGTGAGACTGAGTTAGAGCAGGTCAAGGAAAACAATCAGGCCCTTAAACGCTTAGCGCTTCGCAAAGAAGAATGGCTCAAAACCTACCAGTTTCTCTTGATGAAGGCTGGGCAGACAGAGCCCCTACAGGCCAATCACCAGTTTACACCAGATGCCATTGCTTTACTTTTGGTGTTTATTGTGGAAGAGTTGTTTAAAGAGAAGGAGATTACGATCCTCGAAATGGGTTCTGGGATGGGAATTTTGGGCGCTACTTTCTTGACCTCGCTTGATAAAAAGGTGGATTACTTGGGAATGGAAGTGGATGATTTGCTGATTGATTTGGCAGCTAGCATGGCAGATGTAATTGGTTTGCAGGCTGGCTTTATCCAAGGAGATGCCGTTCGTCCACAAATGCTCAAAGAAAGTGATGTGGTCATCAGCGACTTGCCTGTCGGCTATTATCCTGATGATGCCGTTGCGTCGCGACATCAAGTTGCTTCTAGCCAAGAACATACTTACGCCCATCACTTGCTCATGGAACAAGGTCTAAAGTATCTCAAGTCAGACGGATACGCTATTTTTCTCGCTCCGAGTGATTTGTTGACCAGTCCTCAAAGTGAGTTGTTGAAAGGCTGGTTGAAAGAAGAGGCCAGTTTGGTTGCCATGATTAGTCTGCCTGAAAATCTTTTTGCTAGTGCTAAACAATCCAAGACTATTTTTATCTTACAGAAGAAAAGTGAAATAGCAGTAGAGCCTTTTGTTTATCCACTTGCTAGCCTACAAGATGCAAGTGTTTTAATGAAATTTAAAGAAAATTTTCAAAAATGGACTCAAGGTACTGAAATATAAAATAGATTTTGTTATAATAGATGAAAACGCTTAAAAGGGGTATCATGTTATGACAAAAACAATTGCAATCAATGCAGGAAGTTCAAGTTTGAAATGGCAATTATACTTAATGCCAGAAGAAAAAGTATTGGCGAAAGGCTTGATTGAACGTATCGGTTTGAAAGATTCAATTTCAACTGTAAAATTTGACGGTCGTTCTGAACAACAAATTTTGGATATCGAAAATCATACACAAGCCGTTAAAATTTTATTGGATGACTTGATTCGTTTCGATATTATCAAGGCTTATGATGAGATTACAGGTGTTGGACACCGTGTTGTTGCAGGTGGAGAATATTTCAAAGAATCAACAGTTGTTGAAGGGGATGTTTTAGAAAAAGTTGAAGAGTTGAGCTTGTTGGCTCCTCTCCACAATCCAGCCAATGCAGCAGGTGTTCGCGCCTTCAAGGAATTGTTGCCAGATATTACCAGTGTAGTTGTTTTTGATACTTCATTCCACACAAGTATGCCAGAGAAAGCTTATCGCTACCCTCTACCAACAAAATATTACACAGAAAACAAGGTTCGTAAATATGGTGCCCACGGGACAAGTCACCAGTTTGTAGCAGGAGAAGCAGCAAAACTCTTGGGACGTCCATTAGAAGACTTGAAATTGATTACTTGCCACATCGGTAATGGTGCTTCTATTACAGCTGTTAAGGGTGGTCAATCTGTCGATACTTCAATGGGATTCACTCCACTTGGTGGTGTGATGATGGGAACACGTACAGGAGATATTGACCCAGCTATCATTCCTTATTTAATGCAATATACAGAGGACTTTAACACGCCCGAAGATATTAGTCGCGTCCTTAATCGTGAATCAGGACTCATGGGTGTTTCAGGTAAATCTAGTGATATGCGTGATGTGATTGCTGCTATGGAAGAAGGGGATCATGATGCCACTTTAGCCTATGAAATGTATGTTGATCGTATCCAAAAACATATCGGTCAATACCTTGCAGTCTTAAATGGAGCAGATGCTATTATCTTCACAGCAGGTATTGGTGAAAATGCTGCAAATGTGCGCGAAGATGTTATCTCAGGTATCTCTTGGTTTGGCTGTGATGTTGATCCAGAAAAGAACGTCTTTGGCGTGACAGGAGACATCTCAACAGAGGCAGCGAAGATTCGTGTCTTGGTTATTCCAACAGATGAAGAGCTAGTTATTGCCCGTGACGTTGAACGCTTGAAAAAATAAGTAAAACTAGTAAAAATATTCCGTACAAGGAGTTGGGAAAGAGATTTTTCCAGCTTCTTTTTATGGTGAAATTGTCCAAAACCTTGCTATGATTGGCTTTTTTGAAAAATATGGTATAATAGTAGTAATTTAATAGATGGAGTTGAGTTTTGAAGAAAAACTTTCGTGTAAAAAGAGAGAAAGATTTTAAAGCGATTTTCAAGGAGGGGACAAGTTTTGCCAATCGCAAGTTTGTTGTCTACCAACTAGAAAATCAGAAAAACCATTTTCGAGTAGGTCTATCAGTTAGCAAAAAACTGGGGAATGCCGTCACTAGAAATCAAATCAAGCGACGAATCCGACATATTATCCAGAATGCAAAAGGAAGTCTGGTAGAAGATGTCGATTTTGTTGTCATTGCTCGAAAAGGGGTTGAAACCTTGGGATATGCAGAGATGGAGAAAAATCTACTCCACGTATTAAAATTATCAAAGATTTACCAGGAAGGAAATGGGAGTGAAAAAGAAACTACAGTTGACTAGTTTGCTAGGACTGTCTCTATTGATCATGACAGCCTGTGCGACTAATGGGACAACTAGCGATATCACAGCCGAATCAGCTGATTTTTGGAGTAAATTTGTTTACTTCTTTGCGGAAATTATTCGCTTTTTATCGTTTGATATCAGCATCGGAGTGGGGATTATTCTCTTTACGATCTTGATTCGTACAGTTCTCTTGCCAGTCTTTCAAGTGCAAATGGTGGCTTCTAGAAAAATGCAGGAAGCTCAACCACGCATTAAGGCGCTTCGAGAACAATATCCAGGTAGAGATATGGAAAGCAGAACCAAGCTAGAGCAAGAAATGCGTAAAGTCTTTAAAGAAATGGGTGTCAGACAGTCAGATTCTCTTTGGCCGATTTTGATTCAGATGCCGGTTATCTTGGCCTTGTTCCAAGCTCTATCAAGAGTTGACTTTTTAAAGACAGGTCATTTCTTATGGATTAACCTTGGTGGTGTGGATACAACCCTTGTTCTTCCGATTTTAGCAGCTGTATTCACCTTTTTAAGTACTTGGCTGTCTAATAAAGCATTGTCTGAGCGTAATGGAGCTACGACAGCGATGATGTATGGGATTCCGGTCTTGATTTTTATCTTTGCAGTTTATGCGCCGGGTGGAGTCGCCTTATACTGGACAGTATCCAATGCTTATCAAGTCCTGCAAACCTATTTTTTGAATAATCCATTCAAGATTATCGCAGAGCGCGAGGCTGTAGCTCAGGCACAGAAAGATTTGGAAAATAGAAAAAGAAAAGCCAAGAAAAAGGCTCAGAAAACGAAATAATAAGGAGGAATCTGGTAATGGTAGTATTTACAGGTTCAACTGTTGAAGAAGCAATCCAGAAAGGATTGAAAGAATTAGATATTCCAAGAATGAAGGCTCACATCAAAGTCATTTCTCGTGAAAAAAATGGATTTTTTGGTTTATTTGGTAAAAAACCAGCCCAGGTTGACATTGAAGCCATTAGTGAAACAACTGTCATTAAGGCAAATCAACAAGCTGTTAAGGGTGTTCCTAAAGAAATCAATGAACAAAATGAACCAGTTAAAACAGTCAGTGAAGCGACCGTTGATTTGGGGCATGTTGTAGAAGCAATTAAAAAGATTGAAGAAGAAGGCCAAGGGGTTTCTGATGAAGTCAAGGCTGAAATTTTGAAAAATGAAAAACATGCTAGCACCATCTTAGAAGAAACTGGGCATATTGAGATTTTAAATGAATTACAGCTTGAAGAAGCCGGCATCGAAGAAGTAGAAACTCCTATTG
Source organism: Streptococcus sp. KHUD_011 (assembly GCF_046352925.1). Taxonomy (GTDB): domain Bacteria; phylum Bacillota; class Bacilli; order Lactobacillales; family Streptococcaceae; genus Streptococcus. The sequence goes on along the minus strand of NZ_CP157578.1, from coordinate 1,734,353 downwards.
TTGAGAGTCGAGCTGAACAAACTGAAAGTCAAGAATTAGAAGATTTGGGCTTAAAGGTGGAACCGAGCTTTGATATTGAACAAGTAGCTACGGAGGTAACGACTTATGTTCAGACGATTATTGATGATATGGATGTCGAAGCGACGATTTCAAATGACTATAACCGTCGTAGCATCAATCTACAAATTGATACCAATGAGCCAGGTCGCATTATCGGCTACCATGGTAAAGTCTTGAAGGCCTTGCAGCTGTTAGCTCAAAATTATCTTTACAACCGCTATTCAAGAACCTTCTACATTACAATCAATGTCAATGATTATGTCGAACACCGTGCAGAAGTCTTGCAGACCTATGCGCAAAAATTGGCGACTCGTGTTTTAGAAGAAGGCCGCAGTCATCAAACGGATCCAATGTCAAATAGCGAACGTAAGATTATCCATCGTATTATTTCACGTATGGATGGCGTGACTAGTTACTCTGAAGGTGACGAGCCAAATCGCTATGTCGTTGTAGATACAGAGTAAGTAAAATCAGGTTTATCCTGATTTTTTGCTAGTTAGAAGAGGTTAAACGGATGTTAAATGAGATAAGAAACTATCTAGACTTTGCTGGTTTGCAGTACCGTAATCCAGATAAAGCGGGAGCAGAGCGAGAGAAAATGCTGGAATTGCGCCACAAAGGTCAAGAGGCCCGAAAGGCTTTTACAGAATTGGCCAAAGCTTTCCAAGCAAGCCATCCAGAATGGCAACTTCAACAGACTAGCCAGTGGATGAACCAAGCGCAGCGCTTGCGACCACACTTCTGGGCTTATCTACAGCGTGAGGGGAAAGTGACAGAACCTATGATGGCCTTACGTTTGTACGGAAGTTCTTCTGATTTTGGAGTCTCACTAGAAGTCAGTTTCATCGAGCGCAAGAAAGATGAGCAAACTTTAGGCAAGCAGGCCAAAGTTTTAGAAATTCCAACCGTTGAAGGGATTTATTATCTAGCCTACTCAGATGGTCAAAGTCAAAGATGGGAGGCGAACGAAGAAAATCGCCAGGCCTTAGTCAAGAAGATGGGCAGTCAAGAAATCCGAAAAGTTTTAGTGAAATCAGATGTTTCTATCATAGAAAATCAATCTTTAGAAGTGATTTTAGAAAAATTAGAAGATGCTTATGAACGCTTACTTCCCTACTATCAGGCGACTAGAGGATAGCAAATAGAATACTTATTTACGTCGAATTGTTTAATTGCTATTCTATGTATTTTTTCATATAATAGTAAAATAGAATGTGTGATTCACTAATCACCTCAAATAGAAAGGAAATTCTATGTCAAATCTATCTGTTAATGCAATCCGTTTCCTAGGTATTGACGCCATTAATAAAGCCAACTCAGGTCACCCAGGTGTGGTTATGGGAGCAGCTCCGATGGCTTACAGCCTCTTTACAAAACAACTTCGTATCAATCCAGCTCAACCAAACTGGATTAACCGTGACCGCTTTATTCTTTCAGCAGGTCATGGTTCAATGCTCCTTTATGCCCTTCTTCATCTTTCTGGTTTTGAAGATGTCAGCATGGATGAGATCAAGAGCTTCCGTCAATGGGGTTCAAAAACACCTGGTCACCCAGAATTTGGCCATACAGCAGGGATTGATGCTACGACAGGTCCTTTAGGTCAAGGGATTTCAACTGCCACTGGTTTTGCCCAAGCAGAACGTTTCTTGGCAGCCAAATATAATCGTGAAGGCTACAATATCTTTGACCACTATACTTATGTTATCTGTGGAGACGGAGACTTGATGGAAGGTGTCTCAAGCGAGGCGGCTTCATACGCAGGTCTGCAAAAACTAGACAAGTTGGTTGTTCTTTATGATTCAAATGATATCAACTTGGATGGTGAGACAAAGGATTCCTTTACAGAAAGTGTTCGTGACCGTTACAATGCCTACGGTTGGCATACTGCCTTGGTTGAAGATGGAACAGACTTGGAAGCTATTCATGCTGCTATCGAAACAGCTAAAGCTTCAGGCAAGCCATCTTTGATTGAAGTGAAGACTGTTATTGGATACGGTTCTCCAAACAAACAAGGAACTAATGCTGTACACGGTGCTCCTCTTGGAGCAGATGAAACTGCAGCAACTCGTCAAGCCCTTGGTTGGGAATACGAACCATTTGAAATCCCAGAACAAGTATATGCTGATTTCAAAGAACATGTTGCAGACCGTGGTGCATCAGCTTATCAAACTTGGACTAAATTAGTTGCTGATTATAAAGAAGCTCACCCAGAATTGGCTGCAGAAGTAGAGGCTATCATCGATGGACGTGATCCAGTTGAAGTGACTCCAGCAGACTTCCCAGCCTTAGAAAATGGCTTCTCTCAAGCAACTCGTAATTCAAGCCAAGATGCCTTGAACGTTGTGGCGGCTAAGTTGCCAACCTTCTTGGGTGGATCAGCTGACTTAGCTCACTCAAACATGACTTATATCAAGACTGACGGACTTCAAGACGACGCCAATCGCTTGAACCGTAACATTCAGTTTGGTGTTCGTGAATTTGCAATGGGAACTATCTTGAACGGGATGGCCCTTCACGGTGGACTTCGTGTATACGGTGGAACTTTCTTCGTCTTCTCTGACTATGTGAAGGCAGCTGTCCGTTTGTCAGCCTTGCAAGGACTTCCTGTGACCTATGTCTTTACCCATGATTCTATTGCAGTTGGGGAAGATGGGCCAACACACGAACCAGTTGAACACTTAGCAGGTCTCCGTGCTATGCCAAATCTAAATGTTTTCCGTCCAGCAGATGCGCGTGAAACTCAAGCAGCTTGGTACCTTGCAGTGACAAGTGAGAAAACACCAACTGCTCTTGTCTTGACACGTCAAAACTTGACTGTTGAAGAGGGAACAGACTTCGACAAGGTTGCTAAAGGTGCTTATGTTGTCTATGAAAATGAAGCAGACTTTGATACCATCTTGATTGCGACAGGTTCAGAAGTCAATCTAGCTGTCTCAGCTGCTAAAGAATTGGCTAGTCAAGGCGAAAAAGTCCGCGTAGTCAGCATGCCATCTACAGATGTCTTTGATAAACAAGATGCAGCATACAAGGAAGAAATTCTTCCAAATGCAGTTCGCCGTCGTGTTGCAGTCGAAATGGGTGCAACTCAAAACTGGTACAAATATGTTGGTCTCGATGGTGTTGTTCTCGGTATTGATACCTTCGGAGCCTCTGCACCAGCACCAAAAGTATTGGCAGAATATGGCTTTACTGTAGAAAATCTTGTAAAAGTCGTTCAAAATTTGAAATAATTCTAAAAATCAGGGCGCGAGCTCTGGTTTTTCTTACTAGAAAAGCAAGGTACAATCTTGTAAAAGTAGCTGAAATTTGATATAGTAGTCCTATGTAAAAGACAAAGGAGAAGAAAATGAATCCAAATTATACATTTTTAATTATGCTTGTAGCGATGTTGGGCTTGATGTTCTTTATGCAACGCTCTCAAAAGAAACAAGCACAAAAACGTATGGAAAGCTTAAATAAACTACAAAAAGGCTATGAAGTGATTACAATCGGTGGACTTTACGGAACAGTCGATGAAGTAGATACTGAGAAGAGAACGATCGTTCTTGATGTAGATGGAGTTTACTTGACTTTTGAACTAGCTGCTATCAAGACAGTATTACCGATGAAAGAAACAACTTCACTAGAAGGCGCAATTGAAAAATAAGACGGGACTACTAACTCCCGTTTTTCTATAAAAGAAAGGAAATGGGATGAAAAAACTAGTCTTTGTCTGCCTGGGAAATATTTGTCGCAGTCCTATGGCTGAGTTTGTTATGAAATCAATGACAGATAATTACGAAATCCAAAGTCGAGCGACTTCCTCTTGGGAACATGGTAATCCGATTCATAAGGGAACTCAAGGAATTTTTCAACAATATGAGATTCCCTATGACAAAGCCAAAACGTCGCTTCAGATTAGTAAGGAAGATTTTGAAGTTTTTGATTATATTATCGGAATGGATGCTTCAAATGTTTCTGACTTACGTCAGATGTGTCCAGCAGACTGTCAAGATAAGATTTACTCATTTGCATCTGAAAGTGTTCCAGATCCTTGGTATACAGGAGATTTTGAGGAAACCTATCGACGTGTTCAAGAGGGGTGCAGGGCTTGGTTAGAACGTTTAGAAAGGGAGAGTGAAGATGGAAAATCTTAAGAATTTTTACGAAAAGTATCGTGTCTATCTGACTCGTCCACGTTTAGAGCTTTTAGCAGTAGTTGCCATTGTTTTCTGTGCTGTACTCGTCTTTTTTCTAAATATTCCTGGAAAAGGTGTTCTAAAACTGGATAATGGAACGATTGTTTACGATGGCAGTCTTGTCCGTGGTAAAATGAATGGACAGGGTACTATTACTTTCCAAAATGGGGACCAATATACAGGTGGTTTCAGCAATGGAGCCTTCAATGGAAAAGGTACCTTTCAATCTAAAGAAGGCTGGACCTACGAAGGTGATTTTGTAAATGGTCAGGCTGAAGGAAAAGGGAAACTAACAACAGAACAAGAAGTCGTTTATGAAGGAACTTTTAAACAAGGCGTTTTTCAACAAAAATAGGGCCTCCTTATCAAAGGAGGTATTGTTATAAGCTTTAAGTAAGCGCTTACCTGCAAATCCTTTTCTTTCCAAGTTCCTCTTCCAAGCAAGTTTGTGAAATAAAAAATTTTTGAAATAAATTTCACAAACTCTAAAGAAAAAGCTTGTGGAGAAAAGATAATGAGAAAAACTTCACAAGGAACCAAAAATTCTTTGTGAAATGTTTATGAAACTGTTTACAAAGTTGAAATAATGCGTTATAATAAACTTGTGAAAAAATTAACAAAGGATTTAGTCCTTGAAAGCTATGGAGGAAAATATGGCTGATAAAAAAACTATGACACCAGAGGAAAAGAAACTCGCTGCTGAAAAGCATGTCGATGGGTTGGTGCAAAAAGCTCTAGTTGCCCTTGAAGAAATGCGTAAGTTGGACCAAGAGCAAGTTGACTACATCGTAGCTAAAGCGTCAGTAGCAGCTTTGGATGCCCACGGAGAATTGGCTTTACATGCCTATGAAGAAACAGGACGTGGTGTATTTGAAGATAAAGCAACTAAGAACTTGTTTGCTTGTGAACATGTAGTAAACAACATGCGTCACACTAAGACAGTTGGCGTTATCGAAGAAGACGATGTAACAGGATTGACTCTCATCGCTGAACCGGTTGGTGTTGTCTGTGGTATTACTCCTACAACAAACCCAACATCAACAGCGATCTTTAAGGCATTGATTTCATTGAAGACTCGTAATCCAATCGTCTTTGCATTCCACCCATCAGCACAAGAATCATCTGCTCATGCAGCTCGTATCGTTCGCGATGCAGCTATCGCAGCTGGAGCTCCTGAAAACTGCGTACAGTGGATCACTGAACCATCTATGGAAGCAACAAGTGCCCTTATGAACCACGAAGGTGTTGCAACAATCCTTGCAACAGGTGGTAATGCCATGGTTAAAGCTGCATACTCATGTGGTAAACCAGCTCTTGGGGTAGGTGCCGGAAACGTTCCAGCTTATGTTGAAAAATCAGCAAACATCCGTCAAGCAGCACACGATATCGTTATGTCTAAATCATTTGATAATGGTATGGTCTGTGCATCTGAACAAGCGGTTATCATTGATAAAGAAATTTATGATGAATTTGTAGCAGAGTTCAAATCATATCACACTTACTTTGTAAACAAAAAAGAAAAAGCACTTCTTGAAGAATTCTGCTTCGGCGTGAAAGCAAATAGCAAAAACTGTGCTGGTGCAAAATTGAACGCTGACATCGTTGGTAAACCAGCAACCTGGATTGCAGAACAAGCAGGATTTACAGTTCCAGAAGGAACAAACATTCTTGCTGCAGAATGTAAAGAAGTTGGCGAAAATGAGCCATTGACTCGTGAAAAATTATCACCAGTTATCGCAGTTTTGAAATCTGAAAGCCGTGAAGATGGTATTACTAAGGCTCGTCAAATGGTTGAATTTAACGGTCTTGGCCACTCAGCAGCTATCCACACAGCTGATGAAGAATTGACTAAAGAATTTGGTAAAGCTGTTAAAGCTATTCGTGTTATCTGTAACTCACCTTCTACTTTCGGTGGTATCGGGGACGTTTACAATGCCTTCTTGCCATCATTGACACTTGGATGTGGTTCTTACGGACGCAACTCAGTTGGGGATAACGTTAGTGCCATTAACCTCTTGAATATCAAAAAAGTCGGAAGACGGAGAAATAACATGCAATGGATGAAACTTCCTTCAAAAACATACTTTGAACGTGATTCAATTCAATACCTTCAAAAATGTCGTGACGTTGAACGTGTCATGATCGTTACTGACCATGCCATGGTAGAGCTTGGTTTCCTTGATCGTATCATCGAACAACTTGACCTTCGTCGCAATAAGGTTGTTTACCAAATCTTTGCTGATGTAGAACCAGATCCAGATATCACTACAGTTGAACGTGGTACTGAAATCATGCGTGCCTTCAAACCAGATACAATCATCGCTCTCGGTGGTGGTTCACCAATGGATGCTGCTAAAGTAATGTGGCTCTTCTACGAGCAACCAGAAGTGGACTTCCGTGACCTTGTACAAAAATTCATGGATATCCGTAAACGCGCCTTCAAGTTCCCATTGCTTGGTAAGAAGACTAAATTCATCGCTATCCCAACTACATCTGGTACAGGATCTGAAGTAACACCATTTGCCGTTATCTCTGATAAAGCAAACAACCGCAAATACCCAATCGCTGACTACTCATTGACACCAACTGTGGCAATCGTAGACCCTGCCTTGGTATTGACAGTTCCTGGAGTTGTTGCTGCGGACACTGGTATGGACGTATTGACTCACGCGACTGAAGCTTACGTATCACAAATGGCTAGCGACTACACTGACGGACTTGCACTTCAAGCCATCAAGCTTGTATTCGAAAACCTTGAAAGCTCAGTTAAGAATGCAGACTTCCACTCACGCGAGAAAATGCATAACGCTTCAACAATCGCTGGTATGGCCTTTGCCAATGCCTTCCTAGGTATTTCTCACTCAATGGCTCATAAGATTGGTGCGCAATTCCACACAATTCACGGTCGTACAAATGCTATCTTGCTTCCATACGTCATCCGCTACAACGGTACACGTCCAGCTAAGACAGCAACATGGCCTAAGTACAACTACTACCGTGCAGATGAAAAATACCAAGATATCGCACGCATGCTTGGACTTCCAGCTTCTACTCCAGAAGAAGGTGTGGAGTCTTACGCAAAAGCTGTCTACGAACTTGGTGAGCGCGTAGGTATCCAAATGAACTTCAAAGCACAAGGTATCGACGAAAAAGAATGGAAAGAACATTCACGTGAATTAGCCTTCCTTGCTTACGAAGACCAATGTTCACCAGCTAACCCACGCCTTCCAATGGTTGACCATATGCAAGAAATCATCGAAGATTCTTACTATGGCTACAAAGAAAGACCAGGACGCCGTAAATAATTGTTTATCAGCCTAGAGGCAGGGAATCCCTGTCTCTTTATTTGTAGAACTGGAGTGTTGAAAATAATTTTTAGCTTTTCTATTTTCACTTTTCATCTGAAGAGGAAAGCTGGGAAGGCTAGGTAGATAAAGAAAGACAGCAGTATAGGCTTTCAAAGGAGAAAGAAAAATAAGTGGGGTATAGACAAAAAACAACGCCCGTACTTGCAATTAAATTTAAATAGTTATATAATAGGTTTGTTGAAAGGTGATTTGTAGTGATTCAAGTTACTCTTTTCACAATAAAAATTTCATGATTTTCATAAGGAGGAAATCACTAATGGTAGTTAAAGTTGGTATTAACGGTTTCGGACGTATCGGTCGTCTTGCTTTCCGTCGTATCCAAAACGTAGAAGGTGTTGAAGTTACACGCATCAACGACCTTACAGATCCAGTTATGCTTGCACACTTGTTGAAATACGACACAACTCAAGGTCGTTTCGACGGTACTGTTGAAGTTAAAGAAGGTGGATTTGAAGTTAACGGTAAATTCATCAAAGTTTCTGCTGAACGTGATCCAGAACAAATCGACTGGGCTAACGACGGTGTAGAAATCGTTCTTGAAGCTACTGGTTTCTTTGCTAAGAAAGCAGCTGCTGAAAAACACTTGCACGCTGGTGGAGCTAAAAAAGTTGTTATCACTGCTCCTGGTGGAAACGACGTTAAAACAGTTGTATTCAACACTAACCACGACGTTCTTGACGGTACTGAAACAGTTATCTCAGGTGCTTCATGTACTACAAACTGCTTGGCTCCAATGGCTAAAGCTCTTCAAGACAACTTTGGTGTTGTAGAAGGATTGATGACTACTATCCACGCTTACACTGGTGACCAAATGATTCTTGACGGACCACACCGTGGTGGTGACCTTCGCCGTGCTCGCGCTGGTGCTGTAAACATCGTTCCTAACTCAACTGGTGCTGCAAAAGCTATCGGTCTTGTAATCCCAGAATTGAACGGTAAATTGGACGGAGCTGCTCAACGTGTTCCTGTTCCAGCAGGTTCTGTAACTGAGTTGGTAGCAGTTCTTGAAAAGAACGTTACTGTTGACGAAGTGAACGCAGCTATGAAAGCAGCTTCAAACGAATCATACGGATACACTGAAGATCCAATCGTATCTTCAGATATCCTAGGTATGTCTTACGGTTCATTGTTTGACGCAACTCAAACTAAAGTTCTTGACGTTGACGGTAAACAATTGGTTAAAGTTGTATCATGGTACGACAACGAAATGTCATACACTGCACAACTTGTTCGTACTCTTGAATACTTCGCAAAAATCGCTAAATAATTCATGAGTCGATAAAAAGCAAGGCCTCTGGTCTTGCTTTTAAAATATTAAAAAATGGATGACGCTATCATCCATTCTTTTTTAATTCTTTTTCAAAAGTATCTGATAGGGTAGTGAAGCTTAATTTCTCTAGAGTAAGCGGATGGGTAAAGGACAGTCGAAAGGCGTGGAGCATAAGTCGACTTGTTTTTGATTTACTATTATAGAGAGGGTCACCCAGGATAGGAAGATTATGATTCGAAAGGTGCACACGAATTTGATGGGTTCGCCCTGTCTTTAGCTTGCAACGAACCAAGGAAGTTTTGTTTGGAAATTGCTTTAATCTGCTTACATGTGTTTCAGCATATTGCCCATTTTTTGTATCAACTATTCGTTTTCTACGGTCATGGCGATCACGCCCAATTTTGTCTCTGAAAACAAGTTCTTTGCTGTTGATATGTCCATCAACAAGTGCCCAATATTCCCTAGAAATCTCTTTTTTCTCAAGTAAGCGATTGAGAATAGGTAGGATAAAAGGATTTTTGGCAAAGAGAACCAAACCACTGGTTTCCATGTCCAGACGATGAACGACATAGCAGGTTTGGCCAACGTAGGAACTGACATGGTTAAGAAGAGCAATTTCGTTTGGCTGATTACCATGCGTTTTCATACCCTCAGGTTTGTTCACAATAACTAAGTGTTGATCTTGATAAACTTCCTGAACGAGGTTTGGGTTGCCCCAAGGAATTTCTTTTTCGGGATAATCTTCCTCGTCAAAAGCCAACTGGCAAACATCTCCAGGCTTCACTATCTCGTTCCAGTGAACTTCTTCTTGATTTATCAAAATATGCTTCTTGACTCTCAAAAAATGCCGGATTTTTCTAGGAATGAGGAGTTGCTCTTCTAGTAATTGCTTCACCGTCATTTGAGGTAAAGAGGCGGGTAATATAAATGTGAATTTCATACAGATATTGTAACAAAAAAAGCCCTATTTGGATAGGAAATAGCTAAATTCTTGTCTTCCTATGATGAAGATGATAAAATAAACGCATGAAATTAGATAAATTATTCGAGAAATTTCTTTCTCTTTTTAAAAAAGAAACAAGTGAACTAGAGGATTCTGATTCGACTAGCTTACGTCGCTCTCGTAGTGATCGAAAAAAATTAGCTCAAGTGGGTCCGATTCGAAAATTCTGGCGTCGCTATCATCTGACGAAAATCGTTGTTATACTAGGTTTGAGTGCAGGCTTGTTAGTCGGAACCTATTTGTTTGCTGTAGCCAAGTCAACCAATGTCAATGATTTGCAAAATGCCTTGAAAACTCGGACTCTCATTTTTGACCGTGAAGAAAAAGAGGCAGGTGCCTTGTCTGGTCAAAAGGGAACCTACGTTGAATTGACTGACATCAGTAAAAACTTGCAGAATGCTGTTATTGCGACAGAAGACCGTTCTTTCTATAAAAATGACGGGATTAACTATGGTCGTTTCTTCTTGGCTATTGTCACTGCTGGACGTTCAGGTGGTGGCTCTACCATTACCCAACAGCTGGCTAAGAACGCCTATCTATCGCAGGATCAAACTGTTGAGAGAAAAGCGAAAGAATTTTTCCTAGCTTTAGAATTAACAAAAAAATATAGCAAAGATCAAATTCTAACCATGTACCTTAACAACGCCTATTTTGGAAATGGTGTATGGGGTGTAGAAGATGCGAGTAAGAAATACTTTGGAGTTTCTGCATCAGAAGTGAGTCTCGATCAAGCTGCGACTCTGGCAGGGATGCTCAAAGGACCGGAACTGTATAACCCCTTGAAATCTGTAGAAGATTCTACCAATCGTCGTGATACTGTCTTGCAAAATATGCTTGCAGCGGGTTACATTGATAAAAAACAAGAAACCGAAGCTGCAGAAGTTGATATGACTTCGCAATTGCACGATAAGTATGAAGGAAAAATATCAGATTACCGCTATCCTTCTTATTTTGATGCGGTGGTTAATGAAGCTGTTTCCAAGTATAATCTAACAGAGGAAGAGATTGTCAACAATGGCTATCGCATTTACACAGAGCTGGACCAAAACTACCAAGCAAATATGCAGGTTGTTTATGAAAATACCTCACTATTTCCTAGGGCAGAGGATGGAACGTTTGCTCAATCAGGAAGTGTAGCTCTCGAACCGAAAACAGGGGGAGTTCGTGGAGTTGTTGGTCAAGTTGCAGATAATGATAAAACTGGATTCCGGAATTTCAACTATGCAACTCAATCAAAACGTAGCCCTGGTTCTACAATTAAGCCTTTAGTTGTTTATACGCCAGCAGTTGAAGCAGGTTGGGCCTTGAATAAGCAGTTGGATAACCATACCATGCAGTATGACAGCTATAAGGTTGATAACTATGCAGGAATCAAAACGAGTCGAGAAGTTCCTATGTATCAAGCCTTGGCAGAATCGCTTAATCTACCTGCTGTTGCCACTGTTAATGACTTGGGTGTTGACAAGGCTTTTGAGTCGGGCGAAAAATTCGGACTCAACATGGAAAAAGTCGACCGTGTTCTTGGTGTTGCTTTGGGAAGCGGTGTCGAAACAAACCCTCTTCAAATGGCTCAAGCATATGCTGCTTTTGCAAATGAAGGTTTAATGCCGGAAGCTCATTTTATTAGTAGAATTGAAAATGCTAGTGGACAAGTTATTGCAAGCCATAAGAATTCACAAAAACGGGTGATCGATAAGTCTGTAGCTGACAAGATGACCAGTATGATGTTGGGGACATTCACCAACGGCACCGGTATTAGTTCATCGCCTGCAGATTATGTCATGGCAGGGAAAACTGGAACAACTGAAGCAGTTTTCAATCCGGAGTACACAAGTGACCAGTGGGTAATTGGTTATACTCCGGATGTAGTGATTAGCCACTGGCTTGGCTTTCCGACCACTGATGAAAATCACTATCTAGCAGGATCTACTTCAAACGGTGCGGCCCATGTCTTTAGAAACATTGCAAATACCATTTTACCTTATACGCCAGGAAGTACCTTTACCGTTGAAAATGCTTATAAGCAAAATGGGATTGCGCCAGCTAATACAAATAATCAAGTACAGAGTAATGAAACCAATCAGACGGATAATAGCCTTTCTGATATTAGAAGTCGTGCACAAAATCTGGTAGATGAGGCGAGCCGTGCTATCTCGGATGCTAAAATTAAGGAAAAGGCTCAAACGATATGGGATTCGGTAGTCAATCTATTTCGTTAAGATGCTTGTCAAAGCCTAGCTTTCTTGTTATAATAGATAAGATGGAGGCGTTATGGCACTAAAAAAAGCAAGCCTAGCTTGTGCGGTTTGTGGTTCGAGAAACTATTCAATCAAGATCAGCGGAAACCCCAAGCCAACACGACTAGAAGTAAATAAATTTTGTAAACATTGTGGTAAGTATACTACACACAGAGAAACGAGATAGGAGAGAGCGATGCGTTTTATTGGAGATATTTTTCGACTTCTTAAAGACACAACATGGCCAACTCGCAAGGAAAGCTGGAGAGATTTTCGTTCTATCATGGAATACACTGCTTTCTTTGTTGTGATTATTTATATTTTTGACAAGTTGATTGTTTCAGGTTTGATTCGATTTATTAACATTTTTTAGAAGAACTGTGAAGTCATTCACGCTAAAAGTCTTCTATTATGAAAGGAAGTATCATGGATAGTTTTGATAAAGGATGGTTTGTCTTACAAACTTATTCTGGTTATGAAAATAAGGTAAAAGAAAATCTATTACAACGTGCACAAACCTACAATATGTTGGATAATATTTTACGTGTTGAAATTCCAACACAGACAGTGCAAGTTGAAAAAAATGGAAAGAAAAAAGAAGTAGAAGAAAATCGCTTTCCAGGTTATGTTCTTGTAGAAATGGTCATGACAGATGAAGCTTGGTTTGTTGTTCGAAACACACCAAACGTTACAGGATTCGTCGGATCTCACGGAAATAGATCAAAACCCACTCCATTATTGGAACAAGAAATCCGTGATATCTTGATTTCTATGGGACAAACTGTACAAGAGTTTGATATTGATGTTGAAGTTGGTCAAACTGTACGTATCATTGATGGTGCTTTTGCAGACTATACTGGTAAGATTACAGAGATTGATAACAATAAAGTGAAGATGATTATCTCTATGTTTGGAAATGACACAGTTGCAGAAGTAAACCTAAACCAAATCGCAGAATTATAACCCTGAGAGAGGCATGTCCTCTCTTTTTTGCGCAGTTGAAGCGGTGTAGAGAACAGAACGGGAAAATAGGACAAAAGTGTTTTTGAATCTGTTAGACTGTATCTAGAAAGGGGAACAATATGCTTAAAAAATTGTATGAAGAAGTCCAAGGAATTGTATATAAGTGTAGAAATGAGTATTACCTTCATTTATGGGAGTTGTCTGATTGGGACCAAGAGGGTATGATCTGCTTGCATGAATTGATTAGTAGAGAAGAAGAACTGATAGAAGATATACCTCGTTTACGTAAATATTTCAAAACAAAATTTCGGAATCGGATTTTAGATTATCTCCGTAAGCAAGAAAGTCAAAAACGAAGATATGATAAAGAACCCTATGAAGAAGTAGGTGAGATTAGTCATCGTATAAGTGAGGGCGGTCTGTGGCTAGATGATTATTATCTCTTTTATGAAACCCTAAGAGATTATAAAAGTAAACAAAATAAAGAGAAACAAGAAGAGTTAGAACGCGTCTTAAGACATGAACGATTTCGAGGTCGACAAAGAGTATTGAGAGACTTACGTATTGTGTTTAAGGAGTTTGATATCCGTACTCGGTAAGAAGCTATGCAAAAAAAGAAAAAAACATAAAAAGTTTCAAAAAGTAGTTGACAAAGTTTGAAAAGTCGGTATAATAGTAAGAGTTGAAAATAGCAACTCTGGTCCGTTGGTCAAGGGGTTAAGACACCGCCTTTTCACGGCGGTAACACGGGTTCGAATCCCGTACGGACTATAGTATGTTGCAGATGAAACACTTGATGAAAAAAGTTTAAAAAAGTTTCAAAAAAGTGTTGACAAGCGAAAGCGACTGTGATATACTAATATAGTTGTCACTTGAGAGAAGTGAGTGACAAAGACCTTTGAAAACTGAACAAGACGAACCAATGTGCAGGGCACTACAACAATTGTTGTAGTACTGAACAATGAAAAAAACAATAAATCTGTCAGTGACAGAAATGAGTGAGAACTCAAACTTTTAATGAGAGTTTGATCCTGGCTCAGGACGAACGCTGGCGGCGTGCCTAATACATGCAAGTAGAACGCTGAAGGAGGAGCTTGCTTCTCTGGATGAGTTGCGAACGGGTGAGTAACGCGTAGGTAACCTGCCTGGTAGTGGGGGATAACTATTGGAAACGATAGCTAATACCGCATAATAGTAGATGTTGCATGACATTTGCTTAAAAGGTGCAATTGCATCACTACCAGATGGACCTGCGTTGTATTAGCTAGTTGGTGGGGTAACGGCTCACCAAGGCGACGATACATAGCCGACCTGAGAGGGTGATCGGCCACACTGGGACTGAGACACGGCCCAGACTCCTACGGGAGGCAGCAGTAGGGAATCTTCGGCAATGGACGGAAGTCTGACCGAGCAACGCCGCGTGAGTGAAGAAGGTTTTCGGATCGTAAAGCTCTGTTGTAAGAGAAGAACGAGTGTGAGAGTGGAAAGTTCACACTGTGACGGTATCTTACCAGAAAGGGACGGCTAACTACGTGCCAGCAGCCGCGGTAATACGTAGGTCCCGAGCGTTGTCCGGATTTATTGGGCGTAAAGCGAGCGCAGGCGGTTAGATAAGTCTGAAGTTAAAGGCTGTGGCTTAACCATAGTACGCTTTGGAAACTGTTTAACTTGAGTGCAAGAGGGGAGAGTGGAATTCCATGTGTAGCGGTGAAATGCGTAGATATATGGAGGAACACCGGTGGCGAAAGCGGCTCTCTGGCTTGTAACTGACGCTGAGGCTCGAAAGCGTGGGGAGCAAACAGGATTAGATACCCTGGTAGTCCACGCCGTAAACGATGAGTGCTAGGTGTTAGACCCTTTCCGGGGTTTAGTGCCGCAGCTAACGCATTAAGCACTCCGCCTGGGGAGTACGACCGCAAGGTTGAAACTCAAAGGAATTGACGGGGGCCCGCACAAGCGGTGGAGCATGTGGTTTAATTCGAAGCAACGCGAAGAACCTTACCAGGTCTTGACATCCCTCTGACCGCTCTAGAGATAGAGTTTTCCTTCGGGACAGAGGTGACAGGTGGTGCATGGTTGTCGTCAGCTCGTGTCGTGAGATGTTGGGTTAAGTCCCGCAACGAGCGCAACCCCTATTGTTAGTTGCCATCATTCAGTTGGGCACTCTAGCGAGACTGCCGGTAATAAACCGGAGGAAGGTGGGGATGACGTCAAATCATCATGCCCCTTATGACCTGGGCTACACACGTGCTACAATGGCTGGTACAACGAGTCGCAAGCCGGTGACGGCAAGCTAATCTCTTAAAGCCAGTCTCAGTTCGGATTGTAGGCTGCAACTCGCCTACATGAAGTCGGAATCGCTAGTAATCGCGGATCAGCACGCCGCGGTGAATACGTTCCCGGGCCTTGTACACACCGCCCGTCACACCACGAGAGTTTGTAACACCCGAAGTCGGTGAGGTAACCGTAAGGAGCCAGCCGCCTAAGGTGGGATAGATGATTGGGGTGAAGTCGTAACAAGGTAGCCGTATCGGAAGGTGCGGCTGGATCACCTCCTTTCTAAGGATAAGGAACTGCGCATTGGTCTTGTTTAGTCTTGAGAGGTCTTGTGGGGCCTTAGCTCAGCTGGGAGAGCGCCTGCTTTGCACGCAGGAGGTCAGCGGTTCGATCCCGCTAGGCTCCATTGGTGAGAGATCACCAAGTAATGCACATTGAAAATTGAATATCTATATCAAATAGTAACAAGAAAATAAACCGAAAACGCTGTAGTATTAATAAGAGTTTATGACTGAAAGGTCAGAAAATAAGGTTAAGTTAATAAGGGCGCACGGTGGATGCCTTGGCACTAGGAGCCGAAGAAGGACGTGACAAACGACGATATGCCTTGGGTAGCTGTAAGTAAGCGATGATCCAGGGATTTCCGAATGGGGGAACCCAACAGGTACTACCTGTTACCCGCATCTGTTAAGGATGTGAGGAGGAAGACGCAGTGAACTGAAACATCTAAGTAGCTGCAGGAAGAGAAAGCAAAAGCGATTGCCTTAGTAGCGGCGAGCGAAACGGCAGAAGGGCAAACCGAAGAGTTTACTCTTCGGGGTTGTAGGACTGCAATGTGGACTCAAAGATTATAGAAGAATGATTTGGGAAGATCAGCCAAAGAGAGTAATAGCCTCGTATTTAAAATAGTCTTTGTACCTAGCAGTATCCTGAGTACGGCGGGACACGTGAAATCCCGTCGGAATCTGGGAGGACCATCTCCCAACCCTAAATACTTCCTAGTGACCGATAGTGAACCAGTACCGTGAGGGAAAGGTGAAAAGCACCCCGGGAGGGGAGTGAAATAGAACCTGAAACCGTGTGCCTACAACAAGTTCGAGCCCGTTAATGGGTGAGAGCGTGCCTTTTGTAGAATGAACCGGCGAGTTACGTTATGATGCGAGGTTAAGTTGAAGAGACGGAGCCGTAGGGAAACCGAGTCTGAATAGGGCGAATTAGTATCATGACGTAGACCCGAAACCATGTGACCTACCCATGAGCAGGTTGAAGGTGCGGTAAGACGCACTGGAGGACCGAACCAGGGCACGTTGAAAAGTGCTTGGATGACTTGTGGGTAGCGGAGAAATTCCAAACGAACTTGGAGATAGCTGGTTCTCTCCGAAATAGCTTTAGGGCTAGCGTCGACATTAGAGATTCTTGGAGGTAGAGCACTGTTTGGGTGAGGGGTCCATCCCGGATTACCAATCTCAGATAAACTCCGAATGCCAATGAATTATGGTCGGCAGTCAGACTGCGAGTGCTAAGATCCGTAGTCGAAAGGGAAACAGCCCAGACCACCAGCTAAGGTCCCAAAATAATTGTTAAGTGGAAAAGGATGTGGGGTTGCACAGACAACTAGGATGTTAGCTTAGAAGCAGCTATTCATTCAAAGAGTGCGTAATAGCTCACTAGTCGAGTGACCCTGCGCCGAAAATGTACCGGGGCTAAAACAATTTACCGAAGCTGTGGATACCTTTATAGGTATGGTAGGAGAGCGTTCTATGTGTGATGAAGGTGTACCGTGAGGAGTGCTGGAACGCATAGAAGTGAGAATGCCGGTATGAGTAGCGAAAGACAGGTGAGAATCCTGTCCACCGTAAGACTAAGGTTTCCAGGGGAAGGCTCGTCCGCCCTGGGTTAGTCGGGACCTAAGGAGAGACCGAAAGGTGTATCCGATGGACAACAGGTTGATATTCCTGTACTAGAGTATGTAGTGATGGAGGGACGCAGTAGGCTAACTAAAGCAGACGATTGGAAGTGTCTGTCTAAGCAGTGAGGTGTGAACTGAGTCAAATGCTTAGTTCTATAACATTGAGCTGTGATGGGGAGCGAAGTTTAGTAGCGAAGTTAGTGACGTCACACTGCCAAGAAAAGCTTCTAGCGTTTAAACATACTCTACCCGTACCGCAAACCGACACAGGTAGTCGAGGCGAGTAGCCTCAGGTGAGCGAGAGAACTCTCGTTAAGGAACTCGGCAAAATGACCCCGTAACTTCGGGAGAAGGGGTGCTGGCTTTAAGTCAGCCGCAGTGAATAGGCCCAAGCAACTGTTTATCAAAAACACAGCTCTCTGCTAAATCGTAAGATGATGTATAGGGGGTGACGCCTGCCCGGTGCTGGAAGGTTAAGAGGAGTGCTTAGCGTAAGCGAAGGTATGAATTGAAGCCCCAGTAAACGGCGGCCGTAACTATAACGGTCCTAAGGTAGCGAAATTCCTTGTCGGGTAAGTTCCGACCCGCACGAAAGGCGTAATGATTTGGGCACTGTCTCAACGAGAGACTCGGTGAAATTTTAGTACCTGTGAAGATGCAGGTTACCCGCGACAGGACGGAAAGACCCCATGGAGCTTTACTGCAGTTTGATATTGAGTGTCTGTACCACATGTACAGGATAGGTAGGAGTCTAAGAGATCGGGACGCCAGTTTCGAAGGAGACGTTGTTGGGATACTACCCTTGTGTTATGGCCACTCTAACCCGGATAGGTGATCCCTATCGGAGACAGTGTCTGACGGGCAGTTTGACTGGGGCGGTCGCCTCCTAAAAGGTAACGGAGGCGCCCAAAGGTTCCCTCAGAATGGTTGGAAATCATTCGCAGAGTGTAAAGGTATAAGGGAGCTTGACTGCGAGAGCTACAACTCGAGCAGGGACGAAAGTCGGGCTTAGTGATCCGGTGGTTCCGTATGGAAGGGCCATCGCTCAACGGATAAAAGCTACCCTGGGGATAACAGGCTTATCTCCCCCAAGAGTTCACATCGACGGGGAGGTTTGGCACCTCGATGTCGGCTCGTCGCATCCTGGGGCTGTAGTCGGTCCCAAGGGTTGGGCTGTTCGCCCATTAAAGCGGCACGCGAGCTGGGTTCAGAACGTCGTGAGACAGTTCGGTCCCTATCCGTCGCGGGCGTAGGAAATTTGAGAGGATCTGCTCCTAGTACGAGAGGACCAGAGTGGACTTACCGCTGGTGTACCAGTTGTCTTGCCAAAGGCATCGCTGGGTAGCTATGTAGGGAAGGGATAAACGCTGAAAGCATCTAAGTGTGAAACCCACCTCAAGATGAGATTTCCCATGATTTTATATCAGTAAGAGCCCTGAGAGATGATCAGGTAGATAGGTTAGAAGTGGAAGTGTGGCGACACATGTAGCGGACTAATACTAATAGCTCGAGGACTTATCCAAAGTAACTGAGAATACGAAAGCGAAAGGTTTTCTTGGTTTGAATAGATATTCAATTTTGAGTAGGTATTACTCAGAGTTAAGTGACGATAGCCTAGGAGATACACCTGTACCCATGCCGAACACAGAAGTTAAGCCCTAGAACGCCGGAAGTAGTTGGGGGTTGCCCCCTGTGAGATATGGAAGTCGCTTAGCTCTAGGGAGTTTAGCTCAGCTGGGAGAGCATCTGCCTTACAAGCAGAGGGTCAGCGGTTCGATCCCGTTAACTCCCATAGGTCCCGTAGTGTAGCGGTTATCACGTCGCCCTGTCACGGCGAAGATCGCGGGTTCGATTCCCGTCGGGACCGTTTAAGGTAATGAAAGTTACTTTAGACTCGTTAGCTCAGTTGGTAGAGCAATTGACTTTTAATCAATGGGTCACTGGTTCGAGCCCAGTACGGGTCATATATGCGGGTTTGGCGGAATTGGCAGACGCACCAGATTTAGGATCTGGCGCTTAACGGCGTGGGGGTTCAAGTCCCTTAACCCGCATTAAGATATAATAAATGAGCCGGCTTAGCTCAGTTGGTAGAGCATCTGATTTGTAATCAGAGGGTCGCGTGTTCAAGTCATGTAGCCGGCATTTTTAGATAGAAGAAAACAGTGCGAACGTAGTTCAGTGGTAGAACACCACCTTGCCAAGGTGGGGGTCGCGGGTTCGAATCCCGTCGTTCGCTTAGAGAGGCCGGGGTGGCGGAACTGGCAGACGCACAGGACTTAAAATCCTGCGATTGGTAACGATCGTACCGGTTCGATTCCGGTCCTCGGCATAAACTAATGAGCACCCTTAGCTCAACTGGATAGAGTACCTGACTACGAATCAGGCGGTTAGAGGTTCGACTCCTCTAGGGTGCATTTTTCTATTTAACTCGGGAAGTAGCTCAGCTTGGTAGAGTACTTGGTTTGGGACCAAGGTGTCGCAGGTTCGAATCCTGTCTTCCCGATTCATTACAGAGATACGTAAGCGTATCTTTTTTATTTGCTTTAAGGGAGAATCAGTTTGGTTCTCTCTTTTTTGGGCTCTTTGTCAACTGTAGTGGGTTGAAGAAAAGCTAAGCTCGAGAAAGGACGACATTTGTCCTTTCTTTTTTGATGTTCAGAGCAATAAAAATCCGTTTTTTAAAGTTTTCAAAGTTCCGAAAACCAAAGGCATTGCGTTTGATAAGTTTGATGAGATTATTGGTTGCTTCCAATTTGGCGTTGGAATAGGGTAACTGAAGGGCATTGACGATTTTCTCTTTGTCCTTTAGAAAGGTTTTAAAGACAGTCTGAAAAAGAGGATGAACCTGCTTGAGATTGTCCTCAATGAGTCCGAAAAATTTCTTCGGCTCTTTATTCTGAAAGTGGAAAAGCAAGAGTTGATAGAGATGATAGTGGTGTTTCAAGTCTTCGGAATAGCTCAAAAGCTTGTCTAGGATTTCTTTATTGGTTAAGTGCATACGAAAAGTAGGGCGATAAAAACGTTTATCACTCAGTTTAAGACTATCCTGTTGAATGAGCCTCCAGTAACGCTTGATAGCCTTGTATTCATGAGATTTTCGTTCAAGTTGATTCATGATTTGGACACGAACACGACTCATAGCACGGCTTAGATGTTGTACAATGTGAAAGCGATCTAGAACGATTTTAGCACGCGGAAAAAGTTGTCTAGCTAAGTCATAGTAAGGACTAAACATATCCATAGTAATGATTTTCACTCGACAACGAACGGCTCTATCGTATCGAAGAAAGTGATTTCGGATGACAGCTTGTGTTCTACCTTCAAGAACAGCGATGATACTGAGGTTATCAAAATCTTGTGCAATGAAACTCATCTTTCCTTTTGTAAAGGTATATTCGTCCCAAGATATAATCTGTGGAAGGCGAGAAAAATCAGGTTTAAAGTGAAAGTCATTGAGCTTGCGAATGACAGTTGAAGTTGAAATAGACAACTGATGAGCAATGTCGGTCATGGAAGTTTTTTCAATCAGCTTCTGAGCAATCTTTTGGTTGATGATACGAGGTATTTGGTGATTTTTCTTGACGAGAGAAGTTTCAGCGACCATCATTTTAGAGCACTGATAGCACTTAAAACGGCGTTTTCTAAGGAGGATTCTAGTAGGTATACCAGTCGTTTCAAGGTAAGGAATCTTAGACGGTTTTTGAAAGTCATATTTCTTCATTAGGCTTCCGCAATCAGGACAAGATGGAGCCTCATAGTCTAGTTTAGCGATGATTTCCTTGTGTATACCCTTATTAATGATA
Organism: Streptococcus sp. KHUD_011; assembly: GCF_046352925.1. Lineage (GTDB taxonomy): Bacteria > Bacillota > Bacilli > Lactobacillales > Streptococcaceae > Streptococcus. The sequence continues at coordinate 1,713,285 of NZ_CP157578.1, read as the reverse complement.
TCTATAATTTGGATATTAGGGTCTTTAATATCGAGTAGTTTTGTGATAGAATGTAATTGTTCCATATGATTCTTTCTAATGATAGTTTGGTCGCTTTTCATTATAGATCTTATGGGACTTTTTTTCTACACAAAATAGGCTCCATAATATCTATAGGGGATTTACCCACTACAAATATTATAGAACCTTTTTTGGTATGAGTAATTCATTTTATAAACTGATATTCAATTAAAATTTTGGTATACACATTTAAAATTAAGAGTTTTTATAAATTTTACTATTTTTTAAGAAAGAAAAAAAGATTTTTTGGTACAACGTATAATATATGTATTTTTAGGATAAAAATTTCTTCTCTTGAGTTTTTAAATAAGTATTAGTTTACATTATAGTCCAAATTTGATATCACTTTGACGGAAGTGACTATAAATTCTTTTGTACCCGTGCTTTGTTGTGTAATGTTTTTTGATTCTTTCAAGCATAATCTTTTATGACATTTGTCATATTTCCTAGTGACAGAAGCATCTAGCTTTGCTAGCTTCAGAAGTCTATAATTGAAGTATGAAATGGAGGAAGAAAAAATGAAACATAAAGTAATTGTTGCAATGAGTTTTGTAGCAGCAGGAGTCATGACCTATCTCATGTTTTCAGGGTTGGACGTGGGATTCTATCATTTTCCTTGGGAGCTATTTGCTGGCTTCGGAATCATGTCTTGGTTGATCCGAGAAGGATTAAAATTGGTCTCAGATGTGAAAAAGGAGTTTGAAAAATGAAAAAAGCGATTTTCTATCTTTTTATTGGACTGTCACTAGTGGTATGGTTGGTAGAAATGTTTACAGGTTGGTTTGATCAGGCCTTCCTTCATCAATTCATCCGTGGTGTAATGGGATTAGGATTTATGATTTTTATTGTTTTTCCGATGGGTAAGGAGTTGCTAAAAGGAGAATATTATGAACATGATTAAGGTACAAGGCTTATTTAAAAACATCAAGGGAAAGGCTATTTTGAAGGATATTTCCTTTGAGGTAGCTGAAGGTGAATGTATTGCCTTGATTGGGCCAAATGGTGCTGGTAAGACGACACTCTTGGACTGTTTGCTTGGAGATAAACTGGTCACAAGCGGTCAAGTATCCATCCAAGGCTTGTCAGTGATGAGTTCTCAGTTAGACTATATTAGAGGTTATCTGCCTCAAGAAAATGTCATTGTTCAGAAATTAAAGGTCAAAGAGTTGATTGCTTTCTTTCAAAGTATTTATCCAAATCCCTTGAGAAACCAGGAAATCGATCAACTATTGCAGTTTGACCAGCAACAAAAAGAACAATTCGCAGAAAAATTGTCAGGTGGTCAAAAGCGTCTCTTCTCTTTTGTCTTGACCTTGATTGGGCGACCAAAGCTTGTCTTTTTAGATGAACCAACTGCTGCCATGGATACTTCAACCCGCCAACGTTTTTGGGAAATTGTTCAGGACCTAAAAGCGCAGGGAGTCACCATTCTCTATTCGTCTCATTATATCGAAGAAGTAGAGCATACAGCTGATCGGATTTTGGTCTTAAATAAGGGAGAGTTGATTCGAGATACGACACCTCTAGCTATGCGTAGCGAGGAAATAGAAAAGCACTTTATCCTTCCTATAGCTTACAAGGAAGTCGTAGAGCAGTCTAACTTGGTTGAAAACTGGTCACAAAAACAAGATGCTTTGCAAGTAGTTACACGTGAAGCGGATGCTTTTTGGCAACTGTTAGTGCAAGCAGGATGTAGGATTCAAGAAGTTGAAGTCAATAATCGTAGCTTGCTGGATACAATCTTTGAAGAAACACAAAAGGGAGATGACTAAGATGAAACAATGGATCGCACTAAACAAGATAGAATTTCTATTGACCAAACGACAATTAGTCTATTATCTATTATCCGTAGGGATGCCGACAGCCTTCTATTTATTCTTTTCAGGCATGTACCAGGACACACCAGGTGGACCGGCTAATTTTATGCGCGACTACCTCATCTCCATGACGGCTTTTTCCATGATGTCGACAGCTATGTTTTCATTCCCAGCTGTTTTACATACCGATAAAATCAACAACTGGCAGAAAACATTGCGCCATACCCCTGTAAATATGGTAGAATATTATCTATCAAAGATAACAAGTATGCTGGTTGATTATTTGGTTTCAATCTTGGTGGTTTTCTCAGTTGGGCATTTTGTAAGAGGTGTGGACATGCCTCTAGGAAGCTGGGTTGGTGCTGCGCTCTTGCTGATAGTTGGAAGTGTAGCTTTTGTAGCCCTTGGTTTGGCCTTGACTCTCTTACCAACTAGTCAGTTGATGTCTGTCGTGGGCAATCTTCTTTATCTAGGATTGGCTGTCTTAGGTGGACTCTGGATGCCCATCTCTTTATTTCCAGACTGGATGCAAGCAATCGGGAAGTGCCTACCGACCTATCAGTTGATGGAGTTGCTTAAGACCTTCTTAAATGAGGCTGGCATCAATTTATCAGCCACAGTTTATCTACTTGTTTTTTCAGCAGTTTTATTTGGTTTGACCATTTACCTTCAAGGTCATAAGGAGAATTCTTAATGCTTGAAAGACTGAAAAGTATAGATTATATGTATTGGGCCAGTTTGATTTTTATGGTTTTTTCCATCATTCCTGTAGTGACTGGGGAGCTTCCTGTCTGGCATTTATTGATTGATATTCTATTTGTAGTGGCGTATTTGGGTGTTTTAATAACTAAGAACCAGCGTCTTTCTTGGCTTTTCTGGGGAATCATGCTGGTCTATGTAGCTGGCTATACTGCCTTTGTTGCTGCGAATTATATCTGGTTCTTCTTTTTCCTTTCCAATCTCTTAATTTATCATTTCGGTATACGTAGTTTAAAGTCTTTACATGTCTGGACTTTTCTCCTTACTCAAGTGTTTGTTGTAGGGCAACTGTTGATTATTCAGAAAATCGAAGTTGAGTTTCTATTCTATCTGCTTGGGATTCTTACTTTTGTCGATTTGATGACTTTTGGCTTGGTTCGGGTTCGAATTGTAGAGGATTTGAAAGAAGCTCAGGCTAAGCAAAATGCCCAGATAAATCTATTGCTAGCAGAAAATGAACGCAGTCGTATCGGTCAGGATTTGCATGATAGTCTGGGACACACCTTTGCTATGCTGAGTGTCAAAACGGATCTCGCCTTGCAGTTATTTCAGATGGAGGCTTATCCACAGGTGGAGAAGGAATTAAAAGAAATTCAGCAGATAAGCAAGGATTCCATGAATGAAGTACGAACTATTGTGGAAAATCTGAAGTCTAGAACTTTGACATCCGAACTAGAGACTGTGAAAAAGATGTTAGAAATTGCTGGAATTGAGGTGGAAATAGCTAATCAACTAGATACAGCTAGCCTTACTCAGGAATTGGAGTCAACGGCTTCCATGATTTTGCTTGAATTAGTGACCAATATCATCAAACATGCTAAAGCGTCTAAAGTCTACTTGAAATTAGAACGGACAGAGAAAGAACTCATTCTAACAGTGAGAGATGATGGCTGTGGCTTTACTTCTATAAAGGGGGATGACCTCCATACAGTTCGAGATCGTGTTCTTCCATTTTCGGGAGAAGTAGAGGTAATTAGTTGGAAACAACCGACAGAAGTTCAGGTTCGACTACCTTATAAGGAGAGAAAGTAGATGAAAGTGTTAGTCGCAGAAGATCAAAGTATGTTGCGAGATGCTATGTGTCAATTGCTCACGCTTCAACCAGGTGTAGACTCTGTCTTTCAAGCCAAGAATGGGCAAGAAGCAATCCAACTATTAGAAAAGGAGTCTGTAGATATCGCCATCCTTGACGTAGAAATGCCTGTTAAGACAGGTCTTGAAGTCTTGGAGTGGATACGAGCAGAAAATCTAGCAACAAAGGTGGTTGTGGTGACGACCTTCAAGCGTCCTGGGTATTTTGAACGTGCGGTCAAGGCTGGAGTAGATGCTTATGTATTAAAAGAAAGAAACATTGCAGAGCTAATGCAAACCTTGCACACCGTCCTAGAGGGACGCAAGGAGTATTCGCCTGAATTGATGGAAGTGGTGATGACGCATCCCAATCCATTAACAGAACAAGAAATCGCAGTTTTAAAGGGAATTGCTCAGGGCTTATCTAACCAAGAAATTGCAGACAAACTTTATCTATCCAACGGAACAGTCCGAAACTATGTCACCAATATTCTTTCTAAATTACATGCAGGCAATCGAACAGAGGCAGCTAATATTGCGAAAGAATCTGGTTGGTTGTGATGATATAATATTTTTTGAACATTATGTCTAAAATTGATGAGATTGAATGGAACAATATTAATTTTAGGAGGGTGGGATTCCTCCTTTTTCTTTTTTAGGGAGCACTACAAAAGAGCTAAAATTAACAATAAAAAAGAAAAATATCTTGACAACCAAGGGAAAATTTTGTTACAATAATAGACGGTACTTTTTACTTTTGGTCTCTCAAGAGTGTACAGGGACGTGCTGACAAATGTTGCAAAAGTACACACAGATGATAGCTGTCACCAAGTGTATCATCACCAAAAATAAAAAAACACAGGAGAATGTAGATGCCTACAATTAACCAATTGGTTCGCAAACCGCGTAAATCAAAAGTAGAAAAATCTAAATCACCAGCTTTGAACGTTGGTTACAACAGTCATAAAAAAGTTCAAACAAACGTTTCTTCACCACAAAAACGTGGTGTTGCAACTCGTGTTGGAACAATGACACCTAAAAAACCTAACTCAGCCCTTCGTAAATTCGCTCGTGTACGTTTGAGCAACCTTATCGAAGTTACTGCCTACATCCCAGGTATCGGACACAACTTGCAAGAGCACAGCGTGGTGCTTCTTCGTGGTGGACGTGTAAAAGACCTTCCAGGGGTACGTTACCATATCGTCCGTGGTGCACTTGATACTGCAGGTGTTAACGATCGTAAACAAGGCCGTTCTAAATACGGTACTAAACGTCCAAAAGCATAAGGAAAGGGGATAAAGAGAAATGAGTCGTAAAAATAGAGCTCCAAAACGTGACGTATTGCCAGATCCGCTTTACAATTCACAACTAGTTACTCGTCTTATCAACCGCGTTATGCTTGATGGTAAACGTGGTACAGCTGCTTCAATCGTTTACGGTGCCTTTGAGCAAATCAAAGAAGCTACTGGAAACGATGCACTTGAAGTATTTGAAACAGCTATGGAAAACATCATGCCTGTACTTGAAGTACGTGCACGTCGTGTTGGTGGTTCTAACTACCAAGTCCCAGTTGAAGTTCGTCCAGAACGTCGTACAACACTTGGACTTCGTTGGTTGGTAACAATCGCTCGTCTTCGTGGTGAACACACAATGCAAGACCGTCTTGCAAAAGAAATCTTGGATGCTGCTAACAACACTGGTGCAGCTGTTAAGAAACGTGAAGACACTCACCGTATGGCTGAAGCTAACCGTGCATTCGCACACTTCCGTTGGTAAAATCATGATGCTAGGAACGGTAAGGATGCAAGGTGAAAATAGGAAACTGACGCAGTATTCGACGAATACAAGGAAGTTTATCTTTTTCACACAGCATCCCGTTCCGGCTCAAATCGGCTAGTTAACTTTAGCCCGAGTTCAATTCAACTTGTAAATCTACAAGTTGAAACCAACAATAGCATGAAAACATTGAGAACGGGTAGGTCCTGCCTATCCGTTTTTATTAAAATCGTGTTATAATAGAATAGAAATCAAAAATAAATAGGAGAAACAAACCTCATGGCACGCGAATTTTCACTTGAAAAAACTCGTAATATCGGTATCATGGCTCACGTCGATGCTGGTAAAACAACAACTACTGAGCGTATTCTTTACTACACTGGTAAAATCCACAAAATCGGTGAAACTCACGAAGGTGCGTCACAAATGGACTGGATGGAGCAAGAGCAAGAACGTGGTATCACTATCACATCTGCTGCGACAACAGCTCAATGGAACAACCACCGCGTAAACATCATCGACACACCAGGACACGTGGACTTCACAATCGAAGTACAACGTTCTCTTCGTGTATTGGATGGTGCGGTTACCGTTCTTGACTCACAATCAGGTGTTGAGCCTCAAACTGAAACAGTTTGGCGTCAAGCAACTGAGTACGGAGTTCCACGTATCGTATTTGCCAACAAAATGGACAAAATCGGTGCTGACTTCCTTTACTCTGTAAGCACACTTCACGATCGTCTTCAAGCAAATGCACACCCAATCCAATTGCCAATCGGTTCTGAAGATGACTTCCGTGGTATCATCGACTTGATCAAGATGAAAGCTGAAATCTATACTAACGACCTTGGTACAGATATCCTTGAAGAAGACATCCCAGCTGAATACCTTGACCAAGCTCAAGAATACCGTGAAAAATTGATCGAAGCAGTTGCTGAAACTGACGAAGAATTGATGATGAAATACCTCGAAGGTGAAGAAATCACTAACGAAGAATTGAAAGCTGGTATCCGTAAAGCGACTATCAACGTTGAATTCTTCCCAGTATTGTGTGGCTCTGCCTTCAAGAACAAAGGTGTTCAATTGATGCTTGATGCGGTTATTGACTACCTTCCAAGCCCACTTGACATCCCAGCGATCAAAGGTATCAACCCAGATACAGATGAAGAAGAAACTCGTCCAGCATCTGACGAAGAGCCATTTGCAGCTCTTGCCTTCAAGATCATGACAGACCCATTCGTAGGTCGTTTGACATTCTTCCGTGTTTACTCAGGTGTTCTTCAATCAGGTTCTTACGTATTGAACACTTCTAAAGGTAAACGTGAACGTATCGGACGTATCCTTCAAATGCACGCTAACAGCCGTCAAGAAATCGACACTGTTTACTCAGGTGATATTGCTGCTGCCGTTGGTTTGAAAGATACTACAACTGGTGACTCTTTGACTGATGAAAAAGCTAAAATCATCCTTGAGTCAATCAACGTTCCAGAACCAGTTATCCAATTGATGGTTGAGCCAAAATCTAAAGCTGACCAAGACAAGATGGGTATTGCCCTTCAAAAATTGGCTGAAGAAGATCCAACATTCCGCGTTGAAACAAACGTTGAAACTGGTGAAACAGTTATCTCTGGTATGGGTGAGCTTCACCTTGACGTCCTTGTTGACCGTATGCGTCGTGAGTTCAAAGTTGAAGCGAACGTAGGTGCTCCTCAAGTATCTTACCGTGAAACATTCCGCGCTTCTACTCAAGCACGTGGATTCTTCAAACGTCAATCTGGTGGTAAAGGTCAATTTGGTGATGTATGGATTGAATTTACTCCAAACGAAGAAGGTAAAGGATTCGAATTCGAAAACGCAATCGTCGGTGGTGTGGTTCCTCGTGAATTTATCCCAGCGGTTGAAAAAGGTTTGGTAGAATCTATGGCTAATGGTGTTCTTGCAGGTTACCCAATGGTTGACGTTAAAGCTAAGCTTTACGATGGTTCATACCACGATGTCGACTCATCTGAAACTGCCTTCAAGATTGCGGCTTCACTTGCCCTTAAAGAAGCTGCTAAATCAGCACAACCAGCTATCCTTGAACCAATGATGCTTGTAACAATCACTGTTCCAGAAGAAAACCTTGGTGATGTTATGGGTCACGTAACTGCTCGTCGTGGACGTGTTGATGGTATGGAAGCACACGGTAACAGCCAAATTGTTCGTGCTTACGTTCCGCTTGCTGAAATGTTCGGTTACGCAACAGTTCTTCGTTCTGCATCTCAAGGACGTGGTACATTCATGATGGTATTTGACCACTACGAAGATGTACCTAAGTCAGTACAAGAAGAAATCATTAAGAAAAACAAAGGTGAAGACTAATCTGTCCTCACTCTAGAAGGAAGTCACTTAGTGGCTTCCTTTTGTCTTTAGAAAATACCTCTAAATATGGTAGAATAGTAGGAGAATAATGTGAGGAAAATGAATGTCAAATAGTTTTGAAATTTTGATGAATCAACTGGGGATGCCTGCTGAAATGAGACAGGCATCTGCTTTATCACATGCTGATATTGAACGAGTTGTGGTTCATAAAATTAGTAAGGTATGGGAGTTTCATTTCGTATTTTCTAATATTTTACCGATTGAAATCTTTTTAGAATTAAAGAAGGGTTTGAGTGAGGAATTTTCTAAGACAGGTAATAAAGCTATTTTTGAAATTAAGGCTCTGTCTCAAGATTTTTCAAACCAACTCTTGCAGGCCTATTATAGAGAGGCTTTTTCTGAAGGGCCATGTGCTAGTCAAGGCTTTAAATCTCTTTATCAGAATTTGCAAGTTCGTGCTGAGGGCAATCAACTCTTTATTGAAGGCTCAGAGGCGATTGATAAGGAACACTTTAAGAAAAATCATCTTCCTAATTTAGCTAAACAACTTGAAAAATTTGGTTTTCCTACTTTTAACTGTCAAGTAGAGAAGAATGATGTGCTGACTCAAGAGCAGGAAGAAGCCTTTCATGCTGAAAATGAGCAGATTGTTCAAGCTGCCAATGAGGAAGCGCTTCGTGCTATGGAACAACTGGAACAGATGGCACCACCTCCAGCGGAAGAGAAACCAGCCTTTGATTTTCAGGCCAAAAAGGCTGCGGCTAAGCCAAAGCTAGATAAGGCGGAGATTACTCCTATGATCGAAGTGACGACGGAGGAAAATCGTCTGGTCTTTGAAGGGGTTGTTTTTGATGTGGAGCAAAAAGTGACTAGAACCGGTCGTGTTTTAATTAACTTTAAAATGACGGACTATACTTCAAGTTTTTCTATGCAAAAGTGGGTTAAAAATGAGGAAGAGGCTCAGAAATTTGACCTCATCAAGAAGAATTCTTGGCTACGAGTGCGTGGGAATGTGGAGATGAATAACTTCACACGCGATTTGACTATGAACGTGCAAGACGTGCAGGAAGTTGTTCACTATGAGCGGAAGGATTTAATGCCAGAAGGAGAACGACGGGTTGAGTTTCATGCTCATACTAATATGTCGACCATGGATGCACTACCAGAGGTAGAAGAAATCGTTGCGACAGCTGCTAAGTGGGGACACAAGGCGGTTGCCATAACAGACCACGGGAATGTTCAATCCTTCCCACACGGCTATAAGGCGGCCAAAAAAGCGGGAATTCAGCTAATCTATGGAATGGAAGCCAATATCGTGGAGGACCGTGTTCCTATCGTCTATAACGAAGTAGAGATGGACTTGTCAGAAGCGACCTATGTGGTCTTTGACGTGGAAACAACGGGACTTTCAGCTATTTATAATGACTTGATTCAGGTTGCGGCTTCTAAGATGTACAAGGGGAATGTCATTGCTGAATTTGATGAATTTATCAATCCTGGACATCCCTTGTCAGCTTTTACGACTGAGTTGACTGGAATTACAGATGACCATGTCAAAAATACCAAACCACTAGAACAAGTTTTGAAAGAATTCCAAGAATTTTGCAAGGATACGGTCCTAGTTGCCCACAATGCGACCTTTGACGTTGGCTTTATGAATGCCAACTATGAGCGTCATGGTCTGCCAAAGATTACTCAGCCAGTTATTGATACGCTGGAGTTTGCTAGAAACCTCTATCCTGAGTATAAACGTCATGGTTTGGGACCTTTGACCAAGCGTTTTGGTGTGGCCTTAGAACATCACCACATGGCCAACTACGATGCGGAAGCTACTGGTCGTCTGCTCTTCATCTTTATCAAAGAGGTGGCAGAAAAACATGGTGTAACCGACTTGGCTAGACTTAACATCGATTTGATTAGTCCAGATTCTTATAAAAAAGCTCGGATCAAGCATGCGACCATCTATGTCAAGAATCAGGTAGGTCTAAAAAATATCTTTAAGCTGGTTTCTTTATCCAATACCAAGTACTTTGAAGGGGTGCCACGGGTTCCGAGAACGGTTTTAGATTCCCATCGGGAAGGTTTGATTTTAGGCTCAGCTTGCTCTGAAGGCGAAGTTTTCGATGCAGTTGTTTCTCAAGGTGTGGATGCGGCGGTTGAGGTGGCCAAGTATTATGATTTTATCGAGGTCATGCCTCCAGCTATCTACGCGCCACTGATTGCCAAGGAGCAGGTTAAGGATATGGAAGAACTCCAGACCATTATCAAAAGTTTGATAGAGGTTGGAGAACGCCTTGGCAAGCCCGTTTTGGCTACCGGAAATGTTCACTATATCGAACCAGAAGAAGAGATTTACCGTGAAATTATCGTCCGTAGTTTGGGACAGGGGGCTATGATTAACCGAACTATCGGTCATGGAGAACATGCCCAACCAGCACCACTTCCAAAGGCTCATTTTCGAACGACTAATGAGATGTTGGATGAATTTGCCTTCTTGGGAGAGGAATTAGCTCGGAAGTTGGTTATTGAAAACACCAATGCTTTGGCAGAAATCTTTGAACCCGTTGAGGTCGTTAAGGGTGACTTGTATACGCCTTTTATCGATAAGGCTGAAGAAACGGTCGCTGAGTTAACCTATAAGAAGGCATTTGAGATTTATGGAAATCCACTGCCAGATATTGTCGATTTGCGGATTGAAAAAGAATTAACTTCTATTCTGGGGAATGGATTTGCCGTGATTTATCTGGCTTCCCAGATGCTGGTGCAACGTTCCAATGAACGGGGTTACTTGGTAGGTTCTCGAGGATCTGTCGGATCTAGTTTCGTTGCGACCATGATTGGGATTACAGAGGTCAATCCTCTCTCTCCTCACTATGTCTGTGGTCAGTGTCAGTACAGTGAGTTTATCACGGATGGTTCTTATGGTTCAGGTTTTGATATGCCCAATAAGGACTGTCCGAACTGTGGTCACAAACTCAGCAAAAATGGGCAGGATATTCCGTTTGAGACCTTCCTTGGTTTTGATGGAGATAAGGTTCCCGATATTGACTTGAACTTTTCGGGAGAGGATCAGCCTAGCGCCCACTTGGATGTGCGTGATATCTTTGGTGAGGAATATGCCTTCCGTGCAGGAACGGTTGGTACGGTGGCTGCCAAGACCGCTTATGGATTTGTCAAGGGCTATGAGCGAGATTATGGCAAGTTTTATCGTGATGCAGAGGTGGAACGTCTAGCCCAGGGAGCTGCTGGTGTCAAACGAACGACAGGACAACACCCAGGGGGAATCGTTGTTATTCCTAACTACATGGATGTCTACGACTTTACGCCTGTCCAGTATCCAGCGGATGATGTGACGGCTGAATGGCAGACCACTCACTTTAACTTCCATGATATCGACGAGAACGTCCTCAAACTCGATGTACTAGGACATGATGATCCGACCATGATTCGGAAACTGCAGGACTTGTCTGGGATTGACCCTAATGAAATTCCTATGGATGACGAAGGCGTAATGGCCCTCTTTTCTGGGACGGATGTGTTAGGGGTAACACCTGAGCAAATCGGAACGCCTACGGGCATGCTGGGGATTCCAGAGTTTGGAACCAACTTTGTACGTGGGATGGTCGATGAAACCCATCCGACGACTTTTGCGGAGTTGCTTCAGCTCTCAGGTCTATCCCACGGTACCGACGTTTGGCTGGGCAATGCACAAGATTTGATTAAACAAGGAATAGCGGACCTATCAACTGTTATCGGTTGTCGGGACGACATCATGGTTTACCTTATGCATGCGGGTCTGGAACCTAAGATGGCCTTTACCATCATGGAACGCGTACGTAAGGGCTTGTGGCTGAAGATTTCCGAAGAGGAAAGAAATGGCTATATCGAAGCTATGAAGGCTAATAAGGTGCCAGAGTGGTATATCGAGTCCTGTGGAAAAATTAAGTACATGTTCCCTAAAGCCCATGCGGCAGCCTACGTTATGATGGCCTTGCGTGTAGCCTACTTTAAGGTTCACCACCCTATTTATTACTACTGTGCTTACTTCTCAATCCGTGCTAAGGCATTTGATATCAAGACCATGGGGGCGGGCTTGGATGCTATCAAGCGCAGAATGGAAGAAATCTCTGAAAAACGGAAGAACAATGAGGCTTCTAATGTGGAGATTGATCTTTATACAACTCTTGAGATTGTCAATGAAATGTGGGAACGTGGTTTCAAGTTTGGAAAACTCGATCTCTACCGTAGTCAGGCGACAGAGTTCCTCATCGATGGGGATACCCTCATTCCGCCATTTGTAGCAATGGATGGTCTGGGAGAGAACGTTGCCAAGCAGTTGGTACGAGCGCGTGAAGAGGGAGAATTTCTTTCTAAAACAGAATTACGCAAGCGTGGCGGACTTTCCTCAACCTTGGTTGAAAAGATGGATGAAATGGGCATTCTCGGCAATATGCCAGAGGATAACCAGTTGAGTTTGTTTGATGAGTTGTTTTAAAAAATTGCTTATTTTGATCAAGTGGACAAAATATGTCCACTTGATTTGTTATAATTCTCTTAAAAATAATAGAAAAGAGAGTATAATATGGTGAATCAAGAAATTTTAAATTCTAATGTGTCAATTGAAGAGGAAATTTATAATTTTGAAAAAGGCTTGAAAGATGATGGGAATGATTGGACCGGATTCCCACAAATAGACTTAAAAGAAGATTCTCAATGTATTTACATTTGCGGTATTTCAGAGACTGATAGATGGCATTTGTTTTATTATACGTTAACTAAAATAAAACCTGTTACTCCAATAGCATCACTTGCATATTATCGAGTGAGAGATAATTTGATTTTTTCTAAACATAGTCAATGGATGAAACTGCAAATGGGGTATACAGAGTATGATTTGATTTTTCTGGATGGAGTTCAATTTTTGGGAGAGGCTGATCAAAGGGTACAGGAATACTGGATGCAGCGATTCAAAGAGAGTAAGAAAAGAAACAAACTCTTCATTGTATATTCAGACTGCTTACCCGAAGACTTAAAAAATATGGCTGAATCCGTAGTTGAGTTCTTCGAATCTGGCATAGTGGTACAGTTGAAATCACCTAAGGGCTAGTTTATTTTGCTTTAATCGTTTTGAATATAAAGTGCAAAGTTAGAGGTTAAAATGATGAACAATACAGGATTAGATAACAAATATCAATTAAAAAATTTTCTAGAAAAAGATGGTAATGATTTAGCAAAGAAAGGGGCCGTAGCTGTAGTAGAAAACTTAGGGTTACAATATAATCCCCTTTATATTTATGGGGAATCGGGTTCAGGTAAAACACATCTCCTTCAAGCTATTGGGAATAAGGTGCTTGAGAACAATCCAGAAAAACGAGTAAAATACATTTCTGCCGAAAACTTATTGGAAAATGAGCTAGAAATACAAAAAGTTAGAAGTGAGGAGTTTGATCTCCTAATTGTAGATGATATTCAGGTATTGGGAGAAAAAGATGATATGATTCAAGAAAAATTTTTTAATCTATTTAATTCTCAACATATTAAGAATAAGCAAATTGTTTTATCTGGTGATTCTGAACCAGATCAGTTGAAAAATGTTCAATCTCGTTTAATTGTGCGTTTTAAGTGGGGGATGACAGCGTGTTTAACATCGCTTGAAAAATAATAAGAAGGACTGAAAATGAATGATCAAGAGAGACTGCTAACGATTTTTTTACGTTTACAGTTTGGGACTCCGTTAGGAAAAAAGCAACTGGCTCAGGAATTTGAGGTTAGTGAAAAGACGATACAGAGAGATTTTTCGCTACTCCGTGATATTTTATATAGTCACACCAGTTATAGTGGAGATTTTCTTTATAACCGTAAGACGAATAAGTATTGTTTAGCAAGTAAGTCAGTTTTTAATAAAAAGGATATTCTCGTTATTTCAAAGATTTTATTGGAAAATCGAGCACTGAACAGACCAGAAATTGATAGCTTACTAAAAAATTTGCTGGTTTTAGTTCCTCGTGATGACCAAAAAGAAATTGAGCAGATTATTGGCAGTGAAAAGCTGAACTATGCTCCCTTAACGGATCAACAAAATAGAATAGAGAAAATTTGGAATTTATCAGAAGCTATTTTGCATGAACAGGTTCTAGATATTATCTATCAAAAACCTTATTCTGAATCTTCTAAGAGGCAGACTGTTTTGCCAGTCTCTCTTTACTATGATAATCATTATTTCTATCTGGTTGTTTACCAGTTGAAACATGCTACTTATATTACTTTAAGAGTAGACCGTATCCAGTCCTGGTCTTTTAGTGGTATAGAGAAACCTTCTATTTCTTATCGAGATAAATTTAGAGATGGTGATATTCGTAACGAGAGAGTGGATGCTTTTATCGGGAAGAAAATCAGTATTGAAATCGAGTACTTGTACGATCCGACGATTGTGATGGATCAATTTCCAAATGCAAAAATAGTTGGGAAAAATGGCGATTGGACTCATTTTCAGTTTGAAAGTCAGCATACACCGGGGCTTAAACACTGGTTGCTGGGGCAAGGAGAAGCGGTTACTGTTTTGTCTCCTCGGATTTTAGTAGAGGATATGAAGCAAACAGCTCAAGAAATGATAGATAAATATAGATGAGGGTAAAATGACTATTCAATTTACTTCTAAAAAGGTTGGAGAACTATTGAAAGAAGGGAATTTGCGAATTCCTTCTTATCAAAGACCATATAAATGGAACAGAAAACATATCCGTAATCTTTTTTATGATTTACGAGATGCTATGGGGAAAAAGGAATATCAGATTGGTTCCGTTATCTTGCATGAAAATGATGAAAATGATGGAAATGATAGATACTTAGATATTGTCGATGGACAGCAACGGCTAATTTCTATTTCCTTGTTTCTTCATTTATTAGATGATTTAGAGAATTATAAGGGTGCTAATCAACTGCTGAGTGCTGAATTTGGAGAGCTATCTTGCTATCATGCGAGTGAAAATTATAACGAGTGGGAAAATTTGACTCAATTGGTTAGCGAAAATGAGGCAAAAGATATTTGCAACTTTTTATTAGAGAATTGTGCTGTCTCTGTGATTATTATGCCCAAAAAACGATTATCAGAGGCTTTTCAGCTATTTGATTCTCAGAATAATCGTGGAAAACCTTTAGAACCTCATGATTTGCTCAAAGCCTATCATCTCCGCAAGGAAGATTCAGAAGATGAAAAGATTGTTGAAAAGTGGGAGCAATTTGTAGAAGATAAAGATTTAAGTCTCAAAGAGTTGTTTGATAAACATCTTTTCCGTATGAGACGTTGGTCTCGAGGAGATACAGGATTGACAAAAAAGCGTTATGGATCTTATCTCCGTTTTACAGAGGATTTTATTGACGATTTTAAAGGCGTTGATTTGAATCAGAACTTTCCATACTTAGAATTGTATCGTCATATTGAAAATCTCCCCATGTCCATTACTATGCCAATCATTGATGGAAGTAAATTTTTTGAGTATATTGAATCTGCTCATGAAACTGTTAAAAATCATAAAGATTTTTTAAATGAACAGTTAGGAATATCTAATGAGTTAGAGGAGGAAGGACAAAATTTAGCTTACCCAGAAGGTATGTTAAACATTTACAATAGCTCAAAAGGACGCTATCTTAAATGTCACAATATATTCCTAAATATTTGCTCGCTTTTCGCAGATAGATTTGGAAAAGAGGAGCTATCAAAGGAGATAGTAGAGACCTTGTTTATTTGGTCTTACTATCCTAGAGTTAAATCTAAAGCCATATATGATGCGACAGTTGGGAACTATGCTGCTGGTGGAAGGTTTAGACAAAAAGAGGTTCAAAAGCTATTTCAACTTTTATCTCATGCTGTCACTCCGAATGATTTTATGGTCAAAATAGATAGAGAGCTATTTGAAAATTATACTGTGGACAAGATTATAGAAGAGGAAAAAGATAAATGGTAGAAACACATATAAGCTTATCAGTTAATCGTTTGTTAAATGAAGATACCTATGCTATCCCTCTTTATCAGAGAAATTTTGCTTGGACTTATGATGAAATTGAGCAGTTATTGAACGACGTAGCAGATGCTGTTCAAGAAAATAGAGACAATTACTATATTGGAACATTAGTCGTTAATAAAGAGAATGACATTTTCAAAATCATAGATGGGCAACAGCGGACAACCGCTCTTAATTTGATTGCCTTAGCTTTGAAGCATGAGTTTGGTTTTGATAGATTGAAAGATGTCAATCTTACCTTCCCAGCTAGGAAGAAATCAAATAAGAATATTCAAGATTTATTTGCCAAGAAAAAAATTTTAGAGGACGATGAAAATGAGCTGACTAGAGGCTACGGATATGCTAAAGATGCATTGAAAAAAGTGCTAGAGGATCGCCAGCTTAATCCTCAGTCTTTCGTGGATTATCTTTTTGATAATGTCATCATTTTTCGAAGTATACTTCCTGAGGATTTAGATTTGAATCTTTATTTCGAACGTTTCAATTCTCGAGGAGAACAACTAGAGGCTCATGAGATTCTTAAGGCGCAAATGATGGCTAAGTTCGATACAGATCAAGAAATGGCGCAAAAGTTTGCAAGAATTTGGGATGCCTGTGCAGAGTTTGATAAGCCGGTAGCAAGTCAGTTTAAGATGCGACGGAAGAGAGCAGATGACTTTCAAGAACGTGAACGTATTTTTGGATGGCATTTTACAAATTATTCATTTCATAATATTTATAATGATATTGATTTTCATCAAAATGAAAGAAGAAAGTTATCAGATATATTAGGAAAAAAGATAAATGAAAAAAATATAGAAGTAGAAAAAGATTTTGGCGATTATACTACAATCATTGATTTTCCAACATTCTTACTCCATGTATTGGCAATTGCGGAAGGTAAGAAAACTGATGAGATTCAACTAGATGATAAGAAACTCTTAGCACTATTTGATATAAAAAATAAAGATAAAACTTGGGTTATTGAATTTAGTGAATTTCTTCTTAGAATAAAACACATTTTCGATAATTACATCGTTAGAAATTCGAATATGGACTCTTCAAGTAGAAATAAGGATGAATGGTTTTTACAGAAGGGGACTTATTATGAATATCAACCAAATGGAAAATCTAAAGAGCATTATATAGTCGAAGAACGTTTTACTAATAATACGTTTTCGGATTCGGAAATTAACCAAAACATCATTCTTCTCCAATCCATGTTTGCTGTGACCTTTACTGCCAATCGTGATAGTCGTTGGTTATATGAAATCTTGCAATTCTTGTTTAACTATATTGAAGAGTTAAATCAAACAGAATTTGCTAGTCAGTTTAAGGATTTTCTTGAAAAAATGGCAGTGAGATATGCTGAGGAAAGATTGTTTACCGAAGATAAAAGTATCAAAAAATATGGTGCAATTCCTGTTTATGCTTTTAACTTTGTGGATTATGTTTTGTGGAAAAATCGTGCCGAATTAGAGAAAGAGTACAAGGATATTAATTTTGATCATTTCAAATTTGCTTATCGTCGCTCCATAGAGCATTGGTATCCTCAGAATCCAAATGGACATGATGGAGAGAGCCAATTACCTGCGGAGTTTTTACATTCCTTTGGCAACCTTTGTATTACTACCGATATTCAGAACTCCAGGTTTGGCAACTCCTATCCAGAGGCTAAATTAGAGCAATGGGAAAGAGAAGGGATATTCCATCGTCAGAGTTTAAAATTACAGATGATGGCAGAGATAACTTCTAAAAAAAATAGATGGGATATTGGTGAGATTCAATCTATGGAAAAAGAAGTGGAAAGATATGTACAAAATTTTTGTAATAGCTAATTAAAACAAGCTTCAGTAAGCTTGTTTTTTAAAATACCAATATATGTGATATACTAGTAAGGGAAGGATTTTGTAAAAGACAAACCAGCTCAAAAGTTTTTGACTATCAGCTAGAACTTGCTGATCAGACAATTCTTCTATCAACAGCACTCTTGTCAGGTGCCATTGCTTTAGCAGGATTATTCTCTGCTTTGAAAGAAAAATAAAAATAGAAAAGAGAAAACAACATGGTTTTACCAAATTTTAAAGAAAATCTAGAAAAATATGCGAAATTGTTGGTTGCAAATGGAATCAATGTGCAACCTGGTCACACTTTGGCTCTCTCTATCGATGTGGAGCAACGTGAGTTGGCTCACTTAATCGTCAAAGAAGCTTATGCTTTGGGTGCACATGAGGTGATCGTTCAGTGGACAGATGATGTCATTAACCGTGAGAAATTCCTCCATGCGCCGATGGAGCGTTTGGACAATGTGCCAGAATACAAGATTGCTGAGATGAACTATCTCTTGGAAAATAAGGCCAGCCGTCTTGGGGTTCGTTCATCTGATCCAGGTGCCTTGAACGGAGTGGATGCTGACAAGCTTTCAGCTTCTGCTAAAGCTATGGGACTTGCCATGAAGCCAATGCGTATCGCAACTCAATCTAACAAGGTTAGCTGGACTGTAGCAGCCGCTGCTGGACTTGAGTGGGCTAAGAAAGTCTTTCCAAATGCTGCGAGCGACGAAGAAGCAGTCGATCTCCTTTGGGACCAAATTTTCAAAACTTGTCGTGTCTACGAAGCAGATCCTGTTAAGGCTTGGGAAGAGCATGCAGCTATCTTGAAGAGCAAGGCCGATATGCTTAATAAAGAGCAATTTTCAGCCCTTCACTACACAGCGCCAGGGACAGATTTGACACTTGGTTTGCCGAAGAACCACGTTTGGGAATCAGCTGGGGCTATCAATGCACAGGGAGAAGGATTCTTGCCAAATATGCCGACAGAGGAAGTTTTCACAGCGCCTGATTTCCGTCGCGCAGATGGTTATGTCACTTCTACAAAACCGCTTAGCTATAACGGAAATATCATCGAAGGTATTAAGGTAACCTTTAAGGATGGACAAATCGTTGACATCACTGCAGAAAAAGGCGATCAAGTCATGAAAGACCTTGTCTTTGAAAATGCGGGTGCGCGTGCCTTGGGTGAATGTGCCTTGGTACCAGATCCAAGCCCAATTTCTCAGTCAGGCATTACCTTCTTTAATACCCTTTTCGATGAGAATGCGTCAAATCACTTGGCTATCGGTGCAGCCTATGCGACTAGCGTAGTTGGTGGAGCGGAGATGAGCGAAGAGGAGCTTGAAGCTGTGGGGCTTAACCGTTCAGATGTTCACGTAGATTTTATGATTGGGTCTAGTCAAATGGATATCGATGGTATCCGTGAGGATGGAACACGTGTACCACTCTTCCGTAACGGAGATTGGGCAGATTAAGGAGCTGAGATGATAGGAAGTATGTTTGTTGGTCTCCTGGTGGGATTCTTGGCAGGTGCTTTGACCAATCGTGGAGAGCGAATGGGATGTTTTGGAAAAATGTTTCTAGGCTGGATTGGTGCCTTTATAGGCCATTTGCTTTTTGGGACTTGGGGACCGATAATAGCAGGAACTGCCATTATTCCGGCAGTACTAGGTTCCATGATTGTCTTAGCGATTTTCTGGAGACGAGGAAGTTAATTTCTTAAATCTGATACTCAATGAAAATCAAAGAGCAAACTAGGAAACTAGCCGCAGGTTGCTCAAAGCACTGCTTTGAGGTTGTAGATAAGACTGACGAAGTCAGCTCAAAACACTGTTTTGAGGTTGCAGATAGAACTGACGAAGTCAGTAACATATACCTACGGCAAGGCGACGTTGACGCGGTTTGAAGAGATTTTTGAAGAGTATGAAACGAAAAGGAGGTTGGTCATTGAGACAGCCTCCTTTTGAGTGTGATATAATAGTTCTATGAGATTAGATAAATTTTTAGTTGCCTGCGCTGTGGGGAGTCGGACTGAGGTCAAAAACTTGCTCAAGTCTGGGCGCGTGATGGTAAATGGTAAAAAAGAAAAGTCAGCGAAACTGCAGATTGATGAAGAAAGAGATGAAATTCGCTTTGACGGGCAAGTGTTGGAGTATGAAGAGTTTGTCTACTACATGATGAACAAGCCCAAAGGAGTCATCTCAGCGACTGAGGATCCTAAGCACAGAACGGTTCTGGATTTGCTGGATGATATTGCTCGGAGCAAGGAAGTTTTCCCAGTAGGACGCTTGGATATTGACACGCATGGTCTTTTGCTCTTGACTAATGACGGCAAGCTTGCCCATGCTCTTCTTTCACCTAAGCGTCATGTGGACAAGACTTATCTGGCACAAGTCAAGGGAATTATGACCCAAGAAGATGTGGAGACATTTGCCAAGGGAATTCCTCTTAAAGACTTTACTTGTCAGCCTGCTAAACTGGAGCTTGTGTCCATAGAGACAGAAAAGAATCAAAGTCAAATCCGTGTGACCATTGCAGAAGGGAAGTTTCATCAGATCAAGCGTATGGTGGGCTACTGTGGCAAGGAAGTAGTAGACTTGCAACGTTTGACTATGGGAACGCTAGTATTGGATGAGAACTTGCAGAGAGGAGAATGGCGTCGCTTGACCAAGGAAGAATTAGAGGTTCTCCTTGCAAGTATTGCTTAGTTTGGTTTATATTCGAAAAAGGTGAGGGAGAATGTCCTTGCCTTTTATGTTTTTCAGTTGCTTCCTTTGTGAAAAGAGTTATAATAGACTGTAGAATAAAAGGAGGAATCTATGAACGCGATTCAAGAATCATTTACTGATAAATTATTTGCCAACTATGAAGCAAATGTAAAATACCAAGCGATTGAAAATGCTGCTAGCCATAATGGAATTTTTGCAGCCCTAGAACGTCGCCAAAGCCATGTAGACAACACACCTGTTTTCTCATTGGATTTGACCAAGGACAAGGTAACAAACCAGAAAGCGTCTGGTCGTTGCTGGATGTTTGCAGCCCTTAACACCTTCCGTCACAAACTCATCTCTCAATATAAATTGGAAAACTTTGAGTTGTCACAGGCTCATACATTCTTCTGGGATAAGTATGAGAAATCAAACTGGTTCTTGGAGCAAGTCATTGCAACCGCAGACCAAGATTTGACGAGCCGTAAGGTTAAATTCCTACTTCAAACACCTCAACAAGATGGCGGTCAATGGGATATGGTCGTTTCTCTCTTTGAGAAATACGGTGTCGTGCCTAAGTCAGTTTACCCTGAGTCTGTTTCATCTAGTAGTAGCCGTGAGTTAAATGCAATACTTAACAAATTGCTTCGCCAAGATGCTCAAATCTTGCGTGACTTGCTTACTTCTGGTGCGGACCAAGCGACTGTTCAAGCTAAGAAAGAAGACCTCTTGCAAGAAATCTTTAATTTCCTTGCCATGTCATTAGGACTTCCACCACGTCAGTTTGACTTTGCTTATCGCGATAAAGATAACAACTACCAAAGCGAAAAGGGCATTACACCACAAGAGTTTTACAAGAAATATGTCAATCTTCCTCTAGAAGATTATGTTTCTGTTATCAATGCTCCAACTGCTGACAAGCCTTACGGAAAATCTTACACAGTTGAGATGTTAGGAAATGTGGTTGGTAGCCGTGCGGTTCGTTACATCAACGTGTCGATGGAGCGCTTGAAAGAGTTGGCAATTGCTCAAATGCAAGCAGGTGAGACTGTTTGGTTTGGTTCTGATGTCGGCCAGCTCAGCAACCGTAAGGCTGGAATCCTTGCGACAGATGTTTATGACTTTGAATCAAGCATGGACATTAAACTCACTCAAGACAAGGCTGGACGTTTGGATTACAGCGAAAGTTTGATGACCCACGCCATGGTCTTGACAGGTGTTGATTTGGATGAAAATGGGAAGTCAACCAAGTGGAAGGTTGAAAACTCATGGGGAGACAAGGTTGGTACCGATGGGTACTTTGTTGCCTCAGACGCTTGGATGGACGAATACACATACCAAATCGTTGTCCGTAAAGAATTGCTGACAGCAGCAGAACAAGCTGCCTATGAAGCAGAACCAATTGTACTCGCACCATGGGATCCAATGGGTGCCTTGGCCGAATAAAAGTATAGAAAAAAGGAATCAGATTTTAGAACCTGATTCCTTTTAAGTTGCTTGATTACATGATGTGAAGAACATGTGCCACAATACCCACTGCGAAGAGTGCAAGGATAATAGTGATTGGAGATACTTTTTTCTTAAGCAAGTACATGCAAAGGAGAGTAAGGAGTAGTCCTGATAGTCCAGGGATCAACATATCCAAGTTTTGTTGGAAAGTAGTAACTTTTTCAGGTGTTTGAGACAATCCTTGTCCTACTTGTGCGAATGCTTCTTGGATACCTTTAGATCCTTCTGGCAATTTATCCCAATGGATATAAGCCTTTTCATCTAGTTGAACTTTGGCAACATCGAAAGCAAATTTAATATTTACCCAACGTTGAACAAGGACAGCAAGAATGAACATACCAAGGATAGAAGCTCCTTTAGTGATGTCTTGAAGGATACCGCCAGACATATCTTTAGTGATTTCTGATCCAGCCTTGTATCCAATCTCTTGTGTATACCACAAGAATGACATACGAATCAAGTTCCAAAGAACGAAGAAGAGGATTGGACCTAAGATATTACCAGTAAGGGCAAGTGAAGCACCGAGTGATCCAAGGATTGGGCGTACTGTAAACCAGAATACTGGGTCACCGATACCAGCAAGAGGTCCCATCATACCGATTTTAACCCCTTGGATAGCAGCGTCATCAATTTCAACACCGTTAGCACGTTCTTCTTCAAGTGCAAGAGTAACCCCCATGATTGGAGCGGCTACGTATGGGTGAGTGTTGAAGAACTCAAGATGGCGTTCAAGAGCAGCGATTTGATCTTCTTTTTTAGTGTAGAGTTTTTTAAGAGCTGGAATTAATGAGTAAGCCCAACCCAAGTTTTGCATACGTTCATAGTTCCAAGAACCTTGTAAGAAAGTTGAACGCCACCAAACTTTTTTACGATCTGATTTAGTTAATTGAAGTTTTTCAGTCATGATGTTTTCAGTCCTTTCTTATCTTAGTAGTCTTCTAGGATATCGCCGATTGGGTCGTTAGAAGTTGCGGCTCCTCCGCCACCATTTCCACCAGTTTTAGAAAGGTGAAGGTAGATAAGAGCGATAGCAACACCGATAGCACCAAATCCGATTAGAGTAATATCTGACACGGCAGCAAGCACGAAACCGATAGCGAAGAATGGCCATACTTCACGAGTTGCCATCATGTTGATAACCATAGCGTAACCAACGGCAACGACCATACCACCACCGATAGCCATACCATCTTTAAGCCAATCAGGCATAGCATTTAGAATGCTTTGTACGGTTTCAGTTGGTACCATTAGAAGGAGTGCTGCAGGGACTGCAATACGAAGACCTTGAAGAAGAAGTGCGACAAAGTGAGCACGTTCAACTGCTTTGAAGTCACCTTTTTTAGCAGAAGCATCAGCAGTGTGAACCAATCCGACAGAGAGTGTACGGACAATCATAGTCAAGAATAGACCAGCAACTGCAAGAGGGATAGCAACTGCTTGGGCAACACCGATACCTGTCTTAGTAAAGTCGCCACCAAGAACCATGATAATGGCAGCAGCAACAGAAGCAAGAGCAGCGTCAGGAGCTACGGCAGCTCCGATGTTAGCCCAACCAAGGGCGATCATTTGAAGAGAACCACCAAGGATGATCCCTGCTTCAAGGTTACCAGTAACAAGACCGATAAGGGTACAAGCTACGATTGGTTGATGGAATTGGAACTGGTCGAGGATACCTTCAAGACCTGCTAGGAAGGCTACAACGACTACTAAAACCATAGAAATAATAGACATCTTTAAAATCCTTTCATAAAATCGATTATTGCACGTTTGCTTTGTTGATCAAGTCAAACAAATCTTTTTTGGTGTCGTTTGGTACTTTACGTACATCAAATTCAACACCAAGGTCACGCATTTTTTCAAATGTAGCAACGTCTTCTTTATCCATAGACAAAACGTTGTTAACCATTGTTTTACCAGTTGAGTGAGCCATTGATCCAACATTAAGAGTTTTGATTGGCACGCCACCTTCGATAGCACGAAGGGCATCTTGAGGTGTTTCAAACAAGATAAGGGCATGTGTTCCTCCGAAGCGAGGGTCTTTTGCAACGTCGATTAGTTTTTGGATAGGAACAACGTTTGCTTTCACTTTACCTGGAGCTGCTTGTTTAATCAATTCTTTACGTAATTCGTCTGTAGCTACGTTATCTGAAGCAACGATGATACGGTCTGCTTTTGAATCTGGAGTCCAAGCAGTTGCAACCTGACCGTGAAGGAGACGTGTGTCAAGACG
The DNA here is from genome assembly GCF_046352925.1 of Streptococcus sp. KHUD_011. Lineage (GTDB taxonomy): Bacteria > Bacillota > Bacilli > Lactobacillales > Streptococcaceae > Streptococcus. Next base: position 1,689,162 of record NZ_CP157578.1, on the reverse strand, counting down.
AGCAAGATTGATTTTCAATTTACCATCCCCGATAACAGTTCCTTCTGGGATAGCAGCTTGGGCAACTGGAGCAGCTGCAGCACTTGCAACTTCTTCAGCTGGATTGAGCTCTTCTGGAAGAGCTTTGATGCCATCTTTGGCTTCTTTAATAATATTAGCAGCGACTTTTTCTACACCTGCAGCAGCGTCCATCAGGCGCTCTGTGTAGGCTTGAATTAACATCGGTAAGTTAAGTCCTGTGATGATGGCAAACTTACGCTCAGGATTTTCTCCCATCACGCGACTAGCTTGGTTAAATGGAGATCCACTCCAAAGGTCAGCCAAAACTAGAACCTCATCTTCTGCGTCAAATGCAGCAACAGCGTTATTAAACTTAGCGTATAGATCATCAGGACCTTCGTTTGGCATAAAGGTTACAACTTGAACCTTTTCTTGTTCACCAAAGATCATAGATCCTGACTGATGAATACCCGCAGCAAATTCGCCGTGGCTCGCAATAATGATTCCGATACTCATTATTGTCATTCCTCCTTTTTTGTTTTAGTTTTCGTTTAAGAAAACTTTAAGACTGTTTAAGTATAAACCGTTTTCATCTAAAAATCAACTATTTATCATAAAATAATTAAAAAGATTACATCTGAAAATATTGATATATTGAGTTTTAGAGAAGTTTTTTTGAATCCTTATTAAAAAATTTAATATAAAAAAGTTGGAAGCGCATTCCAACTTTTAAAATAGGTTTTTATTAGATTAGTGGGTGAAGTCAAGTACCATACGTCCTTGGATTTGACCTTTTTCCATTTCGTCAAAAATGGCTACGGCATCTTCGACTGGGCGTTTTTGGACAACTGGAACTACTAAACCTTCTGCACCGAATTGGAAGGCTTCTTCCAAGTCTTTACGAGTTCCAACAAGAGAACCGATGACTTGGATTCCATCTAGAACGGTTTTCACGATGCTGAGTTCCATCATTTCAGAAGGGAGACCAACAGCGACTACGCGACCACCAGCACGAACTGAGTCAACAGCCTGGTTGAAGGCAACTTTAGATACAGCAGTTACGACAGCTGAATGAGCTCCACCATCAGTTTTTTCCTTGATGAGTCCAGGTACATCTTCAACTTCGAGGCCGTTAATAACAATGTCCGCACCCACTTCTTTTGCAAGGGCAAGTTTGTCGTTATTGATATCAACTGCGATGACATGAGCATTGAATACTTTTTTAGCGTATTGAACAGCTAGGTTACCAAGTCCACCAGCGCCGTAAAGAACAACCCATTGGCCTGGTTCAACTTTGGCTTCTTTAATAGCTTTATAGGTTGTTACACCAGCACATGTGATAGAAGAAGCTTGGGCTGGATCAAGTCCGTCAGGAACTTTAACAGCATAGTCTGCAGTTACGATACATTGTTCGGCCATACCACCGTCTACTGAGTAGCCAGCATTTTTTACAGTACGGCAAAGAGTTTCACGGCCAGTTGTACAGTATTCGCAAGTACCACATCCTTCAAAGAACCAAGCAACGCTGACGCGGTCACCGACTTTAAGGCTTTTCACATCTGGGGCAATTTCTTTAACGATACCAACACCTTCATGTCCTAAAACACGTCCTGGTACTTGACCAAAGTCACCATGGGCAACGTGGAGGTCAGTGTGGCAAACACCACAGTATTCAATTTCTACAAGTGCTTCTCCAGTTTCAAGTGGACGGAGTACTTTTTCTTCAACAGCAACACCAGTGCTTTCTGGATTTACAACAACAGCTTTCATAGCTATCCTCCTTGATATTAACTGAGAGCAGGAGAAACAGGACTGGATTGATTTTGTGTCAACAGAGTCGAGTATGACGAGCTCTCTTGTATTTATATGTGAAGTATATCACAAAAGAAAGCCTTTTCCAAGGTTTTGGAGGCAAAAAGTAGAACAATCGATTAACTGGTTGATGAGACTGTGAAAAGAGCACAAAGACCAGCTTGCAAGCTGGTCATACTCTTCGAAAATCTCTTCAAACCACGTCAGCTTCGCCTTGCCGTACTCAAGTACTGCCTACGGCTAGCTTCCTAGTTTGCTCTTTGATTTTCATTGAGTATCAGTATAGGTTATAAGAATAAGTCTTGCAGGGTTTTGGCAACACCGTCTTGGTCATTGGTCAGGGCGATTTGCTCATCTGCATAGGGGAGTAGCTCTGGGTTGGCATTTTTCATGGCATAGCCCTTCCCAGCAAAAGCGAGCATTTCGGTATCATTGTGCTCATCTCCAAAGGCAATCAAATCCTTTTTGTCACGGTTCATTACCTTGAGCAAGTAGTCCAAAGCAAAGGCCTTGTTGACACCTTTTGGGGTACACTCAAGGATATTGAGCGGACCTCCCCAGGTATTGATAGACAGTTGATGCTGGTAGAAGGCGTTCATTTCTTTTGCCAAGGCATATTTGTCACTGACTCTGGTCTGTAAAAGAATACAGTTAGGATCCTTGGTTACTAACTCTGGCTGAAATTGATCTTCAGGATGGAAAGATTCTACACCAAATAGTTTGGGATTGGCAATTTCTTCATTAGGATTTGTAATGTAGAATTTTTTACGATATTCTCCAGCGATAAAATCGGCTTGAATGTCCTCTGAACGTCGAACCATATCTAGCAGATATTTTTTGTCTACGGTTAAACACTTTTCAAAGTTCCAAACTTGGTCTGGCAAATGAGTGAGGGAGCCGTTGAAATTAATCATAGGAGTGTCTAAGCCTAGTTCACGGTAGAAATCTTTTGACATGCGGTAAGGGCGACCCGTTGTAATAATAACCTGATGCCCTTTTTCGGCAACTTTTTTTATGGTTTCTTTGGTAAAGTCAGAAATCTGACTGTCTGAGTTGAGTAGGGTTCCATCCAGGTCAACTGCAATAATTTTTTTCGTCATAGGGACCTTTCTAGTGTCTTTTCGGATAAGATGTCTTCTATTATAACAGAAAGCAAGCAGAAAAGCAGATTCCAAACAAAAAATAAAATTCCATCAAATTCTTAAATAAATCAAACAAAGATATTGAAAAAGTGAATGATAAATGATATAATTCTATTATTGTTCGTAAAAATTAAAAGGAGATTGATAATGGACAAATTATTTAAACTAAAAGAGAACGGTACGGACGTTCGTACAGAGGTTCTCGCTGGTTTAACAACTTTCTTTGCAATGAGTTATATTCTCTTTGTAAACCCACAAATTCTTTCGCAAACAGGAATGCCTGCTCAAGGTGTCTTCCTAGCGACGATCATTGGTGCAGTAGCGGGTACCTTGATGATGGCCTTCTATGCTAACTTACCTTATGCTCAAGCGCCAGGTATGGGTCTTAACGCCTTCTTTACATTTACAGTCGTATTTGGACTCGGTTATTCTTGGCAAGAAGCCCTAGCTATGGTCTTCATCTGTGGGATTATCTCATTGATTATTACCTTGACAAATGTTCGTAAAATGATCATTGAATCGATTCCAAATGCTCTTCGCTCAGCTATTTCAGCTGGTATCGGTGTCTTCCTTGCCTATGTAGGGATTAAGAATGCTGGACTTTTGAAATTTACGATTGATCCAGGCAACTATATTGTTGTAGGAGAAGGGGCTGACAAAGCTCAAGCAACGATTGTAGCAAACTCTTCAGCAGTTCCAGGCTTGGTCAGCTTTAATAATCCAGCTGTTTTGGTGGCTCTTGCAGGACTTGCCATTACTATCTTCTTTGTTATCAAAGGGATTAAAGGGGGAATTATCCTCTCTATCTTGACAACAACTGTTCTTGCTATCGCAGTTGGTTTGGTAGATTTGTCTAGTATCGATTTTGCTAATAACCATGTTGGTGCAGCTTTTGAAGACTTGAAGACAGTCTTTGGTGCAGCTCTTGGTTCAGAAGGTTTGGGAGCTTTGATTTCAGATACAGCTCGCTTGCCTGAAACTCTGATGGCTATTCTTGCCTTCTCATTGACAGATATTTTTGACACGATTGGTACCTTGATCGGTACAGGTGAAAAAGTTGGTATCGTAGCGACAAATGGTGAAAATCACCAATCAGCTAAGTTGGATAAGGCTCTTTACTCTGACTTGATTGGTACTTCAATTGGTGCCATCGCTGGTACTTCGAACGTAACGACTTATGTTGAGTCTGCTGCTGGTATCGGTGCAGGTGGACGTACTGGTTTGACAGCCTTGGTCGTGGCAATCTGTTTTGCTATCTCAAGCTTCTTTAGCCCACTTCTAGCGATTGTACCAACAGCCGCTACAGCTCCAATCTTGATTATCGTTGGGATTATGATGTTGGCTAGTTTGAAAAATATCCATTGGGATGATATGGCTGAAGCGGTTCCTGCCTTCTTCACATCTATCTTTATGGGATTCAGCTACTCTATCACTCAAGGGATTGCAGTTGGTTTCTTGACTTACACTTTGACTAAGCTTGTCAAAGGTCAAGCTAAAGATGTTCATGTCATGATTTGGATTTTGGATGCCTTATTTATCCTTAACTACATTAGCATGGCCTTATAATAGGATGACCCAGGGGGATTTTTCCCCTTTTTTAATACAAAGGAGATAGGTGATGAAAGAGAAAAATATGTGGAAAGAATTATTGAATCGTGCAGGTTGGCTGTTAATCTTTTTTCTGGCGACAATTTTATATCAGATTCCTATAGGGGTTACTGCTATTTTAACTTTAAATGCAGTACCACTGTTGCAGTCAGGACTGATAGTTGCTGGTATTTCGATTGTGATTCTGGTGCTGTTTATTATTGGAGCTCGTAAAACGCAGTTAGCAAGTTTTAATTTTTCTTTTTTTAGAGCTAAGGATCTGGCACGATTGGGATTAAGTTATTTAGTTATTATCGGGTCAAATATACTTGGTTCTATCTTGTTGCAACTGTCAAATGAGACGACAACAGGTAACCAGTCTCAGATTAACGATATGGTTCAGAATAGTTCTCTGATTTCCAGTTTCTTCTTATTGGCCTTGCTTGCTCCAATTTGTGAGGAAATCTTGTGTCGTGGAATTGTTCCTAAAAAGATTTTCCGAGGCAAGGAGAACTTGGGATTTATAGTAGGTACCATTGTGTTTGCTTTATTGCACCAACCAAGTAATTTACCTTCTTTATTGATTTATGGAGGTATGTCGACAGTTCTATCTTGGACGGCTTACAAGACCCAACGTTTGGAAATGTCTATCTTACTTCACATGATTGTGAATGGGGTTGCTTTCTGTTTGTTGGCTCTCGTGGTGATTTTGAGTCGGACATTAGGGATTTCTGTTTAAGATTTTTGACAATTGCTTACTTGTTTCTACTGGGAAAAAGATGAATGCAATAGTATCCATCTTTTTCTTTTTATGGTAAAATAGAGAAATAATATGGTGAAAAGCCTTGAGGGAGTGACCGATATGTCAACTAAAGCCAATCATGCAAAGACAGCTGTTTGCGGAATTATCAATGTAACCCCAGATTCCTTTTCGGATGGTGGTCAATTTTTTGCGCTTGAGCAGGCGCTCCAGCAGGCTCGTAAATTGATAGCAGAAGGAGCCAGCATACTAGATATCGGTGGAGAATCAACTCGGCCGGGAAGAAGTAGCTATGTTGAGATAGAAGAGGAAATCCAGCGTGTTGTTCCAGTGATTAAGGCTATTCGCAAGGAAAGTGATGTCCTCATCTCTATTGATACTTGGAAGAGTCAGGTGGCAGAGGCTGCTTTGGCTGCTGGTGCCAATCTAGTCAATGATATCACTGGTCTCATGGGTGATGAAAAAATGGCCCATGTGGTAGCTAGGGCTGGAGCGAAAGTGGTCATTATGTTTAATCCCGTTATGGCTCGACCTCAGCATCCTAGCTCGCTTATATTTCCTCATTTTGGCTTTGGTCAAGCTTTTACAGAGGAAGAGTTAGCTGACTTTGAAAAAATGCCAATCGAAGAGTTGATGGAGACTTTCTTTGAACGAGCACTAGCGAGAGCAGAGGAAGCTGGGATTGCACAAGAAAACATACTGTTGGATCCAGGAATTGGCTTTGGGCTGACTAAGAAAGAAAATCTGATTCTTTTACGGGATCTGGATAAACTACATCAGAAAGGCTATCCAATCTTTCTTGGAGTGTCGCGCAAGCGGTTTGTCATCAATATCCTAGAAGAAAATGGTTTTGAGGTTAATCCTGAGACAGAAATTGGTTTCCGCAATCGAGATACAGCTTCGGCTCATGTAACCAGTATCGCTGCGAGACAGGGTGTGGAAGTGGTGCGCGTGCATGATGTAGCTAGTCACAAGATGGCAGTTGAAATTGCCTCCGCTATTCGTCTGGCTGATGAAGCGGAAAATCTAGATTTAAAACAATACAAATAAAGATGAAAGAAATTGAAAATAATCAGTGGATTGCCAACTACCGAACCGACCAACCGCATTTTGGCTTGGAACGCATGGTGGAACTATTAGCTTTGCGTGGAAATCCCCATCTCAAACTCAAGGTCATCCATATCGGAGGGACCAATGGCAAGGGTTCTACCATTGCTTTTTTGAAAAATATGCTGGAAAAGCTAGGACTGAGAGTTGGCGTGTTTAGCTCACCCTATCTCATTCACTACACAGACCAGATTAGCATCAATGGGGAATCCATTCCCAAGGCTAGGCTAGAAGACCTCATGGCAGCCTATCAGTCTTTGCTGGAGGGAGAAGCGGCTGCCAATTTGCAGGCGACAACTGAGTTTGAGATAATTACAGCTATAGCCTATGATTACTTTGCCTCGGAGCAAGTAGATGTGGCTATCATGGAAGTCGGCATGGGTGGACTCTTGGATAGTACCAATGTCTGCCAGCCGATTTTAACAGGCATCACAACCATTGGACTGGACCATGTAGCACTACTTGGTGACACCTTTGAAGCCATAGCAGAGCAGAAAGCTGGTATTATCAAACAAGCTATTCCCTTGGTGACAGGTCGTATTGCTCCAGAAGCTTTGGCTGTGATTGACCGCATTGCGGAAGGGAAAGATGCGCCGAGATTTGCCTACGGGACAGATTATCAGGTCCGCCATCAAAAGAGTATGGTTACAGGCGAAGTCTTTGACTATACAAGTGTTGTCAGACAAGGTCGCTTCCAGACTGGCCTGTTGGGTTTGCACCAGATAGAGAATGCTGGGATGGCCATAGCTTTACTTGATAATTTTTGTCAAGAAGAAGGTCGAGAACTAGCAAGCAATCACTTGCTTGCTCAAGCCTTGGAAGAAATAAGTTGGCCAGGGCGTTTGGAAATCGTGTCAAGAGAACCCTTGATGATTTTGGATGGAGCCCACAATCCCCATGCTATCAAGGCTTTATTAGCAACTTTGCAAGAACGCTTTGCGAATTATCGTAAGGAAATCCTCTTTACTTGTATCAAAACCAAGGCCTTGGAGGATATGTTGGACTTGCTGGGGACCATGCCAGATACCGAACTTACCCTGACACATTTTGACGATAGTCGGGCGACTGATGAAAGCGTGCTGAAAGAGGCAGCTAAGTCTAGAAATCTCAGCTATCAAGATTGGCAGGATTTTCTAGAGCAGAAATTGACAGATAAAAAAGAAGAGAAAAAAACAGTTAGGATTGTCACAGGTTCCTTGTATTTCTTGAGCCAAGTGAGAGCCTATCTGATGGAGAGGAAGAACGAGAATGGATACACAAAAGATTGAAGCAGCAGTAAAAATGATTATCGAGGCTGTCGGAGAAGACGCTAACCGTGAGGGCTTGCAGGAAACGCCTGCTCGTGTGGCTCGTATGTACCAAGAGATTTTCTCAGGTCTTGGCCAAACAGCGGAGGAACATTTGTCAAAATCCTTTGAGATTATTGACGATAATATGGTGGTAGAAAAGGATATCTTTTTCCATACTATGTGTGAACACCACTTTCTACCATTTTATGGGAGAGCACATATTGCCTACATTCCAGATGGTCGTGTGGCAGGTTTGTCTAAGCTAGCCCGTACGGTTGAAGTTTATTCGAAAAAACCACAAATTCAAGAACGTTTGAATATCGAAGTGGCCGATGCCTTGATGGAGTATCTAGGTGCTAAAGGAGCCTTTGTTGTCATTGAAGCGGAACATATGTGTATGAGCATGCGTGGTGTCAGAAAGCCGGGAACTGCAACCTTGACGACAGTAGCTCGTGGTCTATTTGAAACAGATAAGGACCTCCGAGACCAGGCTTATCGTTTAATGGGACTATAAAAAGAATCCGCTTGAAGCGGATTTTTCTAGAAAGGAATCATTATGGATCAACTGCAGATTAAGGATTTGGAAATTTTTGCCTATCATGGTCTTTTTTCTAGTGAGAAGGAATTGGGGCAAAAGTTTGTCGTTTCAGCAATCCTATCCTATGATATGACCAAGGCGGCGACAGATTTGGATTTAACAGCCTCTGTCCATTACGGGGAATTGTGTCAGCAGTGGACGACTTGGTTTCAGGAAAGCACTGAGGACTTGATTGAAACGGTAGCCTATAAACTGGTAGAACGTACTTTTGAGGCGTATCCTCTTGTCCAAGAAATGAAGTTGGAACTCAAAAAACCTTGGGCGCCAGTGCATTTGCCACTAGATACTTGCTCAGTAACCATTCATCGTCGCAAGCAACGGGCCTTTATCGCCCTAGGAAGCAATATGGGAGATAAACAAGCAAATTTGAAACAAGCCATTGAGAAAATGCGAGCTCGAGGTATCCATATTCTCAAAGAGTCCAGTGTCTTGGCGACGGAGCCTTGGGGTGGTGTGGAGCAAGATAGCTTTGCTAATCAAGTGGTTGAGGTTGAAACCTGGTTGCCGGCCCCAGTTCTATTGGAGACCTTGTTAGCTATTGAGTCAGAGATGGGACGGGTGAGAGAAGTGCATTGGGGACCTCGTTTGATTGATTTGGACTTGCTCTTTGTGGAGGACCAGATCCTTTATACAGACGACCTTATCTTGCCTCATCCTTACATAGCAGAACGCCTTTTTGTCCTTGAGTCCTTACAGGAACTTGCGCCTCATTTTATCCATCCTACCTTAAAGCAACCTGTCCGCAACTTGTATAATGCTTTAAAAAAATAGAAAAACTCTAGTTTTCAGTGATTTGTAACTGAAGGCTAGAGTTTTTATACTCTTCGAAAATCTCTTCAAACCACGTCAGCTTCCATCTGCAACCTCAAAACAGTGTTTTGAGCAGCTTGTGGCTAGCTTCCTAGTTTGCTCTTTGATTTTCCTTTAGTATTAAAATAGGTCATTTTCTTCTGGGAGGAGGATCGTTTCTCTACCATCCATGTCTAAAACCAGTACTCTGGGCGGATAAAGAGGGTCGAAAGGGTGGTTAAAGTCAAAATCAATAGCTGTAGGGAGATGTTGACTTGAAAAGTGGAAGGTGATTTTTCCATGGTTATTGAGCAATTGAAACTCGAGTTCTTCTTCCAATTCAAAGACATTTTTTAAGAAGTGGTCAATAATATACCAAAAAGAGTCAATGACATCATCAGGCAAGCTGGTAACAATTCCAAAACTAGCAGACCGCATGTGGGTATTGGTAAAAGCCATATTTCTGCCCCCTTTCTTTTCCATTATCATACAGCAAATAGGATTAAAAATCAAGAAAAGGTGTTTTTTTCTTTATAAACATAGTTTTCTATGAAATTTTTTTCAAATAATCTTCAAAAAATACTTGAAAGTGTTTACAAATAGTGATAAAATGGAATAAGTAGAATCATGAAAACGAAATTTTCATACCGTCTCTTTTTTTGGAGTCTCGTGAGGTATGATATAGAAAGGAAATAGAATGAATACAGACGATACAGTAACGATTTATGATGTCGCCCGTGAAGCAGGAGTTTCAATGGCGACGGTTAGCCGTGTAGTCAATGGCAATAAGAATGTAAAAGAGAATACTCGAAAAAAAGTGCTTGAGGTGATTGACCGTTTGGATTACCGTCCAAATGCAGTGGCGCGTGGTCTTGCAAGTAAAAAGACAACCACTGTCGGTGTGGTGATACCAAATATTACCAATGGCTATTTCTCAACGCTTGCTAAAGGGATTGATGATATCGCTGAAATGTACAAGTACAATATTGTCCTTGCCAATAGTGATGAGGATGATGACAAGGAAGTTTCAGTGGTCAATACACTGTTTTCTAAGCAAGTGGATGGTATCATCTTTATGGGATATCACTTGACTGAAAAAATTCGTTCAGAGTTTTCTCGCTCTCGGACACCAGTTGTTCTTGCAGGAACTGTGGATGTAGAACATCAGCTTCCAAGTGTCAATATTGACTACAAACAAGCTACGATTGATGCAGTGACCTACCTTGCTAAAGAAAATGAGCGCATTGCTTTCGTTAGCGGTCCACTAGTGGATGATATCAATGGTAAGGTTCGTTTGGTTGGCTACAAGGAAGCCTTGAAAAAAGCAGGTATTTCTTATAGCGAAGGATTGGTATTTGAATCTAAATACACTTATGAAGACGGTTATGCCTTGGCAGAACGCTTGATTTCATCAAATGCAACTGCAGCAGTTGTAACAGGTGATGAGTTGGCAGCAGGTGTTTTGAATGGCCTTGCTGATAAGGGTGTGTCAGTACCAGAAGAATTTGAAATCATTACTAGTGATGATTCGCAAGTCTCACGCTTTACCCGTCCAAACTTGACAACTATTGCCCAACCTCTCTATGACCTTGGTGCTATTAGTATGCGTATGTTGACTAAGATTATGCACAAGGAAGAGTTGGAAGAACGTGAAGTTCTCTTACCTCATGGTTTGACAGAACGTCGTTCAACACGAAAACGTAAATAGAAAAAATCAGGGAATCGTGAAGATTTCCTGATTTTGCTTTCTGGAGAAGAGACTTAGCCTTCCATATAGTCTTTCAAAGCCTGCCCTGTTAGTCCGGCATTGAGGGCAATGAGGAGTTTCAAGCGAGCTTTTTGGGCATTGAGTTCTTTAACAAAGAAGACACCAGATTTTTGCAACTGCACGCCCCCACCTTGGTAGGCATAAACAGGTTCCGCTATACCGTTAAAGCATCGTGATACCAGGGCGACTGGGATTCCTTTTTGCAGAAGGTTTTCTAATTTTTGAGCCGTTTCTTTGGGAATATTACCAGCTCCGAAGGCTTGGATAATCAAGCCGTCCAATTGTTCCAAATCCAGCATATCAATCAGCTCATCTGTCATACCTGCATAAGCCGAGATGATAGGGACTAAGCCTTGTATGTGATCAAGGTCAAAGCGAACACGAGGTTCAGCTGTTTTGAAGTAGAGGATTTCCCGCTTCGTAATCAGACCAAGTGGCCCATGTGTTGGGGTCTGGAAGGTGCCGACGTTGGTCGTATGCGTTTTGGTAACATACTTGGCAGCATGAATTTCATCGTTCATAACAACCAAAACCCCTTTGTCAGCAGCCCTGTCATCGCTAGCCACCCGTAAAGCACTCAGATAATTATAAACGCCATCACTGCCGAGTTCGTTGGAACTACGCATGGCGCCTGTTAGAACGATAGGCATATGGGGAACTTCCATGGTATCAAGGAAATAGGCTGTTTCCTCTAAAGTATCGGTTCCGTGTGTGATCACTACTCCATCGTAGTTATCTGCTTCCTCTTTAATTTTTTGGTAGAGGGCCAGCATATGCTTGGGTTTGATATGGGGGCTTGGTAGGTTAAAAAAGTCCAAGGCGTGGACTTGGATTCCTTCAAGTGGGTTGGACACATGGTTCATGGGATTATCTGAACTCGTCACAACAGCGCCAGAAGCATCGGCCTGCATGGAAATAGTTCCACCCGTATGTAAAACAAGGATTTTCTTAGGCATGATTTACTCACTCTTTCTGAAATGTGGTATAATCATTGTATCACAAAAGGGGAGATTGGGATAGGATGGAAGTCAAAGCTGTTTTTTTTGATATCGATGGAACCTTGGTCAACGATCACAAGAGTGTTTTGAAATCCACTAAGGACGCGATTAAGATTGTCAAAGAACAAGGGGTGCTTGTCGGTGTAGCGACAGGACGAGGACCTTTTTTTGTTAAGGAATTGATGGACGATTTGGATCTGGACTTTGCGGTAACCTACAATGGCCAGTATATCTTTACTAAAGACAGAGTCTTGTTCACGAGCCCAATTTCCAAGTTACATTTGCGCCAGTTAATCAGTTATGCTAAAAAAGAGGGCAAGGAGATTGCTCTAGGGACCAAGGATGCCATGTTGGGTTCCAAAATCATGTCCTTTGGTCTGGGTTCTTTTTCCCAACGAATCAGTCGCTTCGTTCCCTCAGTTTTAACTCGGACAGTGAGTCATTCCTTTAATCGTATGGTCAGCAAGGTTGTTCCCCAAAAGGAAGAAGACCTGCTTGATCTGATGAATCAGCCTATCTACCAAGTTTTGATGCTGATGACGCCAGAAGAATCTGAGAAGGCAGCAGCTGATTTTGAAGACTTGAAATTGACACGTAGCAATCCTTTTGCAGCGGATGTCATCAATCAAGGAAACTCTAAATTGGAAGGCATACGCCGAGTCGGGAAAGAATATGGTTTTGATCTCAACCAAGTGATGGCCTTTGGTGACTCAGATAACGACTTAGAAATGCTGGCTGGTGTCGGTATGTCGGTCGCTATGGGAAATGGTAGTAGCAGTGTCAAGGAAGTTGCTAAGCACATTACCACCAGCAATCAGCAAGACGGAATCCACAAGGCCCTGGAACATTTTGGTGTTCTAGCTTCAGAAAAAGTTTTTGTCAGCCGTGACTATCATTTCAATAAGGTCAAGACCTTCCACCACATGATGGATGAACGAACCCAAGAAGAACCACGAGCTTGGGATTTAAAAGGTGCAACCCACAGGGCTGGTTTTAAAATAGAAGAATTGGTTGAGTTTGTTCGAGCAGCCAGTCCTTCTGAAGAGGACTTTGGTCAAGCTCTATCACAACTTCATCAAGCTCTTGATAAGGCAGCAGAGAAAGTAGCCAAGAAGACACCTGCACAGCAAGATTTGGTAGGGCAGGTGGATGCCTTGATTGATACGCTTTACTTCACCTACGGTAGTTTTGTTTTGATGGGGGTGGACCCAGAACGTATTTTTGATATTGTCCATCAGGCCAATATGGGGAAAATTTTCCCAGATGGCAAGGCTCATTTTGATCCAGTGACCCACAAAATTTTAAAACCAGAAGATTGGGAAGAAAAATATGCTCCAGAACCTGCTATTAAAAAGGAACTGCAGCGCCAGCTCAAGGCTTATGAGCGTCATAAAGAGAGAAATAATACTCAATGAAAATCAAAGAGCAAATTAGGAAACTAGCCGCAGGCTGTACTTGAGTACGGCAAGGCGACGTTGACGTGGTTTGAAGAGATTTTCGAAGAGTATAAATAGTAAACAAAAAGGAGCGCTGAGCTCCTTTTCTTCGTGACTATAGGGTTTTTTCTTGTTCTCTCACAACCAGCAAATCAACCTTAGCATGGCGGAGGATGTATTCAGATGAAGAGCCGACCAAGAGGCGTTCAAAGGCGTTGAGACCAGTTGCGCCAACAAGGATGAGGTCCACTTCCTCAGCATCGGGAATAGTACGTGCCAAGAGGGTTTTTGGATTTCCCATTTCAATGACGATATGAACATCTGCCACACCAGCATCTTTAGCCCGTTTTTCGTACTCTTTCATCAGACTTTCAGCGTCAACTTGGAGTTCTTCGTAAACTTCAGCATCAAAGGTGGATACGCTTTGGAGAGCGCGTGTGTCAATGACATGTGCGATGGTGAGTTTAGCGTCGTTTCGTAGAGCAGAATGAACTCCTTTGACAAAAGCCAAGTCCGCTTCTTTAGAACCATCGATTGCGACCATGATATTTTGGTAACGTTGTGCCATAATGAAACCTCCTGAAATTTTCTTACTACAATTGTAAACCTTTTCACTATAGAAGTAAAGTAAAAAAAGTATTTTTTAAAAGAATGTTAGCGATTAAAATCTATATAAATGTATGATAAAATAAAAGAAAGGATAGTAGGAAAGAAGTGAAGGGAGGGAGAATGATGAAGCACTCTTTTCAAGAAACAAAAATTTCAAATTCCTTTTATTATGGAATTATCCTAGTTTCAGTCTTGGTAGAAGTTATCATGATCTGGCAATTAGAGAGTCTGGTACCGCTTCTTTATCCAGGTTTTATCGGCTTTTTAGTCTTTCATTTACTCTACCATTTGGTATTATTCCTAGTCGCTAAACGAAGTGGGCGTTGGGATTACTTGATGATATGGGGGCTTTTCCTCATGTTCAATCTTCTCTATGACTCCTTTTTAGGCTTGCTTTTTCTAGGTTTATCTTTTGGTATGTGATCTGTCTTTGCAAAACACCTGCTATCTCCTCTGTCTTAACCTCGCTTTTAGTGAGGTTTTTCTTCTGTAGGATTTTAGTAACACATTTCAGTAAACTTGTCGCATTTTCTTTCTAGTGGTATAATGTTACTATCCTGATGAATTGAGGAAACAAGATGAAAGAATATAACAAGTCTAGTAAGTTAGAGCATGTTGCTTATGATATCCGTGGTCCTGTTTTGGAAGAAGCCATGCGGATGCGAGCAAACGGCGAAAAGATTTTACGTCTGAATACAGGAAATCCAGCAGAATTTGGCTTTACAGCGCCAGACGAGGTCATTCATGACTTGATTATGAATGCGCGTGATAGTGAAGGTTACTCTGACTCCAAAGGGATTTTCTCAGCCCGTAAGGCCATCATGCAGTATTGCCAATTGAAGAAATTTCCAAACGTAGATATTGATGATATTTACCTTGGAAATGGTGTCAGTGAGCTGATTGTCATGTCCATGCAGGGACTTTTGGACAATGGAGACGAGGTCTTGGTGCCAATGCCAGACTATCCTCTCTGGACAGCCGCTGTCAGCCTGGCTGGGGGAAATGCTGTTCACTATATCTGTGATGAAGCTGCAGAATGGTACCCAGATATTGACGATATCAAGTCAAAAATCACTTCCAATACCAAGGCGATCGTCCTTATCAATCCAAACAACCCAACTGGAGCCCTTTATCCTAAGGAACTCTTGCTGGAGATTATTGAGATTGCCCGTCAAAATGATTTGATTATCTTTGCGGATGAAATCTATGACCGCATGGTCATGGATGGGCATGTGCATACGCCTGTGGCTAGTTTGGCACCAGATGTTTTCTGTGTCAGCATGAATGGTCTGTCAAAATCCCACCGTATCGCTGGTTTCCGTGTGGGTTGGATGGTCTTGTCTGGACCTAAGACACATGTCAAAGGCTATATTGAAGGGCTCAATATGCTGTCCAATATGCGCCTTTGCTCTAACGTTTTGGCCCAACAGGTTGTACAAACTTCCTTGGGTGGCCACCAATCAGTCGATGAATTGCTTCTTCCTGGTGGACGAATTTACGAGCAAAGAAACTTCATCTACAATGCCATTCAAGATATTCCAGGTTTGTCTGCCGTTAAACCTAAGGCTGGACTCTATATCTTCCCGAAAATCGACCGCAATATGTACCGTATCGATGATGATGAGCAGTTTGTCCTTAATTTCTTGAAACAGGAAAAGGTTCTCTTGGTTCATGGTCGAGGCTTCAACTGGCAGGAACCAGACCACTTCCGTATTGTTTACCTTCCTCGTGTCGATGAACTGGCCCAAATTCAAGAAAAGATGACTCGATTCTTGAAACAGTATCGTAGATAGGGCTTACATTCGAAAAAGCTGGAAACATTTGCCTTGAGCTATTGACAAAAGTGAAAGAATCAGATAGAATAGTAAAGTATGTTTAGTAACTGATCACTTTATAGCCGGCTAAACGAATACAAAATCTATGAGGAGGTATTCATCGTGAAACGTACTTATCAACCAAGTAAACTTCGTCGTGCGCGCAAACACGGATTCCGTAACCGTATGTCAACTAAAAACGGTCGTCGCGTATTGGCAGCTCGTCGTCGTAAAGGACGCAAAGTTTTGGCTGCATAATCCAAACGAACCATAACAAAAATCAGTAGGAACTCGAGTCTACTGATTTTTATTTTTGTAAAAAAGTTAAAAAGACTTTATATTTTTGCTCAAATAGTGTATAATATTTCACATATAGTAAAAAATGGAGAATAATCATGAAGAAATCAAAAGTTATGCTTTTTGGAGCTATGGCTTTGACAGCAGGTCTAGCTCTAGCGGCATGTGGGTCTTCCCAATCAAGTAATGCAGACAAGACTTACTCTTATATCTTTGTCAATAACCCAGATACCTTGGATTATATTACCTCTACACGAGATTCTACATCTAGTATCACAACCAACTTGATTGATGGGTTATTGGAAAATGACCAGTATGGCAATCTCATTCCCTCTATGGCTGAGTCATGGACAGTGTCAAAAGATGGTTTGACCTACACTTATAAGATTCGTCAGGGAGCTAAATGGTACACTTCTGAAGGAGAAGAGTATGCGGATGTAACAGCTCATGACTTTGTGACTGGTCTCAAGTATGCGGCTGATAAAAAGGCTGAAAACTTGTACTTGGTACAAGACTCTATCAAGGGTCTAGCAGATTATGTTGAAGGAAAATCATCTGATTTTGCAACTGTTGGTGTTAAGGCGGTGGATGATTACACGCTACAATACACTCTCAACCAACCTGAGACTTATTGGAACTCTAAAACAACAGCAAGTATTCTTAGTCCTGTAAATGAAGCTTTCTTGAAGTCTAAGGGAGATGACTTTGGAAGTGTGACACCATCAAGTATCTTGTCAAATGGTCCTTACTTGTTTAAGTCCTTCACATCAAAATCTTTGATTGAGTTTGATAAAAACCCTAACTACTGGGATAAGGACAATGTCAAAATTGAGAAAGTGAAACTTTCTTTCTTTGATGGTTCTGACCAAGACAGCATTGCAAGAGGTTTCTTGGATGGTAACTATACAGATGGTCGTATTTTCCCAACAAGTTCAGTATTTGCTGAACTCAAGAAGGGAAACGAGGACAAGATTACCTATACACCACAAAACTCAGTTACTTTCTACTATCTTTTCAACGTTAATCGTCAAAGTTACAAGCAGACTATGAAACAGTCTGATAAGGAAAAGACAGATTCACGCGCAGCTATGCAAAATAAAGATTTCCGTCAGGCTATCAACTTTGCCTTTGACCGTCATGCTTATGCAGCGCAGACAAATGGTGAAGATGGAGCAGACCGTATCTTGCGTAACACGGTTACACCAAGTAACTTTGTCCAAGTTGGTGATAAGAACTTCGGTGATATTGTTAATGAGAAAATTGTCAACTACGGTAAAGATTGGGCGAATATCGACCTAAACGATGGTAAGCAAGCCTTCTTGAATCCTGAAAAGGCCAAAGAGAAGTTTGCTAAGGCCAAAGAAAGTCTGCAAGCTCAGGGAGTAACTTTCCCAATTCATTTGGATATGCCAGTTGACCAGACTGCTAAGTTAGATGTGCAACAAGCTGGCTCTTTCAAACAAACAGTGGAAGAAACTCTTGGTAAGGAGAATGTGGTCATCGACGTTATCCAACTTTCTCCAGATGAAAAAGACCAAGCAACCTACTTTGCAGATACAGCAGAACAAAAAGACTACGATATTGACATTTCAGGATGGGGTGGAGACTACTCAGATCCTAAGACTTACCTAGATATCCTTGATCCAGAGACAGGTTCTCAGTTGAAAAACATGGGCTTGTCTGAAGGAAAAGACAAGGAAGTTAAGGACAAGATTGGTCTTGCTGACTACAAGAAACTCTTGGATCAGGCAGACGCAGAAATCACAGATACTCAAGCTCGCTATGAAAAATATGCTGAAGCCCAAGCTTGGTTGACAGATAGCGCCTTGTTCCTACCAGTTCAAAGCGGTGGAGCTAACCCAATCTTCCGTAAGACTGTACCGTTTACAGGACCATTCTCATTCGTTGGTCATAAAGGAAATGCAGATAACTACAAATATGTTGAATTGCAAAAAGAGCCAGTAACTGCTAAACAGTACCAAGAACTCTATGAAAAATGGCTGAAAGAAAAAGCTGAGTCAAATAAAAAAGCTCAGGAAGATTTAGTTAACCACATTCAATAATATTCCTAGTCATTCTTTTCAGTTAATACTCTTCGAAAATCTCTTCAAACCACGTCAGCGTTGCCTTACCGTATATATGTTACTGACTTCGTCAGTTCTATCTGCAACCTCAAAACAGTGTTTTGAGCTGACTTCGTCAGTTTCATCTACGACCTCAAAGCAGTGCTTTGAGCAGCCTGCGGCTAGCTTCCTAGTTTGCTCTTTGATTTTCATTGAGTATAAGCATAGTGGCTGGATTCAGAAAAAGGCCTTACCAGACGCTTCTTGCTTCTGGTGGGGCCTTTTCTTTATTCTTTTAAGTGATAGGAGTAGCTAGCGACAACGACGTCTTGGTGCCAACGAAGGGCGTATTTGAGTTTGAGACTCATCTGATTGTGCAGGATATTTTGCCAAGGTTTATTGGGTATAAACTGGGGAACGAGGACAGTGACTGTATAGTTCTTTTTCTGGGCATCCTCAGAGATTCGTTTGACATACTTGACAGTAGGCGTGATGATGTCGCGGTAGCTGGTCTTGATGTTCTTCAGAGTAATGGTTGGGAAGTAATCGGCAAATTCTTGGAGAATTTCTTGGTCTTTCTCTGCTGTTTCCTTAGTAGAAATGTGCATGGCTAGGACTTCATCTCCGATACTTTGAGCGTAGTTAATGGCTCCAATGCTGACGCAGGTGACATTTCCTACTAGGACGAGAACTAGATTGCCGTCGTAGGTACGTTTTTCGATGCCTTCATAGAGTCGCAGTTGTTGGGCCACTTTTTGGTAATGACTGTGAATCGCCAAGAAGAGTAGAGTGAGTACTAGAATAATCGGGAAGAAAGGCCAGATATCACTGAGACGGAAAAAGAGCAAGATTAGCACAATCGCGTAGCAAATGATAGCTCCAAGGATATTAGCAAGAGCAGGTTTTAAGAAATTTGCTCCTTTTTCCCTTTTCCAATGGCGAATCATCCCAGTCTGAGATAGGGCGAAGGGAACGAAGACCCCGATAGTATAAAGGGGAATCAAACGTTCGGTATTACCATTAAAAATGAGAAGAAGAATCATAGCCCCAAATGCCAGAGTTAAAATTCCATTAGAGTAGCCTAGGCGGTCTCCTTTTTCCATAAAGAGATGGGGCATGTATTTGTTTTTAGCCATATTGTAAGCCAGCATAGGGAAAGCCGAAAAGCCAGTATTTGCAGCTACGGCCAAAATCAAGGCTGTGGAGAATTGGAAGACATAATACCCAAGGTGGCCTAAGAAGGAAGTGCCAAGGATGCCTTGAGCCATCTGTGAAAGAATAGTTTCTCCGTGTTGAGGCAGAATCCCCATCCAGTAGTTTAGGAAGGTGATACCAGCAAAAAGAAAACCTAAAATTAGTGACATGATGGTCAAGGTTTGAGCGGCATTCTTTTCTTTTGGAGCCTTGAAAAAGGGAACGGCATTTGAAATAGCTTCAACCCCTGTCAGAGAGGCAGATCCGCTGGTAAAAGCTCTTAGAATGAGAACGATAGACAGGCTTGGAACAGCATGCCCAATAGGTGAAGTTGCCTGATAGCTGAGAGAACCTGTCACTAGTTGAAAGATTCCATAGAGCAAGAGAAAGACAGTACTGATGATAAAGAGATAGACAGGAATCATTAGTGAACTGGCAGATTCTTTTAAGCCCCGTAAGTTCAAGAGCATGAGCAAGCAAACCAGAAAAATAGAGATGTGGAGGTTGTACGGGTGAAGAGAAGGGAGAGCCGCTGTGATAGCGTCCGCTCCAGATGAAACAGATACTGCTACGGTCAGCATATAGTCAACCAGAAGACTACCTCCAGCAATCAAGCCAAGCTTGGGAGATAGATTTTCTCGAGTAACCATATAGGCCCCTCCTCCTTGAGGGTAGGCATGGATGATTTGTCGGTAGGAGACGGTCAGGCTAGCTAGGAGCAGGAGGACAAAGAGGCCGATAGGAAGACTCCACCATATCGCAAGAGGAGAGAGACTAGTCAAGACGAGGACTACTTGCTCAGGCCCATAGGCAATGGAAGATAGAGCGTCGCTTGACAACATGGCCAAGGCCTGCATTTTTCCCAGCAGACCTCCCTCGCCTTCTGTTAAGGACTTAAGAGGACGACCGATAAAAGTCTGTTTTAATTTTGTAAACATGGTATTTTCCTTTTCTGAAAATTTCAATAAGTGCTATTATACTGCTTTGGAAAAAGAGCGTCAAGAGACGACGATGGATTTTAGAATATTTTGTACAGATGAGGAGAGAGGTCAGTTTTTTGGTATAATAGAAGATAGAAAACGAGGTTAGAAGAGATGATTTTTGATACACATACACACTTGAATGTAGAAGAATTTGCTGGGCTTGAGGCAGAAGAAATTGCCTTGGCTGCTGAAATGGGTGTGACACAAATGAATATTGTTGGTTTTGATCAGCCGACGATTGAGCGTGCCTTGGAGTTGGTAGATGAGTATGACCAGCTCTATGCGACTATCGGTTGGCATCCGACAGAAGCAGGGACTTACACGGAGGAGATTGAAGTCTACTTGCTTGATAAGCTCAAACATCCCAAGGTAGTTGCCTTGGGTGAGATTGGTTTGGACTACCATTGGATGACAGCATCGAAAGAGGTGCAGGAGCAGGTTTTTCGCCGTCAGATTCAATTATCTAAGGACTTGGATTTGCCTTTTGTTGTCCATACTCGTGATGCGCTGGAAGATACCTATGAGATTATCAAAAGTGAGGGCGTGGGTCCTCGAGGTGGGATTATGCACTCATTTTCAGGGACGCTTGAGTGGGCAGAGAAGTTTGTCGCGCTTGGCATGACTATTTCCTTCTCAGGAGTGGTGACTTTTAAGAAAGCAACTGACATCCAAGAAGCAGCTAAAGAGTTACCTTTGGACAAGATTTTGGTGGAGACGGATGCGCCTTACTTGGCACCTGTTCCCAAACGTGGTCGTGAAAATAAAACAGCCTATACTCGTTATGTGGTGGACTTTATAGCAGATTTGCATGGCATGACGACGGAAGAGCTAGCGGCGATAACAACTGCAAATGCAGAACGAATTTTTGGATTGGACAGCAAGTAATGAAAGAAAAAATATCCCAAGTTATCGTGGTAGAAGGCCGCGATGATACGGCCAATCTCAAACGTTACTTCGATGTAGAGACCTATGAAACCCGAGGTTCTGCCATTAATGATCAGGATATAGAGCGGATTCAGCGCTTGCACCAACGTCATGGAGTCATTGTCTTTACAGATCCAGATTTTAATGGGGAGCGGATTCGCCGCATGATTATGACGGCCATTCCAACAGTTCAGCATGCCTTCCTCAAACGAGATGAAGCTGTTCCCAAGTCCAAAACCAAGGGGCGTTCTCTGGGAATTGAACATGCTAGCTATGAAGACCTGAAAACAGCTCTAGCTCAGGTGACAGAACAATTTGAACATGAGAGTCAGTTTGATATCAGTCGTAGCGACTTGATTCGCCTTGGTTTTCTAGCAGGGGCAGATAGCCGTAAACGCAGAGAATATCTGGGAGAGGCTCTCCGAATCGGCTATTCTAACGGCAAGCAACTCCTCAAGCGCTTAGAGTTGTTTGGGATTACCTTGGCAGAAGTGGAAGAAGCTATGAAATCTTATGAGAATAGCTAAGCAGACCCCAAATACAAGGGGAATGTGTTACAATAGAAGTAATCATATACGGTTTAATCAGGCTTGGCTACAAGCATTAGAAAAATGACTCCATAGAATTTGTGTTGAGTGGAGATAATGAGGAAAATTTATGGGAATTTTTGATTTTTTAAAAAAGACAGAAACAACAAAAACAACTGAAATAACTGAATCCAATAAGGAAGCGAAAGAGGCGAAAGGTAATGCTTGCTTGGGAGTTCTAGGATTTTTCCCAATGGAAGAAAAGGGGGAGCTCTTAATTGCTGCCAACCTAGAAGGAAGTTTGAAGGTTGGTGATTGTCTCCAGTTTTGCAATCCTGATCAGGGGATGGATGCTCTTGGTTCAGTAGTCGTGAAAAAACTTTCCTGCCATAAAGAGGATATAGAAGCTCTAAACGACGAAGAACTGGTCTATCTAGAAGTTGATAAGGTTCCTTCCTTAGATAAACTGAAAAAGGGAAGTGTGCTCTATAGTCAGGGAGTCGAAGAGGAAAAACGTTCATCTACTTATGGATATGCTCTTTACCGAGCTTTTGTGACTATCCAAGAAGGTAAAGTAGGTGATGAGGACTATCAGACCCTTAGTCTTGAGGATAGCATTGAGATTCTACAAGCCTTTTTATGGGATTGCCGTCAAAATCAGGAAACTGAAAGTGAAGAAAGTTATCAAGCTAACACCCGCAAGTTGGAGCGTCTAGCAGAAATTGTCAAGGACAAGTTGTTAGTAGCAGATTCAATTTATGCAGTTTATTCGGAAAAAACAGGTGAACCCTATCTTTTCTCAACGACCTATGACAGAGGAGAAGAAGGCTATCTTTGTACAGACCCTATGATCATGCTTTTTACACCACGTTGCTATCATCGATTTAAGGAAACTATTGACAGTCGACCAAAGTCAGTGGTGAAACTAATTGAAAATACAGAAGATAAAAAAGGGATTGAGAATTTTCTTGGGGCAGCCTTTTATTTAAACGGTGCTTTAGGTGCTTTCTTTAATAGTAAGGAAGTAAGCATTGCTGCATCGGTTTTAGTTCCAAAACCAGATTTTTCTGATTTGCCAGAAATACAAGTTCCTGTCATGAATCCTGATGTTGTAAGATGGATGCTTTTGATGGGACAACTGGATAGTCCGACGACAGAAGACGAAGAAGTAATTTATAAGCTCTATTATAAGTTCTTTTCAATGGCTGTGCCAAAAGCCAAATTCTTATTGCCTTTAGAGGCGGCTTCAGGATTCCCAGAGGGCGGTCAGGAAGCAAACTCCTTTGTCTTAGAAGAGTCAGCGAAATTTAATATTCCAACTGGAGAAGGCAAAAATGGGCGAAACTCTGTTCCAGTATTTACTGATTGGAAACGTCTGCGAATGGTCTTTGACGAAAAATGGAATGGGATGATTGAAAACGCTGGTAACATGATTGAATTCTTTGACTATGCCATTAACCCAACGGAATACCATGAAGCGGGTGCCTATGTTAGCCTCACAGCTTTTAGAGATATGCAAAAGCTTAGTGAGGAACAAGAAGGCAGAGCTAAAGATTAGAGAGTTCTTTAATATTAGAAAAGAGAATAAATGAGAATTGCAGATTATAGCGTGACCAAGGCAGTGCTAGAGCGTCACGGTTTTACCTTTAAAAAATCCTTTGGGCAAAATTTCCTGACGGATACTAATATCCTTCAAAAGATCGTGGATACGGCTGAAATTGATGACCAGGTCAATGTTATCGAAATCGGGCCAGGGATTGGTGCCTTGACGGAGTTTTTGGCTGAGCGTGCGGCTCAAGTCATGGCCTTTGAGATTGACCACCGTTTGGTACCGATTTTAGCAGATACCTTGCGTGATTTTGACAATGTGACCGTAGTCAACGAGGATATTCTTAAGGTTGATTTGGCGCAACATATCCAGAATTTCAAAAATCCTGATTTGCCAATTAAGGTAGTGGCTAACTTGCCATACTACATTACGACGCCTATTCTCATGCACTTGATTGAAAGTGGCATTCCTTTTAGTGAGTTTGTGGTCATGATGCAAAAAGAAGTGGCAGACCGCATTTCAGCCCAGCCAAACACCAAGGCCTACGGTAGCTTGTCGATCGCGGTGCAGTATTATATGACAGCCAAGGTTGCCTTTATCGTGCCTCGTACGGTCTTTGTGCCAGCGCCAAATGTGGACTCAGCTATTTTGAAAATGGTGCGCCGTCCAGAACCAGCTGTAGCAGTGGAAGACGAGAACTTCTTCTTTAAGGTTGCCAAGGCAAGTTTCACCCATCGCCGCAAGACCTTGTGGAATAACTTGACAGGTTACTTTGGCAAGACTGAGGAGGTCAAGGACAAGCTGACCAAGGCTTTGGATCAGGCAGGCTTGTCACCAAGTGTGCGTGGGGAAGCGCTCAGCTTGGAAGAATTTGCCAGTCTAGCAGACGCGCTTAAAGGGCAAGGACTCTAAAATGAAAGGACAAATTATTAAAGCCTTAGCAGGCTTCTACTATGTAGAGAGTGATGGCCAGGTTTATCAGACACGAGCGCGTGGAAATTTTCGTAAAAAAGGCCACACACCCTATGTTGGGGACTGGGTAGATTTCTCTGCCGAGGAAAATTCAGAAGGCTATATTCTCAAGATTCACGAACGGAAAAACAGTCTGGTCCGTCCGCCCATTGTCAATATTGACCAAGCTGTAGTAATCATGTCTGTCAAGGAACCTGATTTTAACAGCAATTTGCTGGATCGTTTCTTGGTTCTTTTGGAACACAAGGGCATCCATCCCATTGTCTATATTTCCAAAATGGATTTGTTGGAAGATAGAGGAGAACTGGATTTTTATGAACAGACTTATGGTGACATCGGCTATGACTTTGTGACCAGTAAAGAGGAACTCCTGCCTTTGTTGACAGGCAAGGTGACAGTCTTTATGGGGCAGACGGGCGTTGGGAAATCAACTCTTCTCAATAAAATCGCACCAGACCTCAATCTTGAAACGGGAGAAATCTCAGACAGTCTAGGTCGCGGGCGCCATACCACTCGAGCTGTTAGTTTTTACAACCTTAATGGGGGTAAAATCGCAGATACACCAGGTTTTTCATCCTTGGACTATGAAGTATCAACGGCGGAAGACCTCAATCAGGCCTTTCCAGAGATTGCTAGTGTTAGCCGAGACTGCAAATTCCGTACCTGTACCCATACCCATGAGCCGTCTTGTGCAGTCAAGCCAGCTGTCGAAGAGGGAGTTGTTGCAACCTTCCGTTTTGACAACTACCTGCAATTCCTCAGTGAAATTGAAAATCGCAGAGAAACCTATAAAAAAGTCAGCAAAAAAATTCCAAAATAAGGAGAAACCTATGTCTCAATACAAGATTGCTCCGTCAATTCTGGCAGCAGATTATGCCAACTTTGAACGTGAAATCAAACGTCTAGAAGCAACTGGGGCAGAATATGCCCATATCGATATCATGGATGGTCATTTTGTACCGCAAATCAGTTTTGGTGCAGGTGTGGTCGAGTCTCTTCGTCCTCATAGCAAGATGGTCTTTGACTGCCATTTGATGGTCTCCAATCCTGAACATCATCTAGAGGACTTTGCGCGTGCAGGTGCGGATATTATCAGTATCCATGTAGAAACAACGCCTCATATCCATGGTGCCCTCCAAAAAATTCGTTCACTCGGTGTCAAGCCATCAGTTGTTATCAATCCTGGTACACCAGTTGAAGCGATTAAGCATGTGCTTCATCTAGTTGACCAAGTCCTAGTCATGACAGTTAACCCTGGCTTCGGTGGTCAAGCATTTCTGCCAGAAACCATGGATAAGGTTCGTGAGTTGGTTGCCCTTCGTGATGAAAAAGGTTTGAACTTTGAGATTGAAGTGGATGGTGGGATTGATGACCAAACTATTGCTCAAGCCAAAGAAGCTGGTGCGACCGTTTTTGTAGCAGGTTCCTATGTCTTTAAGGGAGATGTCAATGAGCGAGTACAAACTCTCAGAAAACAACTGGACTAGGGTTGCAGTTTTTGCTGGCGGAGACCGTGGTCACTACCGGACGGACTTTGATTGCTTTGTCGGTGTGGATCGAGGCTCACTCTGGGTCTTGGAAGAAAACCTTCCTCTTACTCTAGCAGTTGGAGATTTTGATTCTGTCAGTGCAGAAGAGCAACAGGTGATTCAAAAACGTGCCCAGTATTTTGTCCAAGCTCAACCAGAAAAAGATGATACCGATTTGGAATTGGCTCTCTTGACCATCTTTGAACAAAATCCTCAGGCTCAGGTCACTATTTTCGGTGCTTTGGGTGGCCGTATTGACCATATGCTGGCCAATGTTTTTCTGCCTAGCAATCCCAAGTTAGCTCCCTATATGCGTCAGATAGCAATTGAGGATGGGCAAAACTTGATTGCCTATTGTCCAGAAGGGATTAGTCAGCTTCAACCCCGTTCAGACTATGAATACCTAGCCTTTATGCCAGTTAGGGATAGTCAGCTGACCATTCTTGGTGCCAAGTATGAGTTGACAGAGGAAAATTTTTTCTTTAAAAAAGTGTACGCTTCTAACGAATATATAGATAGGGAAGTTTCGGTGACTTGCCCAGATGGCTATGTGGTCGTGCTGCATAGCAAGGACAGGAGGTAGGATGGAAAGTTTACTTGTTCTATTATTGATTGCCAACCTAGCTGGCCTTTTTCTGATTTGGCAAAGGCAGGATAAGCAGGAAAAACATCTCAGCAAGAGCTTGGAGGATCAGGCAGATCACTTGTCAGACCAGTTGGATTACCGTTTTGAACAAGCCAGGCAAGCCAGCCAGTTAGACCAAAAAGATTTGGAAGTGACTGTCAGCGACCGTTTGCAAGAAGTGCGAATCGAATTGCACCAAGGTCTAACTCAAGTCCGTCAAGAAATGACAGATAATCTCTTGCAAACCAGAGACAAGACCGACCAACGCCTTCAAGCCTTGCAGGAATCAAATGAGCAACGTTTGGAACAAATGCGCCAAACGGTCGAGGAAAAATTAGAAAAGACCTTGCAGACGCGCTTGCAGGCTTCCTTTGAGACAGTTTCCAAACAACTGGAGTCTGTCAATCGTGGCCTTGGAGAAATGCAGACAGTTGCCCGTGATGTCGGAGCTCTCAACAAGGTTCTCTCTGGAACCAAAACGCGAGGAATTCTGGGCGAATTGCAACTGGGGCAAATCATCGAAGACATCATGACCCCTGCCCAGTATGAACGAGAATACGCAACGGTTGAAAACTCTAGTGAACGAGTGGAGTATGCCATCAAGTTACCCGGACAAGGCGACCAGGAATACGTCTACTTACCGATTGACTCTAAGTTTCCACTGGCAGATTATTACCGCTTAGAAGAAGCCTATGAAGCAGGTGACAAGGATGAGATCGAACGCTGTCGTAAGTCGCTCCTAGCCAGTGTCAAACGCTTTGCCAAGGATATCAAGAGCAAGTACATAGCACCGCCTCGGACGACCAATTTTGGAGTTTTGTTTGTTCCGACAGAAGGTCTCTACTCAGAAATCGTCCGCAATCCGGTCTTCTTTGATGATTTGAGACGGGAGGAACAGATTATTGTCGCAGGTCCAAGTACCTTGTCAGCTCTTCTCAATTCCCTATCAGTTGGTTTCAAAACTCTCAATATTCAAAAGAGTGCAGACCATATCAGTAAGACCCTAGCCAGTGTCAAGACCGAGTTTGGCAAGTTTGGTGGAATTCTGGTTAAGGCACAAAAACATCTCCAACATGCCTCTGGCAATATTGATGAACTATTAAACCGTCGCACTACAGCTATCGAGCGGACGCTCCGTCACATTGAGTTGTCAGAAGGTGAGCCTGCGCTTGATTTACTCCATTTCCAAGAAAATGAGGAAGAATATGAAGATTAGTCACATGAAAAAAGATGAGTTGTTTGAAGGCTTTTACCTAATCAAATCAGCTGACCTGAGGCAGACACGAGCTGGGAAAAACTACCTAGCCTTTACCTTCCAAGATGATAGTGGCGAGATTGAAGGGAAGCTCTGGGATGCTCAACCTCATAACGTTGAGGCCTTTACCGCAGGTAAGGTTGTCCACATGAAAGGGCGCCGAGAAGTTTATAACAACACCCCTCAAGTTAATCAAATTACTCTTCGCCTGCCTCAACCGGGCGAACCCAATGATCCAGCTGATTTCAAGGTCAAGTCGCCAGTTGATGTCAAGGAAATCCGTGACTATATGTCGCAAATGATTTTTAAAATTGAAAATCCTGTTTGGCAAAGGATTGTCCGAAATCTCTACACCAAGTATGATAAGGAATTTTACTCCTATCCAGCTGCCAAGACCAACCATCATGCCTTTGAAACGGGCTTGGCCTATCATACGGCGACCATGGTGCGTTTGGCAGATGCTATTAGCGAAGTCTATCCTCAACTCAATAAGAGCCTGCTCTATGCAGGGATTATGCTGCATGACTTGGCTAAGGTCATTGAGTTGACGGGACCAGACCAGACCGAGTACACAGTGCGAGGCAATCTTCTTGGGCATATTGCTCTAATTGATAGCGAAATTACCAAGACAGTTATGGAACTCGGTATCGATGATACCAAGGAAGAAGTCGTTCTGCTTCGTCACGTCATCCTTAGTCACCACGGCTTGCTTGAGTATGGAAGTCCAGTCCGTCCACGCATTATGGAGGCAGAGATTATCCATATGATTGACAATCTGGATGCTAGCATGATGATGATGTCAACAGCTCTAGCTTTGGTGGATAAAGGAGAGATGACCAATAAAATCTTCGCTATGGACAATCGTTCCTTCTATAAACCAGATTTAGATTAATAATTTAAGAAAAACGAGCATTTTTAGGGCAAGAATGTTCGTTTTTTTATATGAATATGGTATAATAGATAAAATATCAAAATTAAATGAAGTGGGAAATAGAAATGAAATTAAGAAGAAGTGATCGGATGGTTGTCATTTCCAACTATTTGATTAATAATCCTTATAAACTAACTAGTCTCAATACTTTTGCTGAAAAGTATGAATCTGCTAAATCATCCATCTCAGAAGATATCGTCATTATCAAACGCGCCTTTGAGGAAATCGAAATCGGCCATATTCAGACAGTGACTGGGGCTGGTGGGGGTGTCATCTTCACACCATCAATCTCAAGCCATGATGCCAAGGAAATGGTTGAGGACTTGCGTGCCAAGTTGTCAGAAAGTGACCGTATCTTGCCAGGTGGTTATATCTATCTGTCTGATTTGCTTAGCACACCAGCTATCTTGAAAAATATTGGTCGCATTATTGCCAAGAGCTTTATGGACCAAAAAATTGATGCGGTTATGACAGTAGCGACTAAGGGTGTTCCACTTGCAAATGCAGTTGCCAATGTACTCAATGTTCCCTTTGTCATTGTACGCCGTGACCTGAAAATTACCGAAGGTTCAACTGTTAGTGTCAACTATGTTTCAGGTTCAAGTGGTGACCGCATTGAGAAAATGTTTCTATCAAAACGTAGTCTCAAGGCAGGCAGCCGTGTCTTGATTGTGGATGACTTCTTGAAAGGTGGCGGAACTGTCAATGGGATGATCAGCCTTTTGCGTGAGTTTGATTCAGAATTGGCAGGTGTAGCGGTCTTTGCGGATAATGCTCAAGAAGAACGCGAAAAGCAGTTTGACTACAAGTCACTCTTGAAGGTAACCAATATTGATGTCAAGAACCAAGCCATCGATGTTGAGGTTGGTAATATCTTTGACGAAGATAAATAAGAGATAGAACTAAAGGTTGGAACGATTGTCCCAGCCTTTCTTTGCAAATAGAATAGAAGGAAACTTATGAAAACACCATTTATCAATAAAGAAGACTTAGAAAAGATTGTTGCCGAGTTCCCGACTCCCTTTCACTTGTATGATGAGAAGGGAATTCGTGAGAAGGCAAGAGCCGTCAACCAAGCCTTTTCGTGGAACAAAGGCTTTAAGGAATATTTTGCAGTTAAGGCTACTTCAACACCAGCTATTTTGAAAATTCTCCAAGAGGAAGGCTGTGGTGTGGACTGCTCTAGTTATGTGGAGCTTTTGATGAGCCATAAACTGGATTTCCCTGGTTCTGAGATTATGTTCTCTTCAAACAACACGCCAGACAAGGAATACGCCTATGCGCGTGAATTGGGTGCGACCATTAACTTGGATGCATTTGAAGATATTGAACATCTAGAGCGAGCAGCAGGCATTCCAGAAATTATCTCTTGTCGTTACAATCCTGGAGGCGTTTTTGAGCTAGGAACAGATATTATGGATAATCCTGGAGAAGCCAAGTTTGGCATGACCAAGGACCAGCTCTTTGAAGCTTTTGCCATCTTGAAGGAAAAAGGAGCCAAGACTTTTGGGATTCACTCCTTCCTAGCGTCCAATACCGTGACCCATCTCTATTATCCAGAGTTGGCGCGTCAGCTTTTTGAATTGGCTGTTGAAATCAAGGAAAAGTTGGGTATTTCGCTAGACTTTATCAATCTTTCTGGCGGTATTGGTGTTAACTATCGTCCAGACCAGGAGCCGAACGATATCGCCTTGATTGGTGAGGGAGTTCGTAAGGTGTATGAAGAGGTCCTTACGCCAGCAGGTCTTGGTCAGGTCAAGATTTTCACTGAATTGGGTCGTTTTATGTTGGCACCTCATGGGGCTCTAGTCACAAGAGTCACTCATAAGAAGGAAACCTACCGTACCTATCTAGGTGTGGATGCATCAGCAGTCAACCTCATGCGTCCAGCCATGTACGGCGCCTACCACCATATTACCAATATGACTCATCCAGAAGGACCAGCTGAAGTAGTAGATGTGGTTGGTTCACTCTGTGAAAACAATGATAAATTTGCAGTGAATCGCGAACTGCCTCATACAGAAATCGGTGATTTGCTGGTAATTCATGATACAGGTGCCCACGGATTTTCAATGGGATACCAGTACAACGCCAAACTTCGTTCTGCGGAAATCCTCTATACCGAAGAAGGTAAAGCCCGTCAAATCCGCCGTGCGGAGCGCCCTGAGGACTATTTTGCAACCTTATATGGCTTTGATTTTGAAGAATAAAATGATAAGTAATTGAAAATGAAATTGAAAAACAGATTGCTTTCTAAAAAATAGGCAAAAATCTTGTTTTTCCTTCAAGTCGTGATATAATAAAACTATAAAACGTTTTCAAGGAAGGTAACGATATGTCTGAAGAAACAATTGATTATGGACAAGTGACAGGAATGGTGCATTCGACAGAAAGTTTTGGGGCGGTAGATGGGCCTGGTATTCGCTTTATTGTCTTTTTGCAGGGCTGTCACATGCGTTGCCAGTATTGCCACAACCCAGACACTTGGGCTATGGAGTCCAATAAATCACGTGAACGGACGGTAGATGATGTTTTGACAGAGGCCTTGCGCTACCGCGGTTTCTGGGGGAATAAGGGTGGGATTACAGTCAGTGGAGGAGAAGCCCTCTTGCAGATTGATTTCTTGATTGCCCTTTTTACCAAGGCCAAAGAACACGGAATCCACTGTACCTTGGATACCTGTGCCCTTCCTTTCCGTAATAAACCACGTTACCTTGAGAAGTTTGACAAACTCATGGCTGTCACTGACTTGGTCCTCTTGGATATCAAGGAAATCAACGAAGAACAGCACAAGATTGTCACTAGCCAAACCAATAAAAATATCTTGGCCTGTGCCCAATATCTATCAGATATTGGAAAACCTGTCTGGATTCGCCACGTGCTAGTTCCAGGATTGACAGACAGAGACGATGACCTGATTGAACTTGGGAAATTCGTCAAGACCCTCAAAAATGTGGATAAGTTTGAAATTCTACCTTATCACACCATGGGTGAATTCAAATGGCGTGAATTGGGAATTCCTTATTCGCTCGAAGGGGTTAAACCACCAACAGCAGACCGCGTCAAGAACGCTAAAAAACTCATGGATACCGAAAGTTACCAAGACTATATGAAACGTGTACATGGATAAAAAAGAAGCCTGATGGAAACATCGGGCTTTTAAATTTACACAAATATAGATAATTAAATGAAACAAAATTTTATACTCTTCGAAAATCTCTTCAAACCACGTCAGCGTCGCTTTGTCGTATATATGTGACTGACTTCGTCAGTCTTATCTACAACCTCAAAACCGTGTTTTGAGCAGCCTGCGGCTAGCTTCCTAGTTTGCTCTTTGATTTTCATTGAGTATTAAATCTTTTTTACTCTCTAAATTCTGAAAAAAATCCGAAAATGAGTGTATAAGATATAGTTACTTTTAGAAATATTAAATAGAATAGGAGAACATCTATGGAACAAAGTATTACCATTAAAAATTTATGTAAGTCGTATGGCCAAACTCAAATTTTAAAAGATATTTCTTTTGAAGCAAAAGCAGGTAAAGTGACTGCTTTCCTGGGTCCAAATGGAGCTGGTAAAAGTTCAACCTTACGTATTTTATTAGGATTAGACAAAGCAACATCTGGTCTTACCAAAATTGGAGATCAAACTTATAAGGAATTAAAATTTCCTCTAAAGACTGTAGGAGCTTCATTTGACAGTGTAGGAGCTCCTGATGATCGGACTGTTTATCAACATTTGAAAATTGTTGCTGCTAGTAATGGGATATCCAGTCAGCGAATTGAACAAGTCTTGGATATGGTGGATATTAGTCATAAGAAAAAATCTAAAATTGGGAAATTATCATTAGGAGAAGGACAACGCTTGGGAATTGCAACAGCTCTATTAGGAAATCCTCAATATCTGATATTGGATGAACCGACTAATGGGTTGGATCCAAGAGGAATTCGGTGGTTTAGAGAGTTTATAAAAAAACAAGCTCAAGAAGGGAAGACCGTCTTACTGTCATCTCATATATTATCGGAAGTGGAAGCAGTAACAGATGATGTAGTTATCATAAATAAAGGAAAAGTTCTTATAAAAGGGACTTTACAAGAAGTGATGAAAAATCTTTCTTCACTAGAGGAAGTCTTCTTTAGTTTAACAGAGGGAGGGAAGTGACATGGCACTTATTTACTCTCTTCATTCTGAAATATTGAAATTACTTTATAATAGAGCTACTCATGTTGTACTATTCTTGATACTGGTATTTCAAACGTTTTTAGCAAATATTGGTGCTTCTCAAATTGTTTCAGTTGGTATCCATGCTACACCAGAGACAAATCCAGATTTAGCAGAGGCCTTACCTCCTATTGAATTTTTAGGTTTTGATGTCACTTTATTTGGTGTTTTTATTATGATTATCCTAGGCTCAATTTACGGAGCCGAGGAATACAAAGGCTTGGCTATTCGTACAAGCCTCCTCTCTGTTACAAATCGAAGTACTTTCCTAGTTTCAAAAACATTAGTTTGGCTTATATTTTCTTTTATCATTTCCTTTCTATCAATATTCTTGACAATTAACATGACACATTATGTTTTAGGACAAGATGGCTTATTGCTTTTTTTACTAAATGGAACAGTTTGGTTCTATATATTTTTAGCCAGTATAGCTTGGACTTTGTTGGGACTGCTGGCCTATATTATGGCTTTGACATTTAAAACAGCCATTGTTCCTCTATTATTTTTGCTTCCTCAAGTCTACAATTTAGGAACATTCTTAGCAAACTATATATCGGTTGCAAAATTTCTTCCAGTTGCATTGGGGCAAGGATTGATTGCTACATCTCCTCAAATTTTAGAATATAATAGTTTACAAAATATTTTACTTTTACTTTGTTGGAACTTCTCATTCTTGGCTTTAGCAATCTACCGCTTACTTAAGTCAGATATTGGAGGAGGTGAATAAGTTGAAAGAGCAACTTAAAAGTGAGTATCTCAAGTTTATTATGAATCCGTGGCACTGGTTGATTATAGGTGCTCTATTACTGTGTGTTCCAGCGTTAGTTATTTTTTTAAATAATAAGCCAGACCAGTTGACCCTACAGTTTGTTTTGGAACAGCTACTGCAAAGTCTCTATTTAGGACAGGCGGGTTTCATTAGTCTAGCTGTTCTATTTATAGGTCAAGAATTTACAGGTTCTAGCCTTCGTACCAGTTTTCTTACATGTCCAAATCGTTTGATATTTATAATCTGTAAACTAGCTATTGTATTATGTATGGAAATTGTATTATTGGTTGCTGTAATATCATTATGCATACTAATCGCGCAAGGATACTACAATATCAATCTTTTGAGTAATATTAAACATGTTCTAACAATTCTATTTCCAGCTTGTATTTCTATTCTAACCTTCTCTCTTTTAAGTGGTATTTTTGTATTTATTTCCCAGTCTTTTATCTTAATTTTGGGAATAAGTTTATCCCTTTTATTGGGGTTGGGACAAATGTTATTACAATTCAGTTCTTTTTTTAGAAATTTACCATTACTGGCTAGTATGAATTGTTTTTATACCTATCCATTGTCTCTTTATTATCCAGTGTGGCAAGGCTTAGGGATACAAATAGTTTGGTTATTAATTGTTTTTCTATTTGCTACATTGATACTTATAGGAAAAAATGTACGCTAAAGACAGGGGATATCCTGTCTTTTTCTCAGTTAGTGCTATAATATATTCAGGAGGGTGAGTTATGGCTTATAAAATTTTGGTTGTAGATGATGATCTTGCTATTCTTCGCCTAATAAAAAAAGTACTAGAATATGAAAAATATGAAGTAGTCATACGAAATAAGATAGAAGAGATTGATCTTTGTGATTTTACAGGCTTTGACTTGATTCTATTAGATATTATGATGCCTGTTAGTGGTTTAGAAATCTGTCAGATGATTCGCGAGCAGATAACTGTTCCTATCTGTTTTATAACTGCCAAGGATATGGATGAAGACTTAGTAGCTGGAATCAATGCAGGTGCTGATGATTATATTATGAAGCCCTTTAGTATGCAAGAACTTTTAGCACGTGTTAAAATGCACTTGCGTCGTGAAGAACGGACTAAAGGAAATGTTCATCAAATAAAGATTGGGAAGCTTATACTATATACGGATAGTAAGGAACTATTTGTAAACGATGATAAGATTGCCTTGACAAGGAGGGAATTTGATATAGTGAATCTTTTAGCAAGCACCCCAAGTAGAATATACTCTATAGAGGAAATTTATAATTATCTATATCCACAAAGTTCCGAAGCTCTTTTACGTTCGGTTTCAGAGTATATTTATCAAATTCGTCAAAAGCTGAAACCTTATCAATTAAATCCAATTAAAACCTTGTATGGTGGAGGATATCAATGGGTAGAATCAAAAGTTTTAGACAATTAATTCGAGAAACCTGTTGGAGAATTATTTGGCAGTTTAGTCTTGGCTTACTAATGGCCTATCTTATTCCCTTAGCTTCAGTATCTATACAAATAAATGAAGATGGGAAACCTTTAAACAATAGTGGTGTTCTATCAATCTTTTTTAATGTGTCATCATGGATATATATTTGTGTTTTATTGATTATTCTAATAAGTTATCACATTGGAAAATTGTTGAAAAAACTGAGTTATGAAATGACTTTGATTTATGAAAATAGTATGTGGTTGGAGAAGGAATGTACAGAAAGTTTAACGGTTAAAGAATTTCGCGAGACAGGAAATCGGATTATTGTGATGCAAGATAGAATTCGACAATTAATAGTTGATGAGAAACAGCAGAAGGAAGATTTAATGTTTCAGGTTTCAGCAGCTTCTCATGATTTAAAAACTCCCTTAACCATTATTAGGGGAAATGTGGAATTTTTGCAGACGATAACTGAAAACGACCAATCTCAAGAATGCTTAGCAGATATAGAAAGAGCTAGTCAACAGTTACTAGATTATTTCAATCAATTGATTCACTATTCTAAAACCTATTATGATGATGAGACAGGTTGGACGGAGTATTCCTCTTCAGATTTTATCAATGAATTAGAGAAAGAAGTCTCTTTTTTGATAAAAAATCAGATGAAGTTTTCTTTTGAACAAAATGTGAAAGGAACTGAAAACTATTATATAAATCC
The DNA here is from genome assembly GCF_046352925.1 of Streptococcus sp. KHUD_011. Lineage (GTDB taxonomy): Bacteria > Bacillota > Bacilli > Lactobacillales > Streptococcaceae > Streptococcus. The sequence goes on along the minus strand of NZ_CP157578.1, from coordinate 1,653,466 downwards.
ATCTCTTCTGATTCGTGCCATACAAAATATTTTAACAAATGCTTTGGAATACGCCGATAAACAGAATCCTAAAATTAACATTAGGGTAGAGCAAGAGGAGAAAGAATTGAAAATAGGCATATGGAATAATGGCTCGGAATTTCCAGATGAAGTTTTAAATAATTTTGGAAAGCTCTTTTATCGTATGGATAAAGCTAGATCGGTTAAAGAGCAACATTATGGTATTGGACTTAGTTTTGTATGTAGAGTTGCAAAACTACACAAAGGCCGAGTTGAGCTTAGAAATAGAGACGCGGGAGCAGAAGTTTTAATAACTGTGAATTGTATTAAATCATAGTGATTTACTTGTTAATTTATGATTGAATAGTTTTTTATATGTGAGCTTTTAAACTATTTAACGTTTTCGATTAGTATAAGATGTAACGGTAGATAATAAAAACGAATGATGATATCTAGTTGATGAAAACTATTTATCATTCATTCGTTTTTTTAATTATTGGATAATTTACGTAGCCTTATCTCGAACGTTGTTTTCCAGCGTTGCGATTTTTATGTTTTTTCTTGCTTGTGATAGCAGTTGGTTGTCCAGGGGTAACGTCTTTTCGTCCACTTGGTGTAGAGAAAGTACTTGCTTTTGGTGGGTTCTTTGCCAGTTCTTCACGGACTTTTTTGCGAAGTTTTGGACGAACGATATAGTTGACGATAAACTGTTGGAGAATCATCATGAAACCACCGACAACCCAGTAAAGTGTGACACTGGCTGGTGAAATGAGGGAGAAGACAACAATCGTGATTGGGCTCACGTAAGCCATTTTCTTGATTTGTTCTCTTTGCGTTTCGTCTTCTACTCCGTGAAGTGAAAGGAGCGATTGAAGATAGTAAAGGACACCTGCGCAGGCAACCAAAATCATACTTGGAGAACCTAGAGGAATGCCTAGGTAGCTTGCTTGAGCAACCCCTTCAGTATGTTGGGCAGCAAAGTAGATAGCTGAGAAGAAAGGCATTTGAAGGAGGATAGGGAAACATCCTACACCACCAAACATGCTGATGCCGTGTTCTTTTTGAGCGGCAAAGAGAGCTTGTTGGGCTTCGAGTTTTTCTTCTTGAGTAGTCGCTTCCTTGAGACGTGTTTGGTGTGGCTCAAGGACGTGCTTGAGGGCGTTCATCTTTTCAGAGTGAAGCGTTGCCTTCCATGATTGGTAGATACCAAGTGGCAAGATAATCAAGCGCACGATAATGGTTACGATGATGATAGCGACACCAAAGCCTAGACCTTGATCAGTAGCGAAGTACTTGATAGCTTCAGCCATAGGCGCTCCGATAGTATTCCAAATAAATCCTATTGGCTTTCCTGTGGCTTTATCGACTCTAACACAGCCAGTCAAGACTAGCAACATAGCCACTCCCATAGCTGAGAGTGCAAAACGTTTAATAGATTTCACTGTTTTTATTCCTTCTTTAAAAATTATACCTTTCTATTCTACTGTTTTTTTACAAAATATACAATAGTTCTAGAGACCTAATTTGCGATTTTAAAGTCAGGATAGGGAGGAAAGTTGCTCAGTTTGACATCTAAGTAGCTGACTTTTGAAAAAGGCGTCGGTCCTTTCCGGATTTCTTGGATAAATTTTGCCATGGTAGCAGATGAGTTTGCTTGGGCTAAAATTTCCACTGTGCCATCGTCGTTATTCCATACTCGACCTGTGATGCCACCAATTTCAAGTGCTAAGCTGTAAACACCCCAACGAAAGCCGACTCCTTGCACCCTACCTTGGGCAATCATTCTAACCTTTTGCATACCAAACCCCTTTGATTGTGTTATAATATTTCTATGACTATTATAACCTCAAAAGCCAATTCTGTGGTAAAAAATGCCAAGAAATTACACCAAAAAAAATACCGCAAGTCTGCCTATTTGATTGAAGGCTGGCACTTGTTTGAAGAAGCTGTTCAAGCTGGAGTGACGATTGAGAAAATCTTTGCCCTAGAAAATTACCGAGATCAGTTAGCTGCTTTTCCGCAAACTATCTGGGTGTCAGAGGATATTTTGCTAGATTTGGCGGATTCTCAGACTCCACAGGGAATTGTTGTGGTGGTTCAAAAAGAAGAAGTAGGAAAAGTTGACTTTAGTCAGGGCAAGTTCTTGTTTTTGGAAGATGTGCAAGATCCTGGTAATGTGGGAACTATCATTCGGACTGCGGATGCAGCAGGTTTTACTGGAGTAATTGTTTCAGATAAATCGGCAGATATTTACAGTCTCAAGACCTTACGTTCGATGCAAGGCAGTCATTTTCATCTGCCTATTTACCGGATGTCTAGTCAAGCGCTTCTTAAGGAAACCAAAGAGGCAGGTATCCCAGTGCTAGCAACAACCCTATCTAAAGATTCTGTTGATTACAGAGAACTGGTTCCTATAGAAAATTTTGTACTAGTTATGGGGAATGAGGGTCAAGGAATTAGTCCCTTCATGGCTGAAAGTGCAGACCAGTTGGTCCATATTAGCATGAAGGGTCAGGCTGAGAGTCTGAATGTTGCCGTTGCAGCCGGTATTTTGATTTTTCATTTAAGCTAATTTTAACTTTTTTTGTTATAATTAAGGAAAGATATTCATAGAAAAGGAGAAAAGATGAATCATACTATTATACAAGACCGTACTGGTCTCAATCAATTTTACGCTAAGGTTTATGCCTTTGTTGGGCTAGGAATCGGACTATCCGCCTTGGTATCTGGCCTCATGTTGACGGTTTTTCAGTCTCAGTTGGTTTACTTTTTGATGCAGGGACGTCTCTGGTTGACCATTGCAACCCTTGCGGAGCTAGCACTAGTCTTCGTTGCTAGTAACATGGCCTTAAAGAATAGTCCAGCGGCTCTTCCAGTATTTTTGCTTTACTCCGTTTTAAACGGCTTTACCCTCAGTTTTGTGGTGGCCTTCTATACTCCGGGTACAGTTTTATCTGCCTTTGTATCAAGCGCCCTTCTCTTCTTTGTCATGGCGGCAGTCGGTATGTTCACTAAGAAAGATTTGAGTGGCCTTGGTCGGGCTATGATGGCTGCTCTTATTGGTCTGCTGATTGCTATGGTAGTCAATATTTTCTTGGCTAGTGGTTTCTTTGATTATATGATTAGCGTAGCCATGGTCTTGGTCTTCTCTGGGCTGATTGCTTGGGACAACCAAAGGATTCGCTATGCCTATGAGCAATCACAAGGTCGTGTAGCGACAGGTTGGGTTGTGTCAATGGCTCTCAGTATCTATCTTGATTTTATCAATCTTTTCCTAAGTATTCTACGTATCTTTGGTCGCAATGACTAGAAGGTCCCTAACATCAGTGTTCGAAGGAGCACTGATTTTTTTATATTTGCTCTTTCCTTTTCTTGGAAATAGGTGTATAATGCTTTTAATTAATTTTTTGAGGAGTAGTTTATGAAGAAAAGTTTTATCCATCAACAAGAAGAAATTTCCTTTGTCAAAAACACTTTTACCCAGTATTTGAAAGATAAGTTAGAAGTTGTCGAAGTTCAAGGTCCTATCTTGAGTAGGGTCGGTGACGGAATGCAGGACAACTTATCAGGTGTGGAGAATGCCGTATCGGTCAAGGTTCTCCAAATCCCTGATGCTACTTATGAAGTGGTGCACTCCCTTGCTAAATGGAAACGCCATACTTTGGCCCGTTTTGGTTTCGGTGAGGGTGAGGGTCTCTTCGTCCACATGAAGGCCCTTCGTCCAGACGAAGATTCTCTGGATGCGACCCACTCTGTTTATGTTGACCAGTGGGACTGGGAAAAAGTCATTCCAAATGGACAACGTAACATCGCTTACCTAAAAGAAACTGTTGAGAAAATTTATAAGGCTATTCGTCTGACTGAGCTAGCTGTTGAAGCCCGCTATGATATTGAATCAATCTTGCCAAAACAAATCACTTTTATCCACACAGAAGAGTTGGTAGAACGCTACCCAGACTTGACACCGAAAGAACGTGAAAATGCTATCTGTAAAGAATTTGGTGCTGTCTTCTTGATTGGTATTGGTGGTGAATTACCAGACGGTAAACCGCACGATGGACGTGCACCAGACTACGATGACTGGACAAGTGAGTCTGAAAATGGCTACAAGGGTCTAAATGGTGATATTCTTGTCTGGAATGAATCTCTAGGTGGAGCCTTTGAGTTGTCTTCTATGGGAATCCGTGTAGATGAAGAAACGCTTCGCCGTCAGGTTGCCATCACAGGTGATGAAGACCGCTTGGAATTGGAATGGCACAAGGCTTTGTTGAATGGCCTATTCCCATTGACAATCGGTGGGGGAATTGGACAATCTCGTATGGCCATGTTCCTACTTCGCAAGAAACACATCGGAGAAGTGCAAACAAGTGTTTGGCCTCAAGAAGTCCGCGATACTTACGAAAATATTTTGTAGAGAATCGAACCGCAAGGTTCGGTTTTCTTTCTCTTTTTGCCTATAATTTGGTATAATAAACGGTATGAAAATCGTATCAGGAATCTATGGGGGACGTCCCCTCAAGACACTAGAAGGAAAGACGACAAGACCTACTTCGGATAAGGTTAGGGGAGCTATTTTTAACATGATTGGTCCCTACTTTGAAGGTGGACGAGTCTTGGACCTTTATGCAGGTAGTGGTGGTTTATCTATCGAGGCAGTATCGCGTGGCATGTCCAGTGCTGTTTTGGTGGAGCGAGACCGTAAGGCTCAGGCCATCGTGGCTGAAAATATTCAGATGACCAAGGAAGTTGGAAAATTTCAATTCCTCAAGATGGATGCAGAGAGGGCATTGGAACAGGTATCTGGGGAATTTGACCTCATTTTCTTAGACCCTCCTTATGCCAAGGAACAAATCGTAGCAGATATTGAAAAAATGGATGAGAAAGAGCTTTTTTCTGAAGATGTCATGGTCGTGTGTGAGACGGATAAGGCCGTCGAACTTCCAGAAGAAATTGCCTGCCTGGGTATCTGGAAGGAAAAAATTTATGGAATTAGTAAGGTGACAGTTTATGTCAGATAAGATTGGCTTATTCACAGGCTCATTTGATCCGATGACAAATGGGCATCTGGATATGATTGAACGGGCGAGCAGACTCTTTGATAAGCTCTATGTCGGTATTTTTTTCAATCCCCATAAACAAGGATTTCTCCCTCTTGAAAATCGTAAACGGGGACTAGAAAAGGCTTTGGAACATATGGGGAATGTTGAAGTCGTGTTTTCTCATGATGAATTGGTGGTTGATGTTGCAAAAAGACTGGGGGCTACTTGTCTAGTGCGAGGCTTGAGAAATGCGTCGGATTTGCAATATGAAGCCAGTTTTGATTACTACAACCATCAACTGTCTCCTGATATAGAGACCATTTATTTACATAGTCGACCTGAACATCTCTATCTCAGTTCATCAGGTGTTAGAGAACTTTTGAAGTTTGGTCAGGATATTGCCGGCTATGTTCCTGATAGTATTTTGGAGGAAATAAGAAATGAAAAAAAAGATTAGATGGCCCTTATACGTCATTGCGGCCTTGATTGTGACTTTCTTGGCGTTTGTAGTGCCCTTGCCCTATTATATAGAGGTTCCAGGCGGTTCAGAAGATATTCGCCAAGTCCTTAAAGTAAATGACACAGAAGATAAGGAAGCTGGTGCCTATCAATTCGTTACGGTTGGTGTCCAGCATGCCACTTTAGCTCATATGATTTATGCATGGTTGACGCCTTTTACAGATATTCGTAGTGCTCAGGAGACTACAGGTGGTTCTTCCGATGTTGAATTTATGCGGATCAATCAATTCTACATGCAAACATCGCAAAACATGGCCAAGTATCAAGGGCTAAAAACAGCTGGTAAAGATATCGAACTCAAATATCTTGGGGTTTATGTTTTGACTGTGACGGATAATTCGACCTTTAAAGGGATTCTTAACATCTCTGATACGGTCACAGCAGTCAATGATCAGACCTTTGATAGTTCCAAAGATTTGATTGATTACGTCAATTCTCAAAAACTAGGGGACTCCGTCAAGGTCACCTATGAAGAGGATGGGCAAACCAAGTCTGCAGAAGGTAAGATTATCACCTTGGAAAATGGCAAAAATGGGATTGGAATCGGTTTGATTGACCGTACGGAAGTGACCAGTGATGTCCCAATTCGCTTTTCAACAGCCGGTATCGGGGGTCCAAGTGCAGGACTCATGTTTAGTCTGGCCATCTATACCCAAATAGCTGACCCTGGTCTTCGTAATGGTCGTATCGTTGCCGGTACAGGAACCATTGACCGCGATGGTAATGTAGGGGACATTGGAGGTATTGATAAAAAAGTTGTAGCTTCGGCTAGAGAAGGTGCCGCGATTTTCTTTGCCCCAGATAACCCTGTTAGTGAAGAAGAACAAAAAGCGCATCCGGATGCGAAAAACAACTACCAAACAGCCCTAGAAGCAGCCAAAACAATCAAGACTGATATGAAAATCGTGCCAGTTAAAACCCTACAAGATGCAATTGATTACTTGAAAAACAATCCCTAGTTTTAAGTTAAGTTTCCAAACTAGCGCACAAACAGAGAAGATGGTATAATAGTCAAATGGTTCAATTATTATTCACTCTAAGCAGTCACATGCTCTTTATTTACGTGAGTTTTTACCTTTTAAAGGATCTTGTTCGATGGGAAAAGGTTTTAAAAGTGACAGCTGAGAATACAGGAAAAGTTCGTTTACTAGTAGCCTTTTTTAGCATTGTAATGGGCTACATCATGAGTTCTTTCTTTATCAGCCTATATCAGTTGTGGCAAGAAGCGTTTAGAGGATTATTATAAAATCAAGAGTAAAGGAAATAAGTATGGAAAAAATTGTGGTTCAAGGTGGCGATAATCGTCTGGTAGGAAGTGTTACGATCGAAGGAGCAAAGAATGCAGTCTTACCCTTGTTGGCAGCGACAATTCTAGCAAGTGAAGGAAAGACTGTTTTGCAGAACGTTCCTATCTTGTCAGATGTTTTCACTATGAATCAGGTGGTTCGTGGTTTAAATGCCAAGGTGGATTTTAATGAAGAAGATCATCTTGTTGAGGTGGACGCGACTGGCGATATCACTGAGGAAGCTCCTTACAAATATGTCAGCAAGATGCGCGCATCTATCGTTGTCTTGGGGCCAATCCTTGCCCGTGTAGGCCATGCCAAGGTATCCATGCCAGGTGGTTGTACGATTGGTAGCCGCCCTATTGATCTTCATTTGAAAGGTCTAGAAGCTATGGGGGCTAAGATTAGTCAGACAGCTGGTTATATCGAAGCCAAGGCTGATCGCTTACATGGAGCTCATATCTATATGGATTTCCCAAGTGTTGGTGCTACTCAGAACTTGATGATGGCAGCGACTCTGGCTGATGGGGTGACAGTGATTGAAAATGCTGCGCGTGAGCCTGAAATTGTGGACCTAGCCATTCTCCTCAATGAAATGGGAGCTAAGGTTAAGGGGGCTGGTACAGAGACCATTACCATTACAGGTGTTGAGAAACTTCATGGTACGACTCACAATGTAGTCCAAGACCGTATCGAAGCCGGAACCTTTATGGTAGCTGCTGCCATGACTGGTGGTGATGTCTTGATTAAAGACGCTGTCTGGGAGCACAACCGTCCCTTGATTGCCAAATTGCTTGAAATGGGAGTGGAAGTGACAGAGGAGTCTGAAGGAATTCGAGTTCGATCTCAACTAGAAAATTTAAAAGCTGTTCATGTGAAAACCTTGCCCCACCCAGGTTTTCCAACGGATATGCAGGCCCAATTTACAGCCTTGATGACCGTCGCAAAAGGGGAATCAACTATGGTGGAGACAGTTTTCGAAAATCGTTTCCAACATCTAGAAGAAATGCGTCGCATGGGCTTGCACTCTGAGATTATCCGTGATACAGCTCGTATTGTTGGTGGTCAACCTTTGCAGGGGGCAGAAGTTCTTTCAACTGACCTTCGTGCCAGTGCTGCCTTGATTTTGACAGGTTTGGTAGCACAAGGAAAAACTGTAGTTGGTAAATTGGTTCACTTGGATAGAGGTTACTACCGTTTCCATGAGAAGTTGGCACAGCTAGGTGCTAAGATTCAGCGGATTGAGGCAAGTGATGAAGATGAATAAGAAATCAAGCTACGTAATCAAGCGTTTACTTCTAGTCATTTTGGTACTGTTTTTAGGTGCTCTAGCCCTAGGTATCGGCTTAATGGTAGGTTATGGAATCTTGGGCAAGGGTCAAGATCCATGGGCTATCCTGTCTCCAGCAAAATGGCAGGAATTGATTCATAAATTTACAGGAAATTAGGCTGGAGAACCAGTCTTTTTCTAGAGATAAGGAGAAAAATGGATAAAAAAACAAGACAGACACTGATCGGACTACTAGTGTTATTGCTTTTATCTGCGGGAAGCTATTATATCAAGCAGATGCAGTCGACAGCTAATAGTCCTAAAACAAAGGTTAGTCAGAAAAAACAAGCGTCTGAAGCTCCTAGTCAATCATTGGCAGAAAGTGTCTTGACAGACGCAGTCAAGAGTCAAATAAAAGGGAGTCTGGAGTGGAATGGCTCAGGTGCTTTTATCGTCAATGGTAATAAAACAAATCTAGATGCCAAGGTTTCAAGTAAGCCCTACGCTGATAATAAAACAAAGACAGTGGGCAAGGAAACAGTGCCAACCGTAGCAAATGCCCTCTTGTCTAAGGCTACTCGTCAGTACAAGAATCGTGAAGAAACTGGGAATGGTTCGACTTCATGGACTCCTCCAGGCTGGCATCAGGTTAAGAATCTAAAGGGTACTTATACCCATGCGGTCGATAGAGGTCACTTGTTAGGCTATGCCTTGATCGGTGGCTTGGATGGTTTTGATGCTTCTACAAGCAATCCTAAAAACATTGCTGTTCAGACAGCCTGGGCAAATCAGGCGCAAGCTGAGGATTCGACAGGGCAAAACTACTATGAAAGCCTGGTACGTAAAGCCTTGGACCAAAACAAGCGTGTCCGTTACCGTGTAACCCTTTATTATGCTTCAAACGAGGATTTAGTACCTTCAGCTTCACAGATTGAAGCCAAGTCTTCAGACGGAGAATTGGAATTTAATGTTCTAGTTCCCAATGTTCAAAAGGGGCTTCAACTGGATTACAGAACTGGAGAAGTGACTGTTACTCAGTAAAATACAAAATAAACTCCTATGTCACTTGTCGATATAGGAGTTCTTTCTTACTAGTTTAAGCAGGGCTACAATAGATACTGTTACTCAATGAAAATCAAAGTGCAAACTAGGAAGCTAGCCGCAGCTTGCTCAAAGCACAGCTTTGAGGTTGCAGATAAAGCTGACGTGGTTTGAAGAGATTTTCGAAGAGTATGAGAAAAAATAATATGTATTGGACTATATTTTGTGATATAATAAAGGATAAGATACTATTTTAGGAGAAGAACTATGGAAGACCCAAGTAGTCAGAATTTGTTGCTACAATTTGTTTTATTGTTTATCTTGACGGTGTTAAATGCCTTTTTCTCAGCCACAGAAATGGCCATGGTTTCTCTTAATCGTGCACGGGTTGAACAAAAGGCAGAAGAAGGAGATAGACGCTATATTCGTCTGCTGAAGGTACTAGAAAATCCTAACCACTTTTTATCAACCATTCAAGTAGGGATTACCCTGATTACGATCTTATCTGGGGCGAGTTTGGCAGACACTCTGGGACGAGAAATTGCATCTTGGCTTGGAAATGGCGAAACAGCTTATGCCGTTGCAAGTTTTCTATCTTTAGCATTTTTGACTTATATTTCCATCGTTTTTGGGGAATTGTATCCTAAGAGAATCGCTCTTAATCTAAAGGATGCCTTGGCGATTCGTACAGCGCCAGTTATCATTGGGCTGGGGAAACTAGTTAGTCCCTTTGTTTGGCTCTTATCTGCATCTACCAATCTCTTGAGTCGCTTGACTCCGATGACCTTTGACGATGCTGACGAAAAAATGACCCGTGATGAAATTGAGTACATGTTGACAAATAGTGAAGAAACACTAGATGCTGACGAAATTGAGATGTTACAAGGGATTTTTTCACTAGATGAACTGATGGCCAGAGAAGTCATGGTTCCTCGAACGGATGCCTTTATGGTCGATATTCAGGATGATAGTCAAACCATCATCCAAAGTATTTTAAAACAAAATTATTCTCGTATCCCTGTCTATGATGGAGACAAGGATAACGTGATTGGGATTATTCACACCAAGAGTCTCCTTAATGCGGGCTTTGTGGACGGTTTTGACAATATTGTATGGAAGAAAATTTTACAAGATCCACTTTTTGTTCCTGAAACTATTTTTGTGGATGACTTGCTAAAAGAATTGCGCAATACCCAAAGACAAATGGCAATCTTGCTAGATGAATACGGTGGGATGGCTGGTTTGGTGACACTTGAAGACCTCTTAGAGGAAATCGTTGGGGAAATCGATGACGAAACAGATAAGGCAGAAATCGAAGTTCATCAAATCGGAGAAGATACTTATATTGTTCAAGGCACCATGAATCTCAATGATTTTAATGACTACTTTGATGTTGAACTGGAAAGTGATGACGTTGATACTATTGCTGGTTATTATTTGACAGGAGTTGGGACCATTCCAACGACTGAGAAACTCAGCTATGAATTGGTCAGCCAAAACAAACAGCTTATCCTAACCAATGATAAGGTAAAAAATGGACGTGTTACCAAGGTAAAAGTCCAAATTACCGAAGTTGAAATAGAAGAAGAAACAGAGTAAACTAGAGGCTTTTGTCACCAGGCGTGACGAAGCTTTTTTCAGTTTATTTCAAAAAATTTTCTCCTAAAAAGAAGTTTGCCCCAAATTCGCTCCAAAAATTTTTGTCAGTTATATGTATTTATCAGAAGAAAAAGAAAAAAGCCCTTTAAATTGGGCTTTCTGTTCATTTGAAACCTGATAAATCAAGTTATAGAAGGCGGTAGACGGATTTGAACCGACGATCAAGCTTTTGCAGAGCCGTGCCTTACCACTTGGCTATACCGCCTTAACGTTTATTATTATACCTTGAAAATGATTTTCAGTCAATAGCTTTTTCAGATTTTTTGTGTCAATAAGCCTAAATATTCTGAAAATTCGTTTACTTTTCTTGAAATCTATGATATAATTGATGATAACCTATACTTTATAAGAGGAGTAAATAAATGAAAAAAAGTAGAGTATTTGTTGCAGCAGGAGTTGCTTTGTTTGCGACGGGTGTGTTAGTGGCTTGTGGGAATTCAAAATCATCTGATTCGACAGCTCCAAAGACCTATGGCTATGTCTATTCAGCTGATCCAGAAACATTGGACTATCTTATCTCTGGAAAAGAGAGTACGAAAGTGGCTACTTCAAACGGGATCGATGGCCTCTTCACAAATGACAAATACGGGAATTTGACTCCTGCGGTTGCAGAAGACTGGTCTGTATCAAAAGACGGATTGACATATACCTACAAAATTCGTAAAGGTGTCAAATGGATGACATCCGATGGTGAAGAATATGCCGAAGTGACTGCTAAAGACTTCGTGAATGGATTGAAACATGCGGCAGATAAGAAATCAGAAGCTCTATATCTAGCTGAAACTTCTGTTAAAGGTTTATCTGATTATTTGGCTGGGAATTCAAAAGATTTCTCTACAGTAGGTGTTAAAGCGGTTGATGACTATACTCTTGAGTATACTTTGAACCAACCAGAACCTTACTGGAACTCTAAGATGGTTTATTCAATTTTCTGGCCATTAAACGAAGAATTTGAAAAATCAAAAGGCTCTGATTTTGCTAAAGCGACAGATCCTACATCATTGCTATATAATGGACCTTTCTTGCTTAAAGGTTTGACTGCTAAATCTTCTATCGAATTTGCTAAGAACGAGCAGTACTGGGATAAAGAGAATGTTCATTTAGATACAGCAACACTTGCATATTTTGATGGTTCGGACCAAGAATCACTTGAGCGTAACTTTACAAGTGGAGCTTATAGTTTTGCTCGTCTTTACCCAACAAGTTCAAACTTCTCAAAGGTAGAGGAGTCATACAAGGATAATATTTTCTACACTCCGTCAGGAGCTGGTATTGGAGGTTTAGGTGTAAATATCGATCGACAAAATTACAAATATACATCTAAAACGACAGATGAAGAGAAAACATCTACTAAGAAAGCTCTTCTTAACAAAGACTTCCGCCAAGCCTTGAACTTTGCCTTTGACCGTACAGGTTATTCTGCTCAAGTTAACGGTAAAGAAGGTGCTCCTCTCGCAGTTCGTAATTTATTTGTGAAACCAGACTTTGTGACTGCAGGCGAAAAAACTTTCGGTGACTTGGTTGCTGAAAAAGTTAAGACTTATGGAGATGAGTGGAAAGATGTAAACTTTGCTGATGGTCAAGACGGTCTCTTTAACGCTGACAAAGCTAAAGCAGAATTTGCTAAAGCTAAAACTGCTCTGGAAGCAGAAGGTGTGAAATTCCCTATCCACTTGGATGTTCCAGTAGACCAAACCTCTAAAAACTTTGTCGCACGGATTCAGTCGTTCAAACAATCAGTTGAAAAAGTTTTAGGCGAAGAAAATGTTGTCATCGATATTCAACAAATTTCTAAAGATGAATTCTTTAATGCGACTTATTATGCTGCTAATGCGGCAGCTGAGGATTGGGATCTTTCAGGTGCGGTTGGATGGAATCCTGACTATGAAGATCCATCAACTTACCTTGATATCCTTAAATCAACTAATAGTGAGCAAACGAAAACTTATATGGGGTATGATGACCCATCAAATGCAGCTGCAGCTAAAGTTGGTGTGAAAGATTACGATAAATTGCTTGATGAAGCTGGAAAAGAAACAAGTGATCTTAACAAACGTTATGAAAAATATGCTGCTGCTCAAGCTTGGTTGACAGACAGTTCACTCTTCTTACCAGCTATGTCTTCTAGTGGTGCTGCACCATTCATTTCTCGTGTTGTACCATTCTCAGCTTCTTATAGCCAATCTGGAGACAAAGGTTCAAATCTCTACTTCAAATATATTCAGTTACAAGACAAAGTTGTAACAAAGGCTGATTATGAACAAGCTCGTGAGAAATGGATTAAAGAGAAAAAAGAATCAAACGAAAAAGTTCAAAAAGAATTGGCAAGTCATGTGAAGTAAATAATTTTCAATAGAACTTTCTCTCCATGAGGAGAAGGTTCTTTTGGGATTTTTAAAGGAAATGATATGAAAAAATATATTTTTATGCGTGTTTTGCGGTCATTGGTTTCTATCTTCTTAGTAACAACCTTGACTTACACGATTATCTATACAATGGTTCCTCGAAAATTGATTTTCAAACAGGATACCAACTATAACAAGATTGCTACAACTGCTGATAAACGTGATAACTATGAGAATACCGTTTATGAGCGTATGGGCTATATCGAGTACTACGATACCAAAGAGTTGCAAGAAAAAGCTAGCCAGATGGATGCTTCTGTAACAGTTGAAGCCAATGATACCAACAAGGCTATCTATGAAAAATACATCAAACAAATCGGTCATGGTTGGACCCTGGGAGAATTTACTGAAAGTGGCCAATTCTACGCTACACGTGAAATTCCAATTTTTGAACGTGTGTTTAAATTCTATGCAAACTTGCTTGATATCGACCACACAAACAAGATTCAGGACCCAGAAAATCCAAATTTGGAGCGTTATTTGCGTTTTGAAAATGATCCCGCTATCGGCTGGTCTCTGGTAGGTTCAGGGACTAAACACAAGTACCTCTTGTACTTCAATAGTCAGTTCCCATTTGTTCACCAAAACTTTGTGAACTTGAATTTGGGTGATTCATATCCAACTTATGCTAATACTCCTGTGCTTCAAGTTATCACACAAGGACAAGGTCAAACTAAGACATCAGAAGTGCAATTCCCAACTGGTAAGAAAACATCTTCAGTTAATATCTACTCAAGAACCTACAAATCGCCTAGTCAGGCTGATTCTCGTGAAGTAGCTAACTATGGGAAAGATGACCCATATACTGCAACTGAAAGCAACTACCAATATCCTTCTATGATTGCTAGCTCTGCAATCGTTGGATTGATCGGTTTGGTGATTTCTTATGCGATTGCCGTGCCACTTGGTTCAGCTATGGCTCGCTTCAAGAACACTTGGATTGATAGCTTCTCAACAGGGGCTTTGACCTTCTTGATGGCTCTTCCAACCATTGCTTTGGTTTACATTGTTCGTTTGATTGGATCATCAATTGGTCTTCCAGATTCATTCCCTATCTTGGGTGCTGGAGATTGGCGTTCGTATGTTTTACCAGCAGTTATCCTTGGTTTATTGGGTGCTCCTGGTACCGCTATTTGGATTCGTCGTTACATGATTGACTTGCAATCACAGGACTTTGTTCGTTTTGCTCGTGCAAAAGGTTTGTCTGAAAAAGAAATTTCAAACAAACACATCTTTAAAAATGCCATGGTTCCGCTGGTTTCAGGGATTCCTGGTGCTGTTATCGGGGTTATCGGTGGTGCAACCCTTACTGAAACAGTCTTCGCCTTCCCAGGTATGGGTAAAATGTTGATTGACTCTGTAAAAGCATCTAATAACTCTATGGTCGTAGGTCTTGTCTTCATCTTTACATGTATTTCTATCTTCTCACTTCTTTTGGGAGATATTTGGATGACTATTATTGACCCACGTATTAAATTGACTGAGAAAGGAGGCAAATAATGTCTACAATCGATAAAGAAAAATTTCAGTTTGTAAAACGTGACGATTTTGCCTCTGAAGCCATTGATGCGCCAGCTTATTCATACTGGGGTTCAGTGTTTAGACAATTTATGAAGAAGAAATCAACTGTAGTCATGTTGGGAATCTTGGTAGCTATCATTTTGATGAGTTTCATCTACCCAATGTTTTCTAAGTTTGATTTCAATGATGTCAGCAAAGTAAACGACTTTAGTGCTCGTTATATCAAGCCAAATGCTGAGCATTGGTTCGGTACAGACAGTAACGGTAAATCTCTCTTTGACGGTGTCTGGTTCGGAGCTCGTAACTCTATCCTCATTTCTGTGATTGCGACAGTGATTAACTTGGTTATCGGTGTTTTTGTCGGTGGTATTTGGGGAATTTCAAAATCAGTTGACCGTGTGATGATGGAAGTTTATAATGTCATCTCAAACATCCCATCTCTTTTGATTGTCATTGTCTTGACTTACTCAATCGGAGCTGGATTCTGGAATCTGATTTTTGCTATGAGTGTGACTACTTGGATTGGTATTGCTTACTCAATTCGTATTCAGATCATGCGTTATCGTGACTTGGAGTATAACCTTGCTTCACGTACACTTGGAACACCAACCTTTAAGATTGTTGTAAAAAACATTATGCCACAATTGGTATCTGTTATCGTTACGACGACATCTCAAATGCTTCCAGCCTTTATCTCATACGAAGCTTTCCTTTCATTCTTTGGACTTGGATTGCCGATTACAGTTCCAAGTTTAGGTCGTTTGATTTCAGATTACTCTCAGAACGTAACGACAAATGCATACCTCTTCTGGATTCCATTGACAACTCTTGTCTTGGTATCCTTATCCCTTTTCGTAGTTGGTCAAAACTTAGCGGATGCTAGTGATCCACGTACACATAGATAGGAGTAGAAATGACAAAAGAAAAAAATGTAATTTTGACTGCTCGCGATATTGTCGTGGAATTTGACGTTCGTGACAAAGTATTGACAGCCATTCGCGGCGTTTCCCTTGAACTAGTTGAAGGAGAAGTATTAGCCTTGGTAGGTGAGTCAGGATCAGGAAAATCTGTTTTGACAAAGACTTTCACAGGTATGCTTGAAGAAAATGGTCGCATTGCCCAAGGTAGCATTGACTACCGTGGTCAAGATTTGACAGCTTTATCTTCTCACAAGGATTGGGAACAAATTCGTGGCGCTAAGATTGCGACTATCTTCCAAGATCCAATGACTAGTTTGGACCCAATTAAAACAATTGGTAGTCAGATTACAGAAGTTATTGTAAAACACCAAGGCAAAACAGCTAAAGAAGCGAAAGAATTGGCCATTGACTACATGAATAAGGTTGGGATTCCAGATGCAGATAGACGTTTTGATGAATACCCATTCCAATATTCTGGAGGAATGCGTCAACGTATCGTTATTGCGATTGCTCTTGCCTGCCGACCTGATGTCTTGATTTGTGATGAGCCAACGACTGCCTTGGATGTGACCATCCAAGCTCAGATTATTGATTTGTTGAAATCTTTACAAAACGAGTACCATTTCACAACAATCTTTATCACCCACGACCTTGGTGTGGTGGCAAGTATTGCAGATAAGGTAGCGGTTATGTATGCAGGAGAAATCGTTGAGTATGGAACTGTTGAGGAAGTCTTCTATGACCCTCGCCATCCATATACATGGAGTCTCTTGTCTAGCTTGCCTCAGCTTGCTGATGATAAAGGGGATCTTTACTCAATCCCAGGAACACCTCCGTCACTTTATACTGACCTGAAAGGGGATGCCTTTGCCTTGCGTTCTGACTATGCAATGCAAATTGACTTCGAACAAAAAGCTCCTCAATTCTCAGTATCAGAGACACATTGGGCTAAAACTTGGCTACTTCATGAGGATGCTCCAAAAGTAGAAAAACCAGCTGTGATTGCAAATCTCCATGATAAGATTCGTGAAAAAATGGGATTTGCCCATCTGGCTGACTAGGAGGAAGGAAATGTCTGAAAAATTAGTAGAAATCAAAGATTTAGAAATTTCCTTCGGTGAAGGAAGTAAGAAGTTTGTCGCAGTTAAAAATGCTAACTTCTTTATCAACAAGGGAGAAACTTTCTCGCTTGTAGGTGAGTCAGGTAGTGGGAAAACAACTATTGGTCGTGCCATCATCGGTCTTAATGATACAAGTAATGGGGATATCATTTTTGATGGTCAAAAGATTAATGGTAAGAAATCGCGTGAACAAGCTGCAGAATTGATTCGTCGTATCCAGATGATTTTTCAAGATCCTGCCGCAAGTTTGAATGAACGTGCGACTGTTGATTATATTATTTCTGAAGGTCTTTACAATCATCATCTGTTCAAGGATGAAGAAGAACGTAAAGAGAAAGTTAAAAATATTATCCGTGAAGTGGGGCTTCTTGCTGAGCACTTGACTCGTTACCCTCATGAATTCTCAGGTGGTCAACGTCAACGTATCGGTATTGCCCGTGCCTTGGTCATGCAACCAGACTTTGTTATTGCGGATGAGCCCATTTCAGCCTTGGACGTTTCTGTGCGTGCTCAAGTCTTGAACTTGCTCAAAAAATTCCAAAAAGAACTTGGTTTGACCTATCTCTTCATCGCCCATGACTTGTCTGTCGTTCGCTTTATTTCAGATCGTATCGCAGTTATTTACAAGGGTGTTATTGTAGAGGTTGCAGAAACAGAAGAATTGTTTAACAATCCAATCCACCCATATACTCAAGCCTTGCTTTCAGCGGTACCAATCCCAGATCCAATCTTGGAACGTAAGAAGGTCTTGAAGGTTTACGACCCAAGTCAACACGACTATGAGACTGATAAGCCATCTATGGTAGAAATCCGTCCAGGTCACTATGTTTGGGCTAACCAAGCCGAATTAGCGCGTTACCAACAAGGGTTAAACTAATAATGGTTTTATAATTTCCATATCAATTTTTATGGGAATTATAAACCTTTTTTTGTTGGACTGATTTGAAAAAATCTTTGAAAGTATCCTGAAAGAATTTTCGAAAAATTTTAAAAAATTCTGAAATATTCTTGACAGCTGATGAAAAAGGTGGTAAGATAGGAAACATCAAAAAAGAAAGCAGAAAAAGAAATGAATAAGAGACAAGCTGTAACGATGAATCAAAACTTTTACTTTAGCTACTTTAGATAGTGTTTGTAGACATGTCACCATGGATGCAAACAGTTCAAGCAATTTGTTTGTATCTATGTGGCTAAGATTTTTGATTGTGGTCCATATAGATGAATATCTAAATGGACTAGCTAAGTTGTAACTTGTTAGCTTATTTCAAGCATCCGTTTAGATATTATCTAGGCGGTTTTTTGTTTTATCTTTTCTGAGAAGGAGTTTCATTATGAAAGTTGTTCGAAAATTACTAGCCCCTCTCTTGGTAGTGGGGATTCTCTTGACCTCTCTGATTAGTTTGCATCAGTTGAAGGCAGATAAGAAAAAAGATGTGTTTCGTATCGGTATTTCGCAATTTATTACCCACCAGTCCTTAGACGCTACTAGAGAAGGGTTTGTGGATGAGCTTGCCAAGCAAGGCTATGCTGAAGGGAAAAATATCGAGATTGATTTGCAAAATGCACAGGGAGAACAACGAAACCTAAAAACGATTTCCCAGCAACTAGCAGAATCTAGTGATGTCGTTCTAGCTATCGCAACGCCTTCTGCTCAGAGCTTGGCTAATACAACACAAACGACACCGGTTATCTTTTCAGCTGTAACAGACCCTGTCAGTGCCAAGTTGGTAGAGTCAAGAGAGCATCCTGGGGGCAATGTAACTGGAACAAGTGATCAGTCATCAGATGCTATCTCAACCCAAATCAATTTGATAAAGAAAGTGTTGCCAAAAGCTAAAACAATTGGAATCCTCTATACTCAGAGCGAGCCAAACTCAGTTGTCCAAAAGGATGAAGCTAAGCGACTTCTGGAAGAAAAAGGCTTTACCGTTGTTGAAAAAACAATCTTGGACAGTAACAATGTCAAAGCGGCAGCAGAGAGTTTGATGGCAGAGGTGGATATGGTTTTTGTACCAACGGATAATATCATTTCATCAACCATGGAAACAGTCAAGCAGGTTTCTATTAAACACAAGGTTCCAGTATTTGGTGGTTCAACAGAAATGATTGCTGTTGGTGGCTTGTATAACTACGGAACCAATTATGAAGAATTGGGACGTCAGACAGCAAGAATGCTGGTTCGTGTCTTAAAAGGTGAGAAGCCAGAAAATATAGCAGTTGAGTTGCCTGAAAAACTGGAATTGCATACAAATCAAGAAATAGCAGATGCACTAGGAATTGATATTAGTAAGTTGGAAAGCAAGGAATAGGGAGGTTTAAGATGAGTTTTGTATTATCTAGTTTATCAGAAGGTTTGTTGTGGTCGATTATGGCCATTGGAGTTTACTTGACTTTCCGTATTTTGGATATTGCGGATATGACTGCTGAAGGAGCCTTTCCTTTGGGGGCAGCTGTCGTTGTATCGCAGATACAGGCAGGGACAAATCCTTGGATTGCGACCTTACTTGCTTTGCTGGCAGGTATGGTAGCTGGTCTTGTATCAGGAATGCTCCACACCAAGATGAAAATCCCAGCTCTCTTGACAGGGATTGTGACCTTGACAGGGCTTTATTCAATCAATATTAAAATCATGGGCAGTGTGCCCAACCTTTCCTTGGGAGATTCTTCAACTGTCTTTAAACAATTGGCGAGCTTGGGGCTGACAAATGAAGAAGCTGTTTTCTCATTCAGTTTGGCCTGTCTCCTACTTGTTTGTTTGGTCTTGACTCTTTTGATGAAAACGGAGATTGGATTGGTCTTGCGTTCGACTGGGGACAATATTCCGATGAGTGAGGCTAATGGGGTCAATGTAGACACCATGAAGATTGTTGGTTACATGATTTCAAATGGTTTGATTGCCCTGTGTGGTTCCTTGTTCGCTCAAAATGATGGATTTTCAGACGTAACCTCTGGGACAGGAACCATCGTTGTTGGTTTGAGTGCAGTTATTATTGCAGAAGTTTTGATACACGACTTGACCATTGGAGGTCGCTTGTTATCTATCGGAATCGGTGCCATTGTTTACCGTTTGATTATTTTAAATATCTATGAAATTCCAAATCTAGATCAAAACCTGGTACGTCTCTTTAATGCAATCTTGCTAGCCTTAGTGTTATTTGCACCAGAACTGCAAAAGAGATTAAAGATTCGTGGTTTGAAACTGAGAAATGAATAGGAGGAGAAAGTTATGGCAAGTTTGTTAACACTTGAAAATATTCACAAAACCTTTGAAGCAGGGACGGTCAATGAGAACCATGTCCTCAAAGGATTAGACTTAGAGGTTGAAGAGGGAGATTTTATCTCTGTGATTGGTGGAAATGGAGCAGGGAAATCCACTTTGATGAATATCTTGGCTGGCAATCTATCGGTGGATGAAGGGGACCTTTTATTGGCAGGCAAATCCATTAAAAATCTTAGTGTAAGAAAGAGAGCCAAGGATATTGCCCGTGTTTTTCAAGATCCTAAGATGGGAACAGCTTCTCGTTTGACGATTGAGGAGAATATGGCTATTGCCTTGAGACGTGGGCAGAAGAGAGGGCTTGGTTGGGGCGTGAAGGAGAAGGAGAGAATCCAGTTCCAAGAGGCCTTGAAAGAGTTGAATATTGGCCTTGAAAATCGCTTGAAAGTGGATACCCAATACCTTTCAGGAGGACAAAGACAGGCCTTGACCCTAGTCATGGCAGCTCTGGTAAAACCCAAACTTTTGCTTTTGGATGAACATACTGCGGCACTTGACCCGAAAACTAGTCAAATGGTGATGGATTTGACGCAAAAGATTGTGGAACACCATCAGTTGACGACTTTGATGATTACCCACGATATGAACCATGCGATTGAGTACGGAAATCGTCTCATTATGCTCTATCAAGGCAAGATAGTGGTGGATGTCAAGGGAGAGGAGAAAAAGCATCTGACAGTTGAAGATCTCATGCATCTCTTCCAGAAAAATAGTGGTCAAAGTCTAGTCAGTGATGAATTGGTTTTGGGATAAAGAAAAAGGCTGAGATCTAGTGTCTCAGTCTTTTATTTCTTACGTTTTGCAAAATCTACAAATAGAAATTCTCGTGGAACACCTTATATTTATATGGGGGAGGAAATCGGAATGATTGACCCAGACTATGATTCGATGGCTGATTATGTGGATGTCGAATCGATCAATGCTTATCAGATGCTCTTAGAGGAAGGGAAGAGTCAGGAAGAAGCCTTCCTGATTATTCAGGCTAAGTCGCGTGATAATTCACGAATTCCCATGCAGTGGGATTCTTCGGAAAATGCAGGATTTACAGTAGGCACACCTTGGCTCAAGGCAGGAAAATCCTACCCTCACATCAATGTAGAAAATGAAATCCAAGGCCCGATTTTCACCTTCTACCAAGACTTGATTCGACTTCGTAAAGAAATGCCTATCATATCAGAAGGAAGTTACAAACCAGTCTTTGAAGATAGCAAACAAGTCTATACTTTTGAACGCCAGTATGAGGATCAAAAGTTACTAGTACTCAATAATTTTTATGCCACAGAAGTGGAAATCGATTTACCCGCAGCCTACCAAAATAGACAGATTTTGCTTTCAAACTATGAAGATGCAGAAGTGTCTGAAAAAATTCTACTCAAACCTTACCAGACACTGGCTATCTATGTAAATTAAACTTAGTAAGGAGCCCTCTTTCGCATAAAAGCAGGGTTCTTTTTGCTGTCTATTCCATCTCTGAAAGCGTAAAACAAACTGGTCAGGGTGGCTATTTTGTGGTATAATGAAAGAGACTCAAAAAGAAACAGGAGAAAAATGATGGATTTACTTTTAGCAATTGTATTGATTGTGCTAGCTTTTCTAGGAGGAGCTCTTGGAGGAATGTACTTGGTTCGTAAGCAAATTGAAAAAGAATTCGCTGACAACCCACGTTTGAATGCTGAAGCAGTTCGTACTCTTTTGAGTGCAAATGGTCAAAAACCAAGCGAAGCTAAGGTACAACAAGTTTACCACCAAATCATCCGCCAACAAAAAGCAGCCCTTGCTAACAATAAAAAGAAAAAATAAATAAGGAAAAGTCTGGGATGAAAATTCCAGACTTCTCACTATGTTGGCTATGGTTTAGGGGTGAGACTTTTTCCTTGCATTCTATTGATATTTGATTATGATTAAGAGAGATGGTTATTGATTAGGCTGTCATTATTCAGTTCATAAGGAACGGTAATCATAATGAACTATCAATCAGAAAAAAGACTAGAAAGAAGACTGTATGGATAATCGACCAATTGGTTTTTTGGATTCGGGTGTCGGGGGCTTGACCGTTGTGCGCGAGCTCATGCGCCAGCTTCCCCATGAAGAAATCGTCTATATTGGAGATTCGGCGCGGGCGCCCTATGGTCCCCGTCCTGCTGAGCAAATTCGTGAATATACTTGGCAGTTGGTCAACTTTCTCTTGACCAAGGATGTCAAAATGATTGTCATTGCTTGTAACACTGCGACTGCGGTCGTCTGGGAAGAAATTAAGGCTCAACTAGACATTCCCGTCCTAGGTGTGATTTTGCCAGGAGCTTCGGCAGCTATCAAGTCCAGTCAAGGTGGGAAAATCGGAGTGATTGGAACTCCCATGACGGTACAATCTGATATTTACCGTCAGAAAATCCATGATTTGGATCCGGACTTACAGGTGGAGAGTTTGGCCTGTCCCAAGTTTGCTCCCTTGGTGGAGTCTGGTGCTCTGTCAACCAGTGTCACCAAGAAAGTGGTCTATGAAACCCTGCGTCCCTTGGTTGGAAAGGTGGATAGCCTGATTTTGGGTTGTACCCATTATCCACTGCTCAGACCCATTATTCAAAATGTCATGGGACCCAAGGTTCAGCTCATTGATAGTGGGGCAGAGTGCGTACGGGACATCTCAGTCTTACTCAATTATTTTGAAATCAATCGTGGTCGCGATGCTGGACCACTTCATCACCGTTTTTACACAACAGCCAGCAGCCAAAGTTTTGCACAAATTGGTGAAGAATGGCTGGAAAAAGAGATTCATGTGGAGCATGTAGAATTATGACAAATAAAATTTATGAATACAAGGATGACCAGGACTGGTATGTCGGGTCCTATGCTATTTTTGGTGGCGTCCGGACGTTGACTGATGAAGACTTGGATTTCCCTCTGGTTGGATTGGCCAAAATCTTTCGAGACGAGGAACGAGGTTTCCCGATTTCAGTTGCTGTTTTACGCTATGGTTCTCGCTACCGTTTATTGTCTTTTGTGGTAGATATCCTCAACCAAGAAATGGGACGTAACTTGGAAGTCATTCAACGTCAAGGGGCCCTGCTCTTGGTTGAAAATGGGCAACTCTTGTATGTGGAATTGCCTAAAGAAGGGGTCAATGTTCACGACTTCTTTGAGACAAACAAGGTTAGAGAAACCTTGTTGATTGCGACTCGTAACGAGGGCAAGACCAAGGAATTTCGAGCTATCTTTGACAAGTTAGGATACGATGTGGAAAATCTTAATGACTATCCTGACTTACCTGAAGTAGCAGAAACAGGCATGACCTTCGAAGAAAACGCCCGCCTCAAGGCAGAAACTATTTCTCAATTAACGGGCAAGATGGTTTTGGCAGATGACTCAGGTCTCAAAGTCGATGTCCTTGGTGGCTTGCCAGGTGTCTGGTCAGCTCGTTTCGCAGGTGTGGGAGCTACTGACCGTGAAAACAATGCCAAACTCTTGCACGAATTGGCCATGGTCTTTGAACTCAAGGACCGCTCGGCTCAATTCCATACAACCCTAGTCGTGGCCAGTCCAAACAAGGAAAGCTTGGTTGTTGAAGCAGACTGGCCAGGCTACATTAACTTTGAACCTAAGGGTGAAAATGGATTTGGTTACGATCCTCTCTTCCTGGTAGGAGAGACAGGCAAGTCCTCAGCTGAATTAACCCTTGAAGAAAAAAATAGTCAATCTCACCGTGCCTTAGCCGTTAAGAAACTTTTGGAGGTATTTCCATCATGGCAAAGCAAACCATCATTGTAATGAGCGATTCTCATGGCGATAGCTTGATTGTGGAAGAAATCCGTGATCGCTATGTAGGCAAAGTTGATGCCGTTTTTCATAACGGCGATTCTGAACTGCGTCCTGATTCTCCCCTTTGGGAAGGCATCCGTGTTGTTAAAGGGAATATGGACTTCTATGCAGGTTACCCAGAACGTTTGGTGACTGAGCTTGGTTCGACCAAGATTATCCAAACACATGGTCACTTGTTTGACATTAATTTCAATTTTCAAAAGTTGGACTACTGGGCTCAGGAGGAAGAGGCCGATATCTGCCTCTATGGTCACTTGCATGTGCCAAGTGCTTGGATGGAAGGCAAGACTCTTTTTCTAAATCCAGGTTCCATCAGTCAACCACGTGGGACCATCAGAGAATGTCTCTATGCTCGTGTGGAGATTGATGACAGTTATTTCAAAGTGGACTTTTTGACACGAGACCATGAGGTGTATCCGGGCTTGTCCAAGGAGTTTAGCCGATGATTGCCAAGGAGTTTGAGACTTTCTTGTTGGGGCAAGAAGAAACTTTTTTGACTCCTGCTAAAAATCTAGCTGTGTTGATTGATACTCACAATGCGGATCATGCGACACTCTTGCTTAGTCAGATGACCTATACCCGTGTTCCTGTTGTGACAGATGAAAAACACTTTGTTGGAACTATTGGGCTCAGAGATATTATGGCTTATCAGATGGAGCATGATTTGAGTCAAGAAATCATGGCAGATACGGATATCGTTCATATGACGAGAACGGACGTAGCGGTCGTCTCGCCTGATTTTACTATTACGGAGGTCTTGCACAAGCTGGTAGATGAGTCCTTCTTGCCGGTTGTGGATGCGTCAGGAATTTTCCAAGGGATTATCACGCGCAAGTCTATCCTCAAGGCTGTCAATGCCCTCTTGCATGACTTTAGTAAGGAATATGAGATTCGATGCAAATGAGAGAGAGGATTTCAGACTTTTTAGAGGGAAAGCAGGGTTTGTCTGCCAATTCCAAGCAGTCCTATAAGTATGATTTGGAGCAATTTTTAGACATTGTAGGAGAGCGGATTTCTGAGACCAGTCTCAAGATTTACCAAGCCCAGCTAGCCAATCTAAAAAACAGCGCCCAGAAGCGAAAGATTTCAGCCTGTAACCAATTTCTCTACTTTCTCTATCAAAAAGGAGAAGTGGATAGCTTTTATCGTTTGGAATTAGCCAAACAAGCTGAAAAGAAGACGGCAAAGCCAGAACTGTTAAACCTAGACTCTTTTTGGCAAGAAAGTGACTATTCAGAGGGTCGCTTGCTAGCTCTCTTAATCCTAGAAATGGGACTCTTGCCGAGTGAGATTTTAGCCCTCAAGGTTGCGGACGTCAATCTGGACTTTCAGGTGTTGCGAATCAAGAAGGCTTCCCAACAGAGGATTGTCACCATTCCTACAACCTTGCTTTCAGAGTTGGAACCTTTGATGGGCCAGACCTATATCTTTGAAAGGGGAGGGAAATCCTATTCTCGTCAGTGGGCCTTTCGCCAGCTAGAGTCCTTTGTCAAGGAGAAAGGTTTTCCAGCACTATCAGCCCAAGCCCTACGGGAACAGTTCATTCTAAGACAAATAGAAAAGAAGGTCGATTTGTACGAAATTGCAAAAAAATTAGGATTAAAAACAGTCCTGACCTTAGAAAAATATAGATAATGGATATTAAATTAAAAGATTTTGAAGGGCCCCTGGACTTGCTCTTGCACCTGGTTTCTAAGTACCAGATGGATATCTACGATGTGCCCATTACGGAAGTCATTGAACAGTATCTAGCCTATGTTTCAACCCTGCAGGCCATGCGTCTAGAAGTGACGGGCGAGTACATGGTTATGGCCAGCCAGCTCATGCTGATCAAGAGCCGCAAACTCCTTCCAAAGGTAGCAGAAGTGACCGACTTGGAGGACGATCTAGAGCAGGATCTTCTTTCCCAAATCGAAGAATACCGCAAGTTCAAGCTCTTGGGGGAGCACTTAGAAGCCAAGCACCAAGATCGGGCCCAGTATTATTCCAAAGCGCCGACAGAGTTGATTTACGAAGATGCGGAGCTTGTGCATGACAAGACGACCATTGACCTCTTTTTGGCTTTTTCAAATATCCTAGCCAAGAAAAAAGAGGAGTTTGCACAGAATCACACGACTATCTTGCGGGATGAGTATAAGATTGAGGACATGATGGTCATCGTAAAAGAGTCCTTGACTGGACGAGATCAATTGCGCTTGCAGGATTTGTTTAAGGAAGCCCAGAATCTCCAAGAGGTCATCACCCTCTTTTTGGCAACCCTAGAGTTAATCAAAACCCAGGAGCTGATTCTTGTGCAAGAGGAAAGTTTCGGAGATATTTATCTCATGGAAAAGAAGGAAGAAAGTCAAGTGGCCCAAAGCTAGACTTGATAGAGAGGAAAGATGAGTACTTTAGCAAAAATAGAAGCGCTCTTGTTTGTAGCGGGTGAAGATGGGAT
Organism: Streptococcus sp. KHUD_011; assembly: GCF_046352925.1. Classification (GTDB taxonomy): domain Bacteria; phylum Bacillota; class Bacilli; order Lactobacillales; family Streptococcaceae; genus Streptococcus. The sequence continues at coordinate 1,627,155 of NZ_CP157578.1, read as the reverse complement.
TCGGGTCCGCCAGTTAGCTGAACTCCTCTCTCTGCCACCGACAGGCATCCAGCAGAGTTTAGAAAAATTAGCTCAGAAGTATGATAACGACTCAGATTCCAGTTTGGCTCTGATTGAGACAGGGGGCGCTTATAGATTGGTGACCAAGCCTCAATTTGCAGAGATTTTGAAGGAATACTCTAAGGCACCTATCAACCAGAGTTTATCTCGGGCTGCCCTTGAGACCTTGTCCATCATTGCCTACAAGCAGCCCATCACACGGATAGAAATTGATGCCATCCGTGGGGTCAACTCGAGTGGGGCCTTGGCAAAGTTGCAGGCCTTTGACTTGATACGAGAAGACGGGAAAAAAGAAGTGTTGGGTCGCCCCAACCTCTATGTTACTACAGATTATTTCCTAGATTACATGGGGATAAATCATTTGGAAGAATTGCCAGTGATTGATGAGCTTGAGATTCAAGCCCAAGAAAGTCAATTATTTGGTGAAAGGATAGAAGAAGATGAGAATCAATAAGTATATTGCCCACGCAGGTGTGGCCAGTAGGAGAAAAGCAGAAGAGTTGATCAAGCAAGGCTTGGTGACGGTTAACGGCCAAGTGGTACGTGAACTAGCAACGACCATCAAGTCAGGCGACAAGGTCGAAGTTGAAGGTCAACCTATCTACAACGAAGAAAAGGTCTACTATCTGCTTAACAAACCACGCGGTGTCATTTCCAGTGTGACAGATGACAAGGGCCGCAAGACGGTTGTCGACCTCTTGCCCAACGTGAAAGAGCGCATCTACCCTGTAGGTCGTTTAGACTGGGACACATCAGGTGTTTTGATTTTGACTAATGACGGGGATTTTACGGATGAAATGATTCACCCTCGTAATGAGATTGACAAGGTTTATGTCGCGCGTGTTAAAGGTGTGGCCAATAAGGATAATCTCCGCCCCTTGACCCGTGGACTGGAGATTGATGGTAAGAAAACCAAGCCGGCTGTCTATGAGATTCTCAAAGTGGATCCAGTCAAAAACCGCTCTGTGGTGCAGTTGACCATCCATGAAGGGCGTAACCACCAGGTTAAAAAGATGTTTGAAGCTGTCGGTCTTCAAGTAGATAAGTTGTCTCGTACACGTTTTGGACACCTAGACTTGACAGGACTCCGTCCAGGTGAATCCCGTCGTCTTAATAAAAAAGAAATCAGCCAACTACACACCATGGCTGTAACCAAGAAATAATGAAACGAATTTTAATAGCGCCTGTGCGCTTTTACCAACGTTTTATCTCGCCAGCCTTTCCACCCTCTTGTCGCTTTGAGCCGACTTGTTCCAACTACATGATTCAGGCTATTGAAAAACATGGCTTCAAGGGTGTTTTGATGGGCTTGGCTCGGATTTTACGTTGCCATCCCTGGTCGAAAACAGGTAAGGACCACGTCCCAGACCATTTTTCCCTTAAACGGAATCAAGAAGAAAAATGAGGCTAGGTAAAAATATTTTAGTGAAATGATAAAAACGCATCCTATCAGGTTTGAGTGAGCTTGATAGGATGCGTTTTATCATGTCAAAATTTTACTTAAATTGAGTTTGAAGTTGCTTATTTCAAGCCTTTTTGTGCGTCTTCAATCATGAGTTTGGTTGATTCAAGTCCGCCTCCGCTTAGATACCAGAGGTCTGGTGTTAGTTGGATAATCTTACCATTTTTAGCGGCAGGTGTTTCAGCGATGAGGGCATTTTCTAGAACACCGTCGTTGCTAGAGTTGTCCCCACCGATGGCAAGGGTACGGTTGATGACAAAGAGGATGTCAGGATTGATTTCTTTAACACTTTCAAAGCTGACTTCTTGTCCGTGGCGTGAGTCTTCAAAGTGAGTATCAGTTGGCTTGAATTTCAAAGTTTGATACAAGAAAGAGAAACGAGATTGGGCACCAAAGGCAGCCATTTTTCCTTCATTGAGGAGGATGGCAAGGGCTTTTTTATCAGAGCTTTCATTTTTAGAAGCGACTTCTTGGATGTTCTTGTCTAGCTTGGCCAATTCTTCCTTGGCTTTCTGTGTACCAGTTTCACCGAAGGCGCTTGCTAGGGATTCGATATTAGCCTTGGTAGAAGTCCAGTAGTCATCTTTGCCTGCTTGGAAGAGAACAGTCGGAGCGATTTCGTTGAACTTATCTACGAATTTTTGGGTACGTGGTGAAGCGATAATTAGGTCTGGTTCAAGAGCAGCAAGGGCTTCTAGGTCTGGTTCAACCATAGAACCAACATTTTTAACTTTTCCAGCTAGGTCTTTAAGATAAGTCGGAACAGTTTTTATAGGCATTCCGACGATATTCTTTTCAAAACCTAAAGCGCGAATAGTATCCGCAGCACCGAGGTCAAAGGTCACAATCTTTTCAGGGATTTTTGAAAGTGTGACTACACCTAGTGAACTTTTAATGGTTACCTCTGTTGGAGCAGAGCTACTTGACTCCGTCGTACTAGTGCTTGAGTTTGTACTACATGCACCAAGTAGGAGCAAGAAACTAGCCACTAGGGCAGTGAGATAAAATTTAAGGGATGTTTTCATGATTTCTCCTTTTTAAAATGTGATAACGATTTAGGGAGTCTCTAGGTTTTATTGACTAAGAGACTGAAGGTTCTCTAACTTGAGCTTCTATGTTACTAGCTATAGATACAGATCTTTTTGCCATTGATATCAGCCAGCGTGATGGGAATCTCGTAAAGTTGACTGAGCAGGTCAGCCTGCATGATTTGATTTGTGTTTCCCTTGCTAAAGACTTGACCGTCCTTGAAGGCAACAATTTCATCCGCATACTGACTGGCCATGTTGATATCGTGGAGGACGATGATAATGGTCTTGCCGAGTTCCTCCACTAGTCGTCGAAGAATCTGCATCATGCTGACGCTTTGCTTGATATCGAGATTGTTGAGCGGTTCGTCCAGCAAGATAAAGTCTGTATCCTGGGCAAGTACCATGGCGATAAAGACACGCTGGAGTTGTCCACCAGACAGACTATCGATGTAGCGGTCTTTTAAGTTGGTCAGTTCCAGATAATCCATAGTTTCTTGGATTTTTTCCCAGTCTTCTGCTCTCAGGTGTCCTCTACTATAGGGAAAACGTCCAAAACTGACCAGTTCTTCAACCGTCAATTTGGCTTGGTAATTGATTTTCTGCTTTAGGATGGTCAGTTCTTGGGCTAGTTCTTGCGAATTCCAACTCTCGATTTCACGACCTTTGATACTGAGAATTCCCTGATCCTTCTTGGTCAATCTGCTCATGATGGAGAGGAGAGTTGATTTTCCAGCACCATTTGGACCAATAAAGGCAGTCAGTTTCTGAGGGCTGACTTCAAGCGTAATACCTTGCAAAATATCCTGTTTTTGAATGGATTTGCCAATGTTTTCCAGTTTCACTGACGCGCCCTCCTGTAGAGTAAGATAAAGAATAGGAGCCCCCCTACACTCTCGATGATCATGCTGATGCGAATTTCCAGCGCAAAGACTCGTTCAATCAAGGCTTGCCCCAAGGTTAAGCTAATAAATCCAACCAGAATGGCTACGATAAAGAGTAACTTGTGCCGATAGTCTTTGACAATCAGGTAGGTGAGGTTGGCTAGCATAAAGCCGAAGAAGGCCATAGGACCTACCAAGGCAGTAGCCGTTGAAGTCAAAAGCACGATACCCCAGAGGAGTTCTCTCTGTTCTTTTTCAACATTGAGCCCCAATATCTGAGCAGTTTCTCTTTGCAGGTGCAAGACATCGAGAATGACTGCTTTTTGAAAGAAAAAGATTGTCAAAGCGAGGATGATTAGAGAACCGATGGCTAGGATGGAAGTGTTGAGATGTTGAAAGGAAGCAAAGAGACTGTTTTGCAGTTTATCGTATTCATTTGGATCCATCAGGACTTGGAGGAAGGTACTGATATTTCGAAAGAGACTTCCGAGGGCTAGACAGATCAACAGAATGAAGACAAGGTCTTGCTTCATTAGTGTCTTCAAGTAGCCTTGTAAGGCAAGGAAGAAGAGGGATTGGACAAGAAGTAAAACTAGGAATTCTAAGATAGGAGACTTGTCAAGTTGAAGAAACTTGCTTTCAAAAACCAGTAGCAGAGTTTGTAGTAGGACGTAGAAGGATTCGATTCCCAAAATACTAGGAGTCAGGAAACGATTTTCCGTCAGGGTTTGAAAACTAATGGTCGAAATCCCAGTCGCGATAGCTACCAAGAGATAAACGACAATTTTTTGGGAACGCAATTTCCAAGCAAAGGCTGACAAGTGAGTGATGGGCCAAAAGTAGAGAAGACAAGCTCCGATGGCGAGAATAATGAGAAGGCAGAAGAGTTTGGTATGTTTGCTTTTAAACTGCATCTTTTCGTCCCCCTCTCCATAGAAGTAGGATAAAGACGAGGCTACCAATGATTCCTAGTAGAAGACTGACAGACAACTCATAGGGTCGAATCAGAACTCGGGATAGGATATCGCAAGCCAGAACTAGATTGGCTCCAACCAGTGCGACGATAAGTTTGGTCTGACTTAGATTATCTCCATAACGCTTGCGAACAAGATTGGGAACAATAACTCCGAGAAAAGGTAAGCCACCCACGGTAATCATGGTGACACTAGTCGTTAGAGCAACCAGAAAGAGAGCCAGTTTTTCAAGTAGGGAGTAAGAAATCCCCAAACTCTCACTGGCTTCCTTGCCCAGATTCATGATGGTAAAAGTTTGGGATAATTTCCAAACGGCTATCAGGATGATGAGGCCTAAAAAGAGCCATTCATACTGATGATTCTGAATCATGGAGAAGGAGCCTTGGGTCCAAGCTGTCATACTCTGAACCAGATTGAAACGATAGGCGATAACTTCTGTCACAGAACCGATAATTCCACTATAGATGATCCCAATCAGAGGCAACATCCACCTTTCCTTTACAGAGAAAATAGTCATAAAGGCTAGGAAGAAGAGAGTAAATATGATGGATGAAACAAAAGCGAAGAGCATCTTTTGTGTCAGACTAGCCGACGGAAAGACAAAGAGGCTCAATACCATTCCTAGTTTGGCAGCTTCAGTGGTTCCAACTGTACTCGGTGCAGCAAACTGATTTTGAGTGATGGTCTGCATGAGGAGTCCTGCCATGCTCATACTAGAGGCTGCCAGGAGAATACTGATGGTTCTAGGGAGACGTGACTCCTGAAATAGAAGCCAAGTTTCATGGTCCAGAGCAAAAAGTTTTCCCCATGAAAAATCACTGGTCCCAATGCTAATAGAGAGAAAGGCTAGGAGTAGAAGTAAGCCAATTAAATAATGAGAAAGTTTCATACCCCGTCCTTTCATGTAGATTTGATATCGAAAGATACCTGCGGATATTACTGTAACACGATTTCTTTAATCTGTCAATAAATTTTCTGACAATTTAATGAATAAAACAAGGAGAGAGTACCAGGACCTTCTCCTCTGTTTTCCTATTCTAAAATGTTTTTCCCCTCTTTAACACGCCAATGATAATCCGATAAAATAATATCTTCGAGGGAGTAGCTAGCTTTCCAATCAAGATATTTTTTAGCTTTTGATGCGTCTGCTAGGACGCTAGCTGGATCACCAGCACGGCGAGCAACAATTTCGTGTGGTATTTTTTGATTCAGTAATTCTTCAGCAGTTTTAAAGATTTCTTTGACGGTATAGCCTTTTTCAGTTCCTAAGTTAAATATTTGAGAAGAACTGTCTTCTTGAAAGAGGTAGTTCATTCCTTTAACATGAGCCTGTGCAAGATCCAAGACATGAATATAATCTCGAATACATGAACCATCACGTGTATCGTAGTCATCTCCAAATATTTTCAGGCTATCATTTTGTCCCAATGCGGTTTTGTTGATATTGGGAATGATGTGAGTTGGATTTTTCACACGTAGACCGTTTGAAGCATCCATTTCAGCCCCAGCTACATTAAAGTAACGGAAAATGACATATTTCCAATCGTAGCGATTGGCCATCCAGTAAATCATTCGTTCACCCATCAGTTTTGTTTCTGCATAAGGGTTGACAGGGTCGAGCAGGGTATCTTCAGTTGCAGGCTTGTCAATACAGTTATTACCATAGAGGGAAGCAGTCGAAGAGAACATGATTTTTTGAATACCAACTTCAGATAAGACTTTGAGAACTTGGTTCATACCAGCAACATTGGCAGTGAAGTATTTACTTGGATTTTCAATACTTTCGCTCACAACAATCTCACCCGCACAATGGAGAACAGCGTCAATCTTGTTTTCTTCCAAGTAAGCTTTTAAGGCGCTAGCATCATAAACATCCAGTTGTTTAAAGCTAGCACGACTATCTACAGCCGAACGATTTCCTGTAGAGAGATTATCTAGGACATGCACCTGGTAGCCAGCATTTAAAAGAGCTTTAACGGTATGGGAGCCAATGTAGCCAGCTCCACCTGTAACAAGAATTGTTTTGGTCATGATTTTTTCCTTTTCCTAGTTTTGTACTATTTTAAATAAATAAGAAGGCAAAGTCAACTATTTTCTGGAAATTTCATGAAAAAATTGAACAAATATAGCATTGGATTGTTTTATGTTTGGAAATTAATAGTTTGGTTGATCTTGGAATAGTTCTTAGATTTCACCTCACATGCAAGAAAATACAAGCTTTTTATAAGATACAGTAAGACTAAGATAAATCCACCTTCCCGCTATCCTTCTCCTATAAAAAGTGGTAAAATGGATGAAAGAAAGAAGGAACTGAAATGACAACATTATTTTCAAAAATCAAAGAAGTAACAGAACTTACTGCGATCTCAGGTCATGAAGCACCTGTTCGTGCTTATCTTCGTGAAAAGTTGACCCCGCACGTGGATGAAGTGGTGACAGATGGCTTGGGTGGTATTTTCGGAATTAAGCATTCAGAAGCTGCAGATGCACCACGCGTCTTGGTTGCTTCTCACATGGATGAAGTTGGTTTTATGGTCAGCGAGATTAAGCCAGACGGCACCTTCCGTGTCGTAGAAATCGGTGGTTGGAATCCTATGGTGGTTAGTAGCCAGCGCTTTAAACTCTTTACTCGTGACGGTCGTGAAATTCCTGTGATTTCAGGCTCTGTTCCGCCACATTTGACTCGTGGTAAGGGCGGACCAACCATGCCTGCCATTGCAGATATCGTCTTTGATGGTGGTTTTGCGGACAAGGTTGAGGCAGAAAGCTTTGGTATCCGTCCTGGTGATACCATCGTACCAGATAGTTCTGCAATCTTGACAGCCAATGAAAAAAATATCATCTCAAAAGCTTGGGACAACCGCTATGGAGTTCTCATGGTGAGCGAGTTGGCGGAAGCTCTGTCAGGTCAAAAACTCGAAAATGAACTCTATCTTGGCTCTAACGTCCAAGAAGAAGTTGGTCTTCGTGGTGCTCATACTTCTACAACCAAGTTTGATCCAGAAGTCTTCCTCGCAGTTGACTGTTCACCAGCAGGTGATGTTTATGGCGGTCAAGGCAAGATTGGGGATGGAACCTTGATTCGTTTCTACGATCCAGGTCACTTGCTTCTCCCAGGAATGAAGGATTTCCTTTTGACAACGGCTGAAGAAGCTGGAATCAAGTATCAATACTACTGTGGTAAAGGCGGCACAGACGCTGGCGCAGCTCATTTGAAAAATGGTGGTGTCCCATCAACAACAATCGGTGTTTGCGCTCGTTATATCCATTCTCACCAAACCCTCTACGCTATGGATGACTTCCTAGAAGCTCAAGCTTTCTTGCAAGCCTTGGTGAAGAAATTGGATCGTTCAACGGTTGATTTGATTAAAAATTATTAAACCATAAGGGAGGTGGTAGGGATGGTAGAACCAAACCTAGAAAGCCTTATAAAAGATCTTTACAATCATGCTCGACATGATTTGAGTGAAGATTTAGTTGCTGCTCTCCTAGAGACTGCTAAAAAACTGCCTACTACAAATGAGCAATTGCTGTCAGTTCGTCTCTCAGGCCTGGTCAATCGTGAATTGCTCCTAAATTCCAAACATCCGGCACCTGAGTTGCTCAACTTGGCTCGCTTTATCAAAAGAGAAGAATCCAAGTACAGAGGAACTGCGGCTTCTGCGATTATGTATGGGGAGCTCTTTAAAATGCTTTGATTCCATTGTGAATCAAAGCATTTTTCTATATGGTAGAAGAGTAATTCTTGATTAGGAGAAGAAAAAGCCATCCCATTTAGGATAGCTTCTTGGATCTTAGATTTGTTCAGCGATGACCTTTTCAGCTAGATTCATAGCGTGGTCAGATACACGAGTATAGTGGGAAATGATGTCGATAAAGTTGACCCCAGCTTGTGTTGAACACTCACCCTTGTTGAGGCGTTTGATGTGGGTCTTTCTGAGAACACGTTCCATATTGTTGATTTCTTTATGGCGTTCAATCAGACTTTGAGCTTTTTCAATATCATTGTTTTCCACGCTATCAAGAGCATCCTTGATGAAGCTAGTGGTTTTTTGATAGATATCAGCTAATTCTTGTAAAGCAGCTTCAGAAAACTCAACATTTTTACGTTGAAGATAGTCAGTTAGATTGATTAGGGCTTCTGCGTGGTCCCCAATCCGTTCCAAATCACGGGATGAATCCAGGATGTTGGTGAGCACTTCGCTTTCTTTCTGGCTAAGGGCTTCACTTGAAAGAGTAATAAGGTAACGAGTCAATTTTTCATCAATGGTATTGATGGCTTCTTCTGTCTTGTGGCCTTTTTCAGCTACCTTTTCATTAAGGTCAATGATGTAGTTGTATGAAAGGTCAAAGGCTTTAGAAGCATAATTTCCCAAGTGAAGGAGTTCTTTTTTGGCATTTCCGAGAGCGATTGATGGAGCTTGTTTAATCAAATGCTCATCAAGATAAAGTGGCTCGTACTTGACAACTTCATCTTCACCAGGGATGAGCTTGGTTACAAAGTAGGCCAAGGCTCCGATGAATGGAAATTGGATAATAGTATTTGTGATATTAAAGGTTCCGTGGGCGAAGGCAATGGTCATTTCTGGAGCCAGATTGAGTGTAGATTCAAACCATTGAATCAAGCCAGTGAAAGGTACAAGGAAGACAATACAGATAACCGTACCAATCACGTTAAAGGCAACATGGGCACCAGCAACACGTTTGGCAGCGATATTGGCTCCAAGAGAAGCAATAATAGCTGTAATGGTCGTTCCGATATTATCACCAAACAAGACTGGTAGGGCACCTTGTAGATCAATCAAACCACTTGCGTAAAGATTCTGTAGGATACCGATAGTTGCGGAAGAAGCTTGAATGAGTAGGGTTAGTCCAGTTCCGACAAAGACACCGAGAATAGGACTCTTACTTAGTTCAACCATGTAGTCTCTAAAGACTTGCAGGTCTTTTAGAGGCTCCATTGCACCGCTCATAAGATTGAGAGCGAAGAAGATACCACCTACACCAAAAATGATACGTCCGATGTTATTGATAGAGCGATTCTTGGTGAAGAAGAGACAAATCGCTCCGATGAAAAGCATTGGTAAGGCGTAATCTCCTAGCTTAAAACCGATGATAAAGGATGTAACGGTAGTTCCAATATTGGCACCCATGACAATACCGATAGCTTGACGCAAGGTCAAAAGTCCTGCGCTGACTAGCCCCACTGTAATGACTGTGACCCCAGAACTTGACTGAATTAGCGCCGTCATACCGATACCAACTAGCACACCGAAGAACGGATTGCTAGTGTACTTGTCAATGTAAAAACGAAGGCGATCTCCAGCAGCTTGTTGCAAACCGTCTCCCATGGTCTTGATACTATATAAGAATAGTCCCAGACCACCTAAAAAGTGAAATAAAATTTCCTGCCAATTAATGGACATTTCTTTTTCCTCCGAAAAATAATAACGGAATTTCTCCTATTCTATTTTAAAGGATAAAAGTAAATCTAACAAGTGTTAAGCTAAGATTTTAGAAAGAAAATTCGTTAGAATGGGCCTTAATTATATTAATTTTACCAATTTCTAACCTAGATATAGGTATTTCCTTTTATATATTGACATTTAAAAGAAATATTTTAAAATGAGGGAGGTATTATCTTGGTCCCTGTGATTGGGATAAAAATTTTATAAAGAAAGTTAAGCGCTTTCTTTTATGTAACAAAATCAATCTTTTAGGAGGAGAAAATGAAGAATCCATTTTTTGAAAGACGTTGTCGTTACAGTATTCGTAAGTTGTCAGTAGGAGCCTGCTCGCTGATGATTGGGGCTGTTTTATTTGCTGGCCCAGCCTTGGCTGAAGAAACTGCAGTCCCTGAAAATAGAGGAGCCAATACAGGGCTTGTTTCAGGAGAGAGTGAGCATCCAACTAATGAAGCTGACAAGCAACATGAAGGAGAACATGCTAGAGAAAATAAGTTAGAAAAGGCAGAAGGAGTAGCGACAGCATCTGAAACTGCTTCGCCAGCAAACAATGAAGCTGCAACTACTGAAACTACAGAGGCAGTAAGCGTAGCTAAACCAGAGGAAAAACCAAGTGAGGTGGCTACAGAAACATCATCTGTAGAAGCAAAACCTAAGTCTGACAAGGAAATAGAAGCAAAGCCTGAAGCAACTAGCCAAGGAGATGAGTCTAAGCCAGCAGCAGAAGCTAATAAGATTGAAAAAGAAGTCCAGCCAGATGTCCCTAAAAATACAGAAAAAACATTAAAACCAAAGGAAATCAAATTTAATTCTTGGGAAGAATTGTTGAAATGGGAACCCGGTGCTCGTGAAGATGATGCCATCAACCGCGGCTCTGTTGCCCTCGCTCCACGTCGGACAGGTCATTTGGTCAATGAAAAAGCTAGCAAGGAAGCAAAAGTTCAAGCTCTATCCAACACCAATTCTAAAGCAAAAGACCATGCTTCTGTTGGTGGAGAAGAGTTCAAGGCCTATGCTTTTGACTATTGGCAATATCTAGATTCAATGGTCTTCTGGGAAGGTCTTGTTCCAACTCCTGACGTTATTGATGCAGGTCACCGTAACGGGGTTCCTGTATATGGTACACTCTTCTTTAACTGGTCTAATAGTATTGCAGATCAAGAAAAATTCGCTGAAGCTTTGAAGCAAGACGCAGATGGTAGCTTCCCAATTGCCCGTAAATTGGTAGATATGGCCAAGTATTATGGCTATGATGGCTATTTCATCAACCAGGAAACAACTGGAGATTTGGTTGAACCTCTTGGAGAAAAGATGCGCCAGTTTATGCTCTATACCAAGGAATATGCTGCTAAGGTAAACCATCCAATCAAGTATTCTTGGTACGATGCCATGACTTATAACTATGGACGTTACCACCAAGATGGTTTGGGAGAATACAACTACCAATTCATGCAACCAGAAGGAGATAAGGTTCCAGCAGATAACTTCTTTGCTAACTTTAACTGGGATAAGGCTAAGAATGATTACACTATTACAACTGCCAACTGGATTGGCCGTAATCCTTATGACGTATTTGCAGGTTTGGAATTGCAACAGGGTGGTTCCTACAAGACCAAGGTCAAATGGAATGACATTTTAGATGAAAATGGGAAATTGCGCCTTTCTCTTGGTTTGTTCGCCCCAGATACCATTACAAGTTTAGGAAAAACTGGTGAAGATTATCATAAGAATGAAGATATCTTCTTTACAGGTTATCAAGGTGATCCTACTGGCCAAAAACCAGGTGATAAAGATTGGTATGGGATTGCTAACCTAGTTGCGGACCGTACGCCAGCAGTAGGTAATACTTTTACTACTTCTTTTAATACAGGTCATGGTAGAAAATGGTTCGTAGATGGTAAGGTTTCTAAGGATTCTGAGTGGAATTACCGTTCAGTTTCAGGTGTTCTTCCAACATGGCGCTGGTGGCAAAAATCAACTGGCGATAAGTTGAAAGCAAGCTATGATTTTGAAGATGCTTATAATGGTGGAACTTCTCTCAAATTTGCAGGGGATCTTTCAGGTGCGACCAAGCAAGATGTTAATTTGTACTCTACTCGCTTGAAGGTGACAGATACAACCAAATTACATGTTGCCCACAAAGGAGGCAAAGGGAGCAAGGTTTATGTAGAATTTGCAACCAAGAAAGATTATACCTACGGTGATGAAGCTGCCCGTAAAGAATTGACAGTTTCAGATAACTGGACTACCGATGATTTTGATTTGAGTGCCTTGGCAGGTAAAACAATTTACGGTATTAAACTCTATTTTGAAAATGATAAAGATTTAAAAGGTTATCAATTTAACCTGGGGCAATTGACCATCAGCAATAATCAAGATGCTCCACAGGCACCAACCACAGTAGCTGTAGCCAAACAAGTCCTTAAAAATGCCCAAGAAGCGGAAGCAGTTGTGCAATTTAAAGGCAACAAGGATGCAGATTTCTATGAAGTTTACGAAAAAGATGGAGACAGCTGGAAATTACTAACTGGTTCATCTTCTACAACGATTTATCTACCAAAAGTTAGCCGTTCAGCAAGTGCTCAGGGTACAACTCAAGAACTGAAGGTTGTAGCAGTCGGTAAAAATGGGGTTCGTTCAGAAGCTGCAACCACAACCTTTGATTGGGGCATGACTGTAAAAGATACCAGCCTACCAAAACCACTAGCTGAAAATATCGTTCCAGGTGCAACAGTTATTGATAGTACTTTCCCTAAGACTGAAGGTGGAGAAGGTATTGAAGGTATGTTGAATGGTACCATTACCAGTCTTTCAGACAAGTGGTCTTCTGGACAGTTAAGTGGTAGTGTGGATATTCGTTTGACCCAGCCACGTACAGTTGTTAGATGGGTGATGGACCATGCTGGAGCTGGTGGAGAATCTGTAAACGACGGTTTGATGAACACCAAAGACTTTGACCTCTATTATAAAGATGCGGATGGTCAATGGAAATTGGCTAAGGAAGTCCGTGGCAATAAAGCCCATGTTACAGATATTACCCTTGATAAACCAATCACAGCTCAAGATTGGCGCTTGAATGTTGTCACTTCTGACAATGGAACCCCATGGAAGGCTATTCGTATCTATAACTGGAAAATGTATGAAAAGCTTGATACTGAGAGTGTCAATATTCCGATGGCCAAGGCTGCAGCCCGTTCTCTAGGCAATAACAAGGTACAAGTTGGCTTTGCGGATGTACCAGCTGGAGCAACCATTACCGTTTATGATAATCCAAATTCTCAAACTCCGCTTGCAACCTTGAAGAGCGAAGTTGGAGGAGACCTAGCAAGTGCACCATTGGATTTGACAAATCAATCTGGTCTTCTTTACTATCGTACCCAGTTGCCAGGCAAGGAAATTAGTAATATCCTAGCAGTTTCCGTTCCAAAAGATGACAGAAGAATCAAGTCAGTCAGCCTAGAAACAGGACCTAAGAAAACAAGCTACGCCGAAGGGGAGAATTTAGACCTTAGAGGTGGTGTTCTTCGAGTTCAGTATGAAGGTGGAGCTGAGGACGAACTTATTCGCCTAACTCACGCGGGTGTATCAGTGTCGGGTTTTGATACGCATCATAAGGGAGAACAAAATCTTACTTTACAATATTTGGGACAACCAGTAAATGCGAATTTGTCAGTGACTGTCACTAGCCAAGATGAAGCAAGTCCGAAAACTATTTTGGGAATTGAAGTAAGTCATGAACCGAAAAAAGATTATCTAGTTGGTGATAGTTTAGACTTGTCTGAAGGACGCTTTGCAGTAGCTTATAGCAATGACACCATGGAAGAACATTCCTTTACTGATGAGGGAGTTGAAATTTCTGGTTACGATGCTCAAAAGACTGGTCGTCAAACCTTGACGCTTCGTTACCAAGGTCATAAAGTCAACTTTGATGTTTTGGTATCTCCAAAAGCAGCATTGAACGATGAGTACCTTAAACAAAAATTAGCAGAGGTTGAAGCAGCTAAGAACAAGGTGGTCTATAACTTTGCTTCACCAGAAGTAAAAGAAGCCTTCTTGAAAGCAATTGAAGCGGCCGAACAAGTGTTGAAAGACCATGAAACTAGCACCCAAGATCAAGTCAATGACCGACTTAATAAATTGACAGAAGCTCACAAAGCTCTGAATGGTCAAGAGAAATTTAAGGAAGAAAAGACAGAACTCGATCGCTTAACAGGTGAGGCTCAAGAGCTCTTAGCTGCCAAACCAAACCATCCTTCAGGTTCTGCCCTAGCCCCACTTCTTGAAAAGAACAAGGCCTTGGTTGAAAAAGTAGATTTGAGTCCAAAAGAGCTTGCAACAGCGAAACAGAGTCTGAAAGATCTGGTTGCTTTATTGAAAGAAGACAAGCCAGCAGTCTTTTCTGATAGTAAAACAGGTGTTGAAGTACACTTCTCAAATAAAGAGAAGACTGTCATCAAGGGCTTGAAAGTAGAACGTGTTCAAGCAAGTGCTGAAGAGAAGAAATACTTTGCTGGAGAAGATGCTCATGTCTTTGAAATAGAAGGTCTAGATGAAAAAGGTCAAGACGTTGATCTCTCTTACGCTTCTATTGTGAAAATTCCAATTGAAAAAGATAAGAGAGTGAAGAAAGTCTTCTTCTTACCTGAAGGCAAAGAAGCAGTAGAGTTGGCTTTTGAACAAACAGATAGTCATGTCATCTTTACAGCACCACACTTTACACATTATGCCTTTGTTTATGAATCTGCTGAAAAACCACAACCTGCTAAACCAGTAGAAAAAGTTATTTCAAGCAAGGAACCAGCTGAAGGTGTCAAGAATTTGGTTGTGGATACTCCGAAACTAGAAGTTGAAGAGACAAGTATCGCCTTCGAACACCAAGAACGACCAAATCCAAATCTCCCAGTCGGTCAACGTCAACTTGTCCAAGCAGGAGTTGAGGGACACATTCGTCGCTTGATTGAAGTAGATAGCCAAGGTAATCGTACCCTTCGCTCTACCGAAGTTTTGAAAGAAGCAAGTCCTGAAATCGTGGAAGTAGGTACTGGTCTAATCCCTGCCAATCCAGCCCCACAAAACACATACCTTCCAAAACCTACTAATCAACCGGCTTCTGATCAACAAAAGGCTCCTAAATTGGAAGTTCAAGAGGAAAAGGTTGCCTTTGATCGTCAAGAGCATGAAAATGCTGAGATGCTAGTTGGGGAACAACGAGTCATCATACAGGGACGAGATGGTCTATTAAGACATGTCTTTGAAGTTGATGAAAACGGTCAGCGTCGCCTTCGTTCAACAGAAGTCATCCAAGAAACGATTCCAGAAATTGTTGAAATTGGAACAAAAGTAAAAACTGAACCAGCAGTAGCGCCTACACAAGAAAAACCAGCCCAAAATACAGCAGTTAAGTCAGAAGAAGCAGGCAAACAATTGCCAAATACAGGAACTGCTGATGCCAATGAAGCCCTAATAGCAGGATTGGCCAGCCTTGGTCTTGCTAGTTTAGCCTTGACATTGAAACAGAAAAAAGAAGATGAAGATTAAATATCGAAAAATCTTGTGAAATCTTTCCTTATATTTCCAAAGTGTGATATAATAGTTTCGAATAAAATAAATAAAGGGGTTTTTGTAACATGGCAAAACTTACTGTTAAAGACGTTGACTTGAAAGGTAAAAAAGTCCTCGTTCGTGTTGACTTCAACGTACCATTGAAAGATGGCGTAATCACTAACGACAACCGTATCACAGCAGCTCTTCCAACTATTAAGTACATCATCGAACAAGGTGGACGTGCAATTCTTTTCTCTCACCTTGGACGTGTGAAAGAAGAAGCTGATAAAGCTGGTAAATCACTTGCTCCTGTAGCAGCAGACTTGGCAGCAAAACTTGGCCAAGACGTTGTTTTCCCAGGTGTTACTCGTGGTGCTGAATTGGAAGCAGCTATCAACGCTCTTGAAGATGGACAAGTTCTTTTGGTTGAAAACACTCGTTACGAAGATGTTGACGGCAAAAAAGAATCTAAAAACGATCCTGAACTTGGTAAATACTGGGCATCACTTGGAGATGGTATTTTCGTAAACGATGCATTCGGTACAGCTCACCGTGCACACGCATCTAACGTTGGTATCTCAGCAAACGTTGAAAAAGCAGTTGCTGGTTTCCTTCTTGAAAACGAAATTGCCTACATCCAAGAAGCAGTTGAAACTCCAGAACGTCCATTCGTAGCGATTCTTGGTGGTTCAAAAGTTTCAGACAAGATCGGTGTTATCGAAAACTTGCTTGAAAAAGCTGATAAAGTCCTTATCGGTGGTGGTATGACTTACACATTCTACAAAGCACAAGGTATCGAAATCGGTAACTCACTTGTAGAAGAAGACAAATTGGATGTTGCGAAAGCTCTTCTTGAAAAAGCAAATGGTAAATTGATCTTGCCAGTTGACTCAAAAGAAGCAAACGCATTTGCTGGTTACACTGAAGTGCGTGACACTGAAGGTGAAGCAGTTTCTGAAGGCTTCCTTGGTCTTGACATCGGTCCAAAATCTATCGCTAAATTTGACGAAGCTTTGACTGGTGCGAAAACAGTTGTATGGAACGGACCTATGGGTGTATTTGAAAACCCAGACTTCCAAGCAGGTACAATTGGTGTGATGGACGCTATCGTGAAACAACCAGGAGTTAAATCAATCATTGGTGGTGGTGACTCAGCTGCTGCAGCGATCAACCTTGGACGTGCAGATAAATTCTCATGGATTAGTACGGGCGGAGGTGCTTCAATGGAACTTCTCGAAGGTAAAGTATTGCCAGGTTTGGCTGCACTTACAGAAAAATAATTTCAGCCCGTTAGTCTCTACAAAATCCTGATTTTGTAGAAAAAGGAACAAAACTGAAACGTTAACAAAAAGGTGGCTATGTCACCTTTTTGTGTTAGTGTAGGTATTTGTGACGCGGTGGTGGAGCATCAATGGAACTTCTTGAAGGTAAAGTTCTTCCAGGACTTGCAGCCTTGACAGAAAAATAAGATTTTATAAATAAGTCAAAGAAGAGAGGGATGAAAGTTCCTCTTTTCTTTTGCTTAAAATAAAAACGCTTCCTCTCAACTATTGCTCATAAAATCAGCCAATTTATGATAAAATGGAAATAGAAAGTTGAGATTATGAGTTATTTTAAAAAATATAAATTCGATAAATCCCAGTTCAAACTTGGTATGCGAACCTTTAAAACAGGTATTGCTGTTTTTCTAGTTCTCTTGATTTTTGGCTTTTTTGGTTGGAAAGGTCTTCAAATCGGTGCTTTGACAGCCGTTTTTAGCTTGAGGGAGAGTTTTGATAAGAGTGTTCATTTTGGGACTTCGCGTATTCTAGGAAATAGTATCGGTGGCCTCTATGCCTTGGTTTTCTTCCTAATAAATAGTTTTTTCCACGAAGCCTTTTGGGTAACCTTAGTTGTTGTTCCAATCTGCACCATGTTAACCATTATGACAAATGTAGCCATGAATAACAAAGCAGGGGTTATTGGTGGTGTAGCAGCTATGTTAATCATTACCTTATCAATTCCGAGTGGGGAAACGATTTTGTACGTGTTTGCGCGTGTATCAGAAACTTTCATGGGAGTTTTTGTCGCAATTCTCGTAAATTACGATATTGATCGTATTCGGCTCATTTTAGAGAAAAAAGAAAAATAATGTTACATTTTATAACATTATCAATTGACGTTTGTCTTTTTTTAGACTATAATAGACAGAAAGAAGGAAATTGTAAATGAAGGAAAAAGAATTTCGCCGAAATATGGCTGTTTTTCCTATCGGCAGTGTTATGAAGTTGACCGACCTATCGGCGCGTCAGATTCGTTATTATGAAGATCAAGAGTTGATTAAGCCTGATCGAAACGAAGGGAACCGTCGCATGTATTCCTTGAATGACATGGATCGTCTGCTTGAAATCAAAGATTATATCTCTGAAGGTTATAATATCGCTGCCATCAAGAAAAAATATGCTGAACGTGAAGCGAAATCCAAGAAAGCGGTGAGTCAGACTGAGGTGCGTCGTGCACTTCATAATGAACTCCTCCAACAGGGTCGCTTTGCTTCAGTACGGTCACCTTTTGGTCGCGGTTAGGCAACCGCAAGTAGTTATACATTAAGGAGAAAACTCATGCCAATCACAGCTGCAGATATTCGTCGTGAAGTCAAGGAAAAAAATGTTACCTTTATTCGTCTCATGTTCTCAGATATTTTGGGAACCATGAAAAACGTCGAAATTCCTGCTACAGATGAACAGTTAGATAAAGTCTTGTCAAATAAGGCTATGTTTGATGGATCTTCTATTGAAGGTTTTGTACGTATCAATGAGTCAGATATGTACTTGTACCCTGACTTGGATACATGGACAGTCTTCCCTTGGGGAGATGAAAATGGAAGTGTTGCAGGTTTGATCTGTGATGTCTATACAACAGAAGGTGAGCCATTTGCAGGTGATCCTCGTGGCAATTTGAAACGTGCTCTTCGTCACATGGAAGAAGTGGGATTCAAGTCCTTCAACCTTGGACCAGAACCAGAATTCTTCCTATTTAAACTTGATGAAAATGGAGACCCAACACTTGAAGTAAATGACAAGGGTGGCTACTTTGATTTGGCGCCTACTGACCTTGCGGACAATACACGTCGTGAGATTGTCAATGTCTTGACCAAAATGGGATTTGAAGTAGAAGCAAGTCACCATGAGGTTGCGGTTGGACAACATGAGATTGACTTTAAGTACGATGAAGTTCTCCGTGCTTGTGATAAGATTCAAATCTTTAAACTCGTTGTTAAAACCATTGCTCGCAAACATGGTCTTTACGCAACCTTTATGGCCAAACCAAAATTTGGTATTGCCGGATCAGGTATGCACTGTAATATGTCCTTGTTTGATGCAGAAGGAAACAATGCCTTCTTTGATCCAAATGATCCAAAAGGAATGCAGTTGTCAGAAACGGCCTACCATTTCCTTGGTGGTTTGATTAAGCATGCCTACAACTATACTGCCATCATGAACCCAACGGTTAACTCATACAAACGTTTGGTTCCAGGTTATGAAGCGCCTGTTTATATTGCTTGGGCTGGTCGTAACCGTTCGCCACTTGTGCGCGTGCCTGCTTCACGTGGTATGGGAACTCGTCTTGAGTTGCGTTCAGTGGATCCAATGGCGAACCCTTACATCGCTATGGCTGTGCTGTTGGAAGTTGGTTTGCATGGTATTGAGAATAAAATCGAAGCACCAGCTCCTATCGAAGAAAATATCTACATCATGACAGCAGAAGAGCGTAAGGAAGCTGGTATTACAGACCTTCCATCAACCCTTCACAACGCTTTGAAAGCTTTGACAGAAGATGAAGTTGTCATAGCGGCTCTCGGAGAACATATCTATACTAGTTTCCTTGAAGCCAAACGAATCGAATGGGCAAGTTATGCAACCTTCGTTTCACAATGGGAAATTGATAATTATTTAGACCTTTACTAATACTAATATAGAAGAAAGATTGCCTGAGGGCGGTCTTTTTTTCTAGGTCTTCAGACTGATTTTTAGCACTCTTGACAAAAGAGTGCTAATTTTTTGAGTTTTTGTCTTGACATTCTCTTTTAAGGGTGTATAATAGAATCATAAGTTAGCACTTGAACGTATCGAGTGCTAACTGGTCAGACAGAGAGGAGTGATGAGATGGTTACAGAGCGTCAGCAGGATATTTTAAATCTGATTATTGACATCTTTACCAAAACGCACGAACCTGTCGGATCCAAAGCCTTGCAAGAGTCTATTAACTCTAGCAGTGCTACCATTCGTAATGATATGGCGGCTTTAGAAAAGCAAGGTTTGCTTGAGAAGGCTCATACTTCAAGTGGTCGGATGCCAAGTGTTGCTGGTTTTCAGTACTATGTAAAACACTCACTGGATTTTGACCGACTGGCTGAAAATGAGGTTTATGAGATTGTCAAAGCCTTTGATCAGGAATTCTTCAAGCTAGAGGATATTCTGCAAGAGGCTGCTAACCTACTAACAGACTTGAGTGGCTGTACAGTAGTAGCACTAGATGTTGAGCCCAGCAGGCAGCGGTTGACAGCCTTTGATATCGTTGTTTTAGGTCAACATACAGCCTTGGCAGTGTTCACCCTAGACGAGTCTCGAACGGTTACCAGTCAGTTTCTGATTCCAAGGAACTTCTTGCAGGAAGATTTGCTGAAGCTGAAGAGCATCATTCAGGAACGTTTCCTCGGCCACACCGTTCTAGATATTCACTACAAGATTCGGACGGAGATTCCGCAGATTATCCAGCGTTACTTCACAACAACGGATAATGTCATTGATCTCTTTGAACACATCTTTAAGGAAATGTTCAACGAAAATATCGTGGTGGCTGGCAAGGTTAATCTCTTGAATTTTGCCAATCTGGCAGCTTATCAGTTCTTTGACCAACCGCAAAAGGTGGCTCTGGAGATTCGTGAGGGGTTGCGTGAAGATCAGATGCAAAACGTCCGTGTTGCGGACAGTCAAGAGTCCTGTCTAGCTGACCTAGCGGTGATTAGTAGTAAATTTCTCATTCCTTATCGGGGAGTTGGAATTCTAGCCATTATCGGTCCAGTCAATCTGGATTACCAACAACTAATCAACCAAGTCAACGTAGTCAACCGTGTTTTGACTATGAAGTTGACAGATTTTTACCGCTACCTCAGCAGTAATCATTACGAAGTACATTAAGATTGAAATCATTAAAGGAGGCGAAAATGGCCCAAGATATAAAAAATGAAGAAGTAGAAGAAGTTCAAGAAGAGGAAGTTGTGGAAACGGTAGAAGAAACAACTCCTGAGAAGTCTGAGTTGGACTTGGCAAATGAACGTGCAGATGAGTTCGAAAATAAATACCTTCGCGCTCATGCAGAAATGCAAAATATCCAACGCCGTGCCAATGAAGAGCGTCAAAACTTGCAACGTTACCGTAGCCAAGACTTGGCAAAAGCGATTCTCCCTTCTTTGGACAACCTTGAGCGTGCGCTCGCAGTTGAAGGTTTGACAGATGATGTCAAAAAAGGCTTGGAAATGGTGCAAGAAAGCTTGATTCACGCTTTGAAAGAAGAAGGAATCGAAGAAATCGCAGCTGACGGCGAATTTGACCATAACTACCACATGGCCATCCAAACTCTCCCAGCAGACGATGAACATCCAGCAGATACCATCGCACAAGTCTTCCAAAAAGGCTACAAACTCCATGACCGCATCCTGCGCCCAGCAATGGTGGTTGTTTACAGCTAAGCTAGAAAGCTTAAAAAACTTGTCCGAAACGACACTAAACTATGAAGAAAGATAAGATGCAAGCCGGAGGCTTGCAAGAAAGATATTTCCCGCCGTGGTGAAAGTTTCAGTAGCTTTTGCTACTGAAACAGGGGATTTTTGAGACAATAGGCTCAAAAATAAGTGATGAAATCCCGAAGGGAGTTGCTCACGTCCCCACCACTTAAGGGAAATATAAAAAATAGAAAATTAACTAACAAGGAGAAAAAACACATGTCTAAAATTATCGGTATTGACTTAGGTACAACAAACTCAGCAGTTGCAGTTCTTGAAGGAACTGAAAGCAAAATCATCGCAAACCCAGAAGGAAACCGCACAACTCCATCTGTAGTCTCATTCAAAAACGGCGAAATCATCGTTGGTGATGCTGCAAAACGTCAAGCGGTCACAAACCCAGATACAGTCATCTCTATCAAATCTAAGATGGGAACTTCTGAAAAAGTTTCTGCTAACGGCAAAGAATACACTCCACAAGAAATCTCAGCTATGATTCTTCAATACTTGAAAGGCTACGCTGAAGACTACCTTGGTGAAAAAGTAACCAAAGCAGTTATCACAGTTCCAGCTTACTTTAACGATGCTCAACGTCAAGCAACCAAAGACGCTGGTAAAATCGCTGGTCTTGAAGTAGAACGTATCGTCAACGAACCAACTGCAGCAGCTCTTGCTTATGGTTTGGATAAGACTGATAAAGAAGAAAAAATCTTGGTATTTGACCTTGGTGGTGGTACATTTGACGTCTCTATCCTTGAATTGGGTGACGGTGTCTTCGATGTATTGTCAACTGCAGGAGATAACAAACTTGGTGGTGACGACTTTGACCAAAAGATCATCGACCACTTGGTAGCAGAATTCAAGAAAGAAAACGGTATTGACTTGTCTACTGACAAGATGGCAATGCAACGTTTGAAAGATGCAGCTGAAAAAGCGAAGAAAGACCTTTCTGGTGTAACTTCAACTCAAATCAGCTTGCCATTTATCACTGCAGGTGATGCTGGACCTCTTCACTTGGAAATGACTTTGACTCGTGCGAAATTTGACGATTTGACTCGTGATCTTGTAGAACGTACAAAAGTTCCAGTTCGTCAAGCCCTTTCAGATGCAGGTTTGAGCTTGTCAGAAATCGACGAAGTTATCCTTGTTGGTGGTTCAACTCGTATCCCAGCCGTTGTAGAAGCAGTTAAAGCTGAAACTGGTAAAGAACCAAACAAATCAGTAAACCCTGATGAAGTAGTTGCTATGGGTGCTGCAATCCAAGGTGGTGTCATCACTGGTGATGTCAAAGACGTTGTCCTTCTTGACGTAACACCATTGTCACTTGGTATCGAAACAATGGGTGGTGTCTTCACAAAACTCATCGATCGCAACACAACAATTCCAACATCTAAATCACAAGTCTTCTCAACTGCAGCAGACAACCAACCAGCCGTTGATATCCACGTTCTTCAAGGTGAACGCCCAATGGCAGCAGATAACAAGACTCTTGGACGTTTCCAATTGACCGATATCCCAGCTGCACCTCGTGGAATTCCTCAAATCGAAGTAACATTTGACATCGACAAGAACGGTATCGTTTCTGTTAAGGCTAAAGACCTTGGAACTCAAAAAGAACAAACTATTGTCATCCAATCTAACTCAGGTTTGACTGATGAAGAAATTGACCGCATGATGAAAGATGCAGAAGCAAACGCTGAAGCAGATAAGAAACGTAAAGAAGAAGTTGACCTTCGTAACGAAGTAGACCAAGCTATCTTCGCAACTGAAAAGACTATCAAGGAAACTGAAGGCAAAGGATTCGACACAGAACGTGACGCTGCCCAAGCTGCCCTTGATGACCTTAAGAAAGCCCAAGAAGACAACAACTTGGACGACATGAAAGCGAAACTTGAAGCATTGAACGAAAAAGCTCAAGGACTTGCTGTGAAACTCTATGAACAAGCTGCAGCAGCTCAACAAGCTCAAGCAGGAGCAGAAGGCGCACAAGCAACAGGAAACGCAGGCGATGACGTCGTAGATGGAGAGTTTACTGAAAAGTAAGATGCAAAGCCCGTTAAAACCTCACAGTGAAAATAGGAAATCTGACGCAGAAACTTTAGTTTCTAGAAAGATTTGTCTTTTTCACCAAGAGGTTAGGGCGTGCTCGATTTAGCATTACTAGTTTGATTTTTAAAACTCGAACGTCGTAATGATAAGAAGAAATCCAGAGGTTGCAACCCAGCCTCTGTTTTTCGATAAAAAAGGCCTAAACCTGATTTATTTGGGGTTTGTCTCATCAATATGAAATACAGGAATTGAACCCGACCTAAATCGAGGTTTGATTCACAATAACAATAGAAAGGAACAAAGGTGTTCAGGGAATTGAACACGGGTTCCAGAATTTCTAACTCAATATAAAAGAAAGGAATTGAACCCGACCTAAATTCTCGGAAAAAAGATAAATCTGTCTAGGAGCATCGCTCCAGCGTCAGATTTCCTATTTTTCAGTCGAATTTTACGGTCTTGGTATCTTGTATGAACAATACTGAATTTTATGATCGTCTGGGGGTGTCAAAAAACGCTTCGGCAGACGAAATCAAAAAGGCTTATCGTAAGCTTTCGAAAAAATATCACCCAGATATCAATAAGGAGCCTGGTGCTGAGGAAAAATACAAGGAAGTTCAGGAAGCCTATGAGACTTTGAGTGACGACCAAAAACGGGCAGCCTATGACCAATATGGTGCGGCTGGTGCCAATGGTGGCTTTGGTGGTGCAGGTGGTTTCGGCGGCTTTGACGGGGCAGGAGGCTTCGGTGGTTTTGAAGATATCTTCTCAAGTTTCTTCGGCGGAGGCGGTGCTTCGCGCAATCCAAATGCTCCTCGTCAGGGGGATGACCTCCAGTATCGTGTGAATTTGACCTTTGAAGAAGCTATTTTTGGAGCTGAAAAAGAGGTTAAGTACAATCGTGAAGCAAGCTGTAGTACATGTAATGGCTCAGGTGCTAAGCCAGGAACAAGTCCAGTCACTTGTGGACGCTGTCATGGTGCTGGTGTCATTAACGTCGATACGCAGACTCCGCTTGGTATGATGCGTCGTCAAGTAACCTGTGATGTCTGTCATGGTCGCGGAAAAGAAATCAAAGATCCATGTACAACTTGTCACGGAACAGGTCATGAAAAACAAGCGCATAGCGTACATGTAAAAATCCCTGCTGGTGTGGAAACTGGTCAACAAATTCGCCTAGCGGGTCAAGGTGAAGCTGGATTTAACGGTGGACCTTATGGTGACTTGTATGTAGTGGTTTCTGTGGAAGCCAGCGATAAGTTTGAACGTGAAGGAACGACTATCTTCTACAATCTCAACCTCAACTTTGTCCAAGCAGCTCTTGGTGACACAGTTGATATCCCAACTGTTCACGGTGATGTTGAATTGGTTATCCCAGAGGGAACTCAGACTGGTAAGAAATTTCGCCTACGTGGTAAGGGAGCTCCGAGTCTTCGTGGTGGTGCAGTTGGTGACCAATACGTTACCGTCAATGTCGTGACTCCGACAGGCTTGAACGACCGCCAAAAAGCAGCCTTGAAAGAATTCGCAGCTGCAGGTGATTTGAAAGTCAATCCAAAGAAAAAAGGCTTCTTTGACCATATTAAAGATGCCTTTGAAGGAGAATAAAGTAAAAAGAGCCGTTGGGCTCTTTTTGTTTACAGATTTTTTAAGACTTTCCTTAAGTAATGACGGACGGTAGCGACCTTCTCCGAAGTTCCATACCTAAACTTTGAGCCTAGGTCTCAAAGTTTCCGAACACCTGAAACCAAACTATTTCAGGTGTTTTCATTACGGCGGAAAGTCTGGGAAAGTATTCGATTTAGTTCTGAAACGATGGATGAGTTGTCTAAATTGTGATGTATAGTTGATGGGATATAAATTATTTACGTTTTAAAAAGAGCCATCGGGCTCTTTTTACTTATCTTCAGTTTCCTGTATTTCTTTTATCACAGCTAGTCTGGTATGGATATCCTTTTCCAAGACCTTAAACTTGTAAGTGAGGTCTTCTTGGTATTCCTTGATGAGTTCTTTTTGCTGGTCGATGATTTGGAGGCTGTTTTGGATAATATCCACATCATCCTTGATAGCTTGAACGCGGTCAGTGGTATTCAAGACTTCATCTGTGATGGTTTGGCGATTTTTTGTGACCAGATAACTTCCAGCTGCAGCTCCTGCAAATAGCAGTAGATTGGATAATTTCATGGCAACTCCTTAGGCGTTTTTGATAGTTTCAGCGACTTGAGCAAGTTTGTCAAAGTCTGGTTCGTGGGCGATAAAATCAATCTTGAGGTCATCGTCCGCACTGTAGCGAGGCACGAGGTGAACGTGGGTATGAAAGACGGTTTGACCAGCGACTTCTTCACAGTTGGCAATGATATTCATACCAGAAGCCTTGGTAGCTTTCATGACTTTTTGGGCCACTGTTGGCACTTGGGCAAAGAGTTGGCTGGCGCTAGTGGCGTCCATTTCCAAAAGATTGCGGTAGTGCTCTTTTGGTACGACCAAGGTATGTCCTGGTGTCACTTGAGAGATATCAAGAAAGGCAAGAACCTGCTCATCTTCATATACTTTTGAAGCAGGAATTTCCCCTGCAATGATTTTACAAAAAATGCAATCTGACATAAAATCTACCTCTACTGTATTGAATTTTGATATAATATAGCTACATTATACCAGATTTGGAGAAAATATGTTAGAAATTAAAAACCTGACAGGTGGCTATGTTCATGTCCCTGTCTTGAAAGATGTGTCCTTTACAGTTGAAAGTGGGCAGTTGGTCGGTTTGATTGGTCTCAATGGTGCTGGGAAATCAACGACGATCAATGAAATTATCGGTCTGTTGACACCCTATAGTGGCTCCATCAATATCAATGGCCTGACCCTGCAAGAAGATGCAACGAGCTACCGCAAGCAGATTGGCTACATTCCTGAGACACCTAGTCTGTATGAGGAATTGACCCTCAGAGAGCATATCGAAACGGTTGCCATGGCTTATGGTATTGAGCAGAAAGTGGCTTTTGATCGAGTAGAGCCCTTGTTAAAAATGTTTCGCTTGGACCAGAAATTAGACTGGTTCCCTGTTCATTTTTCAAAAGGGATGAAGCAGAAAGTCATGATTATCTGTGCTTTTGTGGTGGATCCGAGTCTTTTCATCGTGGATGAGCCTTTCCTTGGGCTCGATCCGTTGGCTATTGCAGACTTGATTCAGCTTTTGGAAGTGGAAAAGCAAAAGGGCAAGTCCATTCTCATGAGTACCCACGTGCTGGATTCGGCGGAGAAGATGTGTGATGCCTTTGTCATTCTCCACAAGGGTGAGGTGCGTGCTAAGGGGAATCTCCTGCAACTGCGCGAAGCCTTTGATATGCCTGAGGCTAGTTTGAATGATATTTACTTGGCTCTGACCAAAGAGGAGGAGCTATGAAAGACTTGTTTTTAAAGAGAAAGCAGGCTTTTCGTAAGGAGTGTCTTGGTTATCTGCGCTATGTGCTCAATGACCACTTTGTCTTATTCCTGCTTGTCCTGTTGGGCTTTCTAGCCTACCAGTACAGTCAACTCTTACAAGATTTTCCTGAAAATCATTGGCCTATCCTTTTATTTGTAGGAATTACGTCTGTTTTACTTTTGCTTTGGGGTGGAATTGCCACCTATATGGAGGCACCAGATAAGCTCTTTCTCTTAGTTGGAGAAGAGGAAATCAAGCTCCATCTTAAGCGTCAAACTGGCATTTCCCTAGTCTTTTGGCTCTTTGTCCAGAACCTTTTCTTGCTGTTATTTGCGCCCCTATTTTTGGCAATGGGTTATGGCTTGCCTGTTTTTCTGGTCTATGTGCTTTTGTTTGGGTTAGGTAAATATTTCCTCTTTCGTCAAAAGGCCAGCAAATTTTTCACGGAAACTGGACTGAACTGGGACTATGTTATTTCTCAAGAAAGCAAGCGTAAGCAAGTCTTGCTTCGTTTCTTCGCTCTCTTTACGCAGGTAAAAGGAATTTCAAACAGTGTCAAACGTCGTGCTTATCTGGACTTTATCCTAAAGACTGTTCAGAAGGTGCCTGGAAAGATTTGGCAAAATCTCTATCTGCGTTCTTATCTGCGAAATGGAGACCTCTTTGCTCTCAGTCTCCGTCTGCTCTTGCTTTCCATACTGGCGCAGATTTTTATCGAGCAAGCTTGGATTGCGACAGCAGTGGTGGTTCTCTTTAACTACCTCTTGCTCTTCCAGTTGCTGGCCCTCTATCATGCCTTTGACTACCAGTATTTGACCCAACTTTTTCCACTGGACAAGGGGCAAAAAGAAAAAGGCTTGCAGGCTGTAGTCCGAGGATTGACTAGTTTTGTTTTACTTGTGGAATTAGTTGTTGGGTTGATTACCTTCCAAGAAAAACTAGCCCTTCTAGCCTTACTGGGATCTGGTTTGGTTTTACTAGTCTTGTACCTACCTTATCAGGTAAAACGTCAGATGCAGGATTAATCTTGCCTATATGACACTAAAAAAGAAGTTGAGTTCAGTTTGTCTCAGCTTCTTTTATTTTCTACAGGATAATGGTTGGTCCGTAGAGACTCAACTTGGTCTTGACTTGGTCAAAGTGGAAGCGGTCATAGGCACGCCAAGCGGCACGAGTAGGAGCATCTGGTTCAAGAGCGCTGAGTCCCATGAGAAGACTGGAAGTCTGGTAAAATTTTTCCAGTTCAATCAAGACTCGATTATCCACTGTTTCAGCCTTGGCTAGAAAGCCAAGAATAGAGTTTAATTGCTCCTGAAAGCGGACGTCGTCAGCGGTTGCCTGTTTGCATGCTTGGTAGGCTTTGTTTAAGTCAGTAATCAAAGTCTGAGCTCTTTTGATGGGGTCTGTATCTGTCATGAGAATTCCTCCTTTAATCTGGGTGCCAGTCTTGATTCTAGCAACTGTGTTTTGATACTGTCAGTTTATCACTTTTATCTCCTTTTTCACCAAAAAATCTTTAATTGCCCTTGAAATTTCCTGAATGGTACTGTTAAGATTTTATGATAAAATAGTTGTAAGATTATCATGCTTATTTGAGGAACAAGATACCCTTCAGGAGCGTTAAAGGCCTGTTTAGGATTTGGTGGGCTTGTATCAAAGTATTTTTGCTATTCTCTTTTTAGGAAGAAATGGAAACAAGGAGAGTAAGAAGATGAGAATATTTGTTTTAGAAGATGATTTTTCCCAGCAGACTAGGATTGAAGCGACGATTGAGAAACTCTTGAAGGAACATCAGATCACTCCCAGTTCTTTTGCGGTCTTTGGTAAGCCAGATCAACTGCTGGCAGAGGTGCATGAGAAGGGAGCCCATCAGCTATTCTTTTTGGATATTGAGATTCGAAATGAGGAGATGAAGGGGCTAGAAGTGGCTAGAAAGATTCGGGATCGAGATCCCTATGCCCTGATTGTCTTTGTGACAACTCACTCGGAGTTTATGCCCCTGTCCTTTCGCTACCAAGTGTCTGCTTTGGACTACATTGATAAGGCCTTGTCGGCAGAGGAGTTTGAATCTCGTATCGAAACAGCCCTTCTCTATGCCAATAGTCAAGACAGTAAAAGTCTGGCGGAAGATTGCTTTTACTTTAAATCAAAATTTGCCCAATTCCAGTATCCTTTTAAAGAGGTTTATTATCTTGAAACATCGCCCAGAGCTCATCGTGTTATTCTCTATACCAAGACAGACAGACTGGAATTTACAGCCAGTTTAGAGGAGGTTTTCAAGCAGGAACCCCGTCTCTTGCAGTGCCATCGCTCTTTTCTCATTAATCCTGCCAATGTAGTTCGTTTGGATAAGAAAGAAAAACTCCTTTTCTTTCCTAATGGCGGAAGCTGTATGATTGCGCGTTATAAGGTCAGAGAAGTGTCTGAAGCTATTAATAACTTACACTGAGCTAGGAGAGTTTATGAATATTGCTTGGATATTGTTGTATACACTTGTTACTCATGGGCTAGAAATTGTCATTTTCTTTAAGGTGGATGGAATTGGTATCACTTTTGAGAGGATTTTTAAGGCTTTTCTTTTTAAGATACTGTTGGCCTTTGTTTTTTTAATGATTGAATATATGGTAGGATATAATTACCTATTTTATTTTATGGAACCCTTGTACGGCATAGGCTTATCTTTCTTATTGTTAAGAGGACTTCCTAAAAAACTCCTTCTCTTTTATGGTCTCTTTCCAATGATATTAGTGAATCTCTTTCATAGAGGTGTTTCCTATTTTGTGCTTCCATTTTTGGGACAAGGGCAAGTATATGATGACTACTCATTTGCTTGGTTATGTATAATAATTTTCAATTTCTTCATTTCCCTAGTCTTTTTGAAATGGTTGGACTATGATTTCACTAACTTGAGAAGGGAGATTCTAGATAAAACTTTTCAAAAGTCCCTGACTAAGATTAACTGGATAATGGGAACCTACTATTTGGTGATGCAAAGTCTGTCTTTCTTTGAATATGAACAAGGTATTCAATCAAAGACTGTTCGCCATCTGATTCTGGTGTTTTACTTTCTCTTTTTTATGGGGATTATCAAGAAACTGGATACCTATTTGAAGGACAAACTCCATGAGAGATTGGACCAAGAGCAGGCCTTGCGCTACAGAGATATGGAACGCTATAGTCGGCATATAGAGGAACTTTACAAGGAAGTACGGAGCTTTCGGCATGATTATACCAACCTCTTGACCAGCTTACGTCTGGGCATTGAAGAGGAGGATATGGAGCAGATAAAAGAGGTCTATGACTCGGTCTTAAAGGATTCTAGTGAAAAATTGCAGGACAATAAATATGACCTTGGACGACTTGTAAATATTCGTGACCGTGCCCTCAAAAGTCTTCTAGCAGGGAAATTTCTAAAAGCTAGAGATAAGAAGATTGTCTTTAATGTCGAAGTTCCTGAGGAGATTCAGGTTGAGGGGATGAGCCTACTTGATTTTCTAACCATTGTGTCTATCCTTTGTGACAACGCTATTGAAGCCAGTGCAGAGGCTAGTCAACCTCATGTTTCAATCGCCTTTTTAAAAAATGGAGCACAGGAGACCTTTATCATTGAAAATTCCATTAAAGAAGAGGGCATAGATATTTCTGAGATCTTCTCCTTTGGAGCCAGTTCTAAAGGGGAGGAGAGAGGAGTTGGTCTCTATACCGTCATGAAAATTGTGGAAAGCCATCCCAATACCAGTCTCAATACCACCTGCCAAAATCAAATCTTTCGTCAAGTTTTAACGGTTCACTCGATGTCAGTTGATGATTAGAAGATTTGTGGAAAGAAGTACTGCCTGTAGTCATCAATTAAAATGCCATAGTATATGAGGTACCCTATATGAATAAGAAATCCTTTTTTATCATCTGTTCTACGTTGATTATAGCATCGAATCTTCTCATGATTTCCGTGGTGAATAAGGGAGAAGAAACGGGGAGTAATCTGTTTGTGATTGCTATAGCCTGTGTTATGTTACCATCATTTTTATATGCGGTTGAGAACCGAATGGCTTCTTTAATTCGGACAGGGTCAGTAGCTTTACTCTTATTGACAGTCTTGTCCTTAGTCCGTCTTGTCAACAGAATAGAGAGGACGCCTGAAATTCTCAACATTATCATTACTCTTCTGGTTTTAGCAGGTGGGACAGCCTGTATCCTTGTTGCAATTATGAGAATCTATCAGAACAGACGGAAGTAAGGCTGAATAGTTTTCGATTATTGTTAAATTCCCATAGGGCAAGTATGTTTTTCATGCTTGCTTTTTAAATTTTTTAACAATTCAAGATGTTTTGATGACCATTTATGATTTGGATAGAAAATTTTAAAAAATAGTAGTACACTAACCTTATTAAGGTTGCAATAGGACGAAAATAAAAAGAGGTATTCCTCGTGAATGCAAAAACAATGTTACAATTGGATATTACGGTTGCTTAAAGGCTTGAGCCTGTAAGTAGAGGAGCTGTACTTGGAGGTAATTATGGATTTTAAAAGTTTTATTATTGGTTTAGTCGTTGGTATATTTGGTCCTTATATGGATAATTTAATTAGAAAAAAATTTTTAAAATCTCCAAAGAAGAATAAAGATAGATCTAATTAGATAAAAAGATTTTTTATCGCGAGTTTAATCTACAGGGGAGTTTCTTTAATATTGTTTCGCCTGTTACAATGATATGTGATAGCAGGAGGAAAAATCTACAAATTAAGTTGGTATCAATACGGTGTAAAGGGCAAGTATGTTTTTCATTCTTGCTTTTTAAATTTTTTACAATTCAAGATGTTTTGATGACCATTTATGATTTGAGTGATCCAAGGTCAAAATGAGTGCTATACTAGCAGTGTAAAGGTTGTAGCTAAACTAATATAAAGCATACATTTAGGAGGAACTCTTATGAAGAGAAAAATATTTATTATTTTAACCTTGTATCTGATCATGTCTATCTTTCTTTATCCGCTTAGAGAGAGTATTTGGTATCATCTATTTTATACCATAACCTATTTGATTGCAGTTAAGATCTATTTTGCTTTAACTAAAAAGAAAGGAGCAAAGAAATGAAAACTTTTCTTGCTAAAAAACGGAATATCTTCCTTGCGAGATTGTTCCTAGGTCAGTTGCCCTTGATTGTCTCTACTTATCTATTTCTATCTCGTCAGTTTTTAAATTTTTCCTTAGTCCTCCAATTTCTTTTAGTGGTTATTAACTTAGCTTCCATTTTGGTCACTGTTTACCTCACTAGGGAGATGAGGATAAGAGAGTTTGAAGATGATGATTTGGTTAGTCCTAGAACCAATCAACTCATGTATATCGGCTTGACAGGCTTTATGTCTATTATTTGTTTGTATAGAGGTATCACAGCAGGAGAATTCTACCAACAATTAATTGCTTATATTGGTGCTATTCTCTGCTTACTTATCATGCTGTTGCTCATTTGGGGCTTGAAGTATTATAAAAAGTAGGGGCTAATGAAGTTTTTGCAATTCAAGATGTCTCGATGACAATTCAAGGTTTGGATGAAAAACTTTAACAAATAGTGCTATACTGAAATTGTCAAAGTTGCAACGGGTGCTGCTACATTCCGTTAAAAATCGTTCTTGATTGATAAGCTGGATTTGCTAGGAAAGGAGTAAATAATTATGGATAAGAAAAAGATAGTTTCGACTATAATATGTATAGTATTTCTTGTAGAGTCAGTGGATAATTTTTTTAGAGATTTAACCCCGTTATTATTCATTTTAAATATTATTGGCCTAACTTGTTTTTTAGTGTTAACATACACTAATATAAAAGAGATGCACTTAAATATAAGTAAATGATGATTTGGTTAGTCCTAGAACCAATCAGCTCATGTTCATCGGCTTGACGGGCTTTATGTCTATTATCTGTTTGTATAGAGGTATCACAGCAGGAGAATTCTACCAACAACTAATTGCCTATATTGGCGCTATTCTCTGCTTGATTATTATGCTTCTACTCATGTGGGGCTTGAAGTATTATAAAAAGTAGGGGATAATGAAGTTTTTGTTATGAATACAAAAACGATGTCACAATTTGAAATGATGGATACTGAGATGCTTGCGAAAGTTGAAGGAAGTTTCGGAGGTTGGGGAGATATGCTTTCTGGTTTATTGGGTGGGCTAGCACCTTCTCCAATTTTGGATCAATTAAATGGTAAGTGGCCTATTATACATTTTTCAAAACCATGTGGTCCTTATGGTATAGGGGGAACTCCAAACTCATGTAATGGTATTTAAAAAGGATTGAAGCTATGAAGGCAAAATATGGGAATCAAATTGTTGATGTTTGGGAAATTGGTCAAGCAACTCCTAAACCAAGTTGGGTAGAGGAAGCTTTTCAAAAAAATTATATGGTTTGGTTGGATAATCATGTGCGCATTTTAATGGCAGGTCTTAACACTTCTCTCGCAACGAATATCAAGTTTGGTCTAGTTGGAACAGTTGGAGGAGGATTTGCTGGTTATGGGATGTATGTTCTCGGTTATCCAGGTGATTATATAGATATTACCAATCATAGAGTTGTTTCTGCTAAAACATTTCACAAAAGTTATCAAATTTTAGAAAATGATTAGATATCATTTAATTGTAATGGAGAAAGCTATGAAAAAACATCCTATTCTTTTCAAAGCGAGTGCAATTCTTTCTTATTTGTTTCTGTTTTTCGGACTGTTTTGGACAACCCAATTTTGGAGCAATTATTGGGAGTTCTCGTCTTGGGTAGGAAATCTTATCTGGATTCGAAACATCATCAGCCTTCTCTTTATCAGCTTGATGGTTTGGATTTTGGTCAGATCGGGCCATGCTTATCTCTTTCGCATCCCTAGGAAAAAGTGGTTGAGCTATTCGGTTCTGACTGTGTTAGCAGCTGTTGTGCTTATCTGTTTTAACTATCTGACAGCTAAACACGTTCAGGGGACCAATGAAGGGTGGAATTTGTTTATTGCCTATAGTGAGACAAATTTTGCGGAGTTTGGTGTTTACCTAACTTTAATCGTACTAGGACCTCTGATGGAAGAATTGGTATGTAGGGGACTGCTTCAACATGCCTTCTTTAAGAATTCGAGGTGGGGGCTGGATCTTCTCTTTCCGTCATTCTTATTTGCCTTGCCCCACTTTTCTAGCTTGCCAAGTCTCGCAGATATTTTTGTCTATACGGCAGTGGGTTGTCTATATGCCTGGCTGACACGTTATACGAAGAGTATCTATCCTTCTTATTCGATTCATATTGTTAATAATATCATCGCAAACTTACCATTTTTGCTCACTTTTCTACATAGGGTCTTGGGGTAAAAAACAAAAGTCTTGCTTTTCAGCCATAGAGGAGATTATCATGTATAAACACTTATTTTTCCTAGATTCCAAAACCTTAGACTGGTTGACACCTTATATTCTGGTCTTGGCTTCTGACACGATTGCCTTTAATGTTTTTGTGCTAACCTTTGTATCTGTTGTGATTTTTTATTTTCTGAATCCCATGCTAGCTTTTATGGCTATATTCTTAGGGGCTGGCTATGTTGTCGGATTTTGGCTACTAAAATGGTTTGTTTTGGAAAGATTAGAGCTAAAGGATGACTTGTAGGGAAGTTTGTTTGTTGAGGAGGCTAATTTTATGAAGTTTTTTGATAAATTTCATGCCTTGTGTTTTGGAATTTTAGTACTACTAATCGTCATCACAGTTCCTTATACGATTAACCACGGGGATTTTTTTCAAAATGAATCTGAACTGATTATTGTAAGTCTTCTTGTAACATCGCTGAGTGTTACTTATGCTAGAAAGTTTGAAATGGTTTCTTTTGGGATGTTAAGCAAGAAACAACTTTTGCTTTTCATTGCAATCTTTTTTCTAAGCGTTCTTGAGACGCTAGTTTATATTCATTTCTTCGCTGTTTCTTCTGGCGCAGGAGTTCAACACTTGGCGGAAGTCAGCAGAGGAATTTCCCTGTCTTTGATTTTGACTTCCTCAGTTTTTGGACCCATCCAGGAGGAACTCATTTTCAGAGGACTTCTTCAAGGTGCGGTTTTTGACAATTCTTGGTTAGGGATTGTACTGACTTCCTCTCTCTTTTCTTTTATGCATGGACCTTCTAATGTCCCTTCGTTTATTTTTTATCTACTTGGGGGCTTGTTACTGGGCTTTGCTTATAAAAAGAGCCAAAACCTATGGGTTTCTACTCTAGTTCACATGTTTTACAATGCTTGGCCACTCTTATATTATTTATAAAAATCATGAAAAGGTAAGCAGAAGACGGTGCTTACCTTTTTCAAGTTATAATGATAGCCTGAGCCGATTGAGATGCTTTTCTTTGAGAATCGGGCGTGGAGCGGTTGACGAATAGGCCAAAAACTAGTAGAATAGTAAGGAAACTTTATACGGAGGAAAGAAATGGATTTGGGTGATAATGAGCTAACACTGACTCCCATACCTGGGAAAAGTGGCAAGGCTTATATTGGTAGCTATCCTGATGGGAAGCGCATCTTTGTAAAAATGAACACCTCTCCAATCCTACCTGGTCTAGCTAGAGAACAAATTGCTCCACAATTATTATGGAGTCGCCGTTTGGCAGATGGGCGTGATATGTGTGCTCAAGAATGGTTGACAGGCAAGATATTGACCCCCTATGATATGAATCGTAAGCAAATCGTCAATATTTTAACCCGTCTTCATCGCTCACGTCCGTTGATGACACAGTTGAGTCGTTTGGGGTATGCCATGGAAACACCTGTAGATTTACTACAGTCTTGGCAGGAAACGGCTCCAGATGCTTTGCGTAAAAATCATTTTATCAGTGAAGTGATGGCTGATTTACGTCAGACTATTCCAGGATTTAGAGAGGACCATGCGACCATTGTCCATGGAGATGTACGACATAGTAATTGGATTGAGACAGATAGTGGCTTGATTTATTTGGTAGATTGGGATTCGGTTCGCTTGACCGATCGCATGTTTGATGTGGCCCATATGCTCTGCCATTATATTCCAGAACATCAGTGGAAGGAATGGTTGACCTACTACGGTTATAAGTACAATCAAACGGTATTAAATAAATTGTATTGGTATGGTCAACTGTCTTACTTGAGCCAGATTTCCAAGTATTATATGAACCAAGATTTAGAAAATGTCAATCGGGAGATTCATGGCCTGCGTCACTTCCGAGACAAGTATGGAAAGAGAAGATGAGAGTTAGAAATCGTAAAGGGGCGACAGAATTACTAGAGGCAAATCCCCAGTATGTGGTCCTCAATCCCTTGGAAGCCAAGGGGAAATGGCGGGACTTGTTCGGCAATGACAATCCTATTCATGTGGAAGTTGGAAGTGGAAAGGGTGCCTTTGTTTCAGGTATGGCCAAGCAAAACCCTGACATCAACTATATCGGGATTGATATTCAAAAGTCTGTTTTGAGTTATGCTTTAGACAAGGTCCTTGAAGTTGGAGTGCCTAATATCAAGCTCTTGTGGGTAGATGGTTCTGACTTGACTGACTACTTTGAAGATGGCGAAATTGATCGCTTGTATCTGAATTTTTCAGATCCATGGCCTAAAAAACGCCATGAAAAGCGTCGTTTGACTTACAAGACTTTCTTGGATACCTTCAAGCGTATCTTACCTGAAAATGGAGAAATTCATTTCAAAACGGATAACCGTGGCTTGTTTGAGTACAGCCTAGTGAGTTTTTCTCAATATGGCATGAAGCTCAATGGTGTTTGGCTCGATTTACATGCCAGTGATTTTGAAGGCAATGTCATGACAGAATACGAGCAGAAATTCTCCAACAAGGGGCAAGTTATCTACCGAGTTGAGGCTCAGTTTTAATCTAAAGGGATTTCAAAAACTGTTTCTTACTCAAAAAGTTAAACGAATCATATATTCCAAGGATTTAGTTCTGTATTGCACAGGATTAGGTCCTTTTACTTTAATTTTAAAACAGTTGCTTTTTGCTAAGTGTGTATTTGCGGCCAGATAAGTGGTATAATGAAAAGGTTATGAGAAATAGTATAAACCCTCTTGTATTCTATCTTTTCTTTATCCTTATCATAGGTTGTTTAATTTTTTCCGATTATCAACAACATAGACAAATAGAGGTGCAGGCTGAAAAAGAGGTGCAAGTAGAAAAAACTGAGACAACTATTGAAACCAGTGAAGTTGAGGAAAATAAGGTTATCGAAGACAGATTAGCCACGATGACCTTGGAAGAGAAAGTGGGACAATTGTTTTGGGCCAGAGTTCCTTCTGATCATCAGATAGAAGATCTCAAATCCTATCATTTGTCTGGTTATATCTTATTTGGAAGAGATTTTGAGGGACGAAGCATAGAGGATATAAAGGCTTTGACAAAAGGCTACCAAGCTGCTGCACAGATTCCTTTATTGATTGGTTCAGATGAAGAAGGGGGGACAGTGACTCGTATCAGTTCGATTTTAGAAACTCCTTTCCAATCTCCTATGGCACTTTATCAGCAAGGGGGAATGGAGGCGGTGCTTTCTGATACGAAGCAAAAGGCAGAACTACTAAAATCTGTTGGGATTAATGCTGGACTTTTCCCTGTTGCAGATATTGCAAGGGATCACTCAGCTTTTATCTATGATCGAACGATTGGACAAGATGCTCAAACAACTGCAAGCTATGTTCAACAGGTTGTAGAAGAACTTAAAAAGAGTAGGGTTGGGTCAACCTTGAAACATTTTCCAGGATATGGCGATAATGGAGACAGTCATACTGCCATTATCCAAGATAATCGTTCTCTGGATGAATTAAGACAAGCCGATTTTCTTCCTTTTCAAGCTGGGATAGATGCAGGGGCAGATAGTGTCTTAGTCTCTCACAACATCCCTTCTAAAATTGATACGGTGCCGTCATCCATCTCACCGAAAATCACGGACCTTCTTCGTAAGGAACTGCATTTCAAAGGTGTCATTATGACGGATGATTTTGATATGGCAGGAATAGCCGATTTTGTCAGTCAGGACGAGGCTGCTTTTCAAGTGATTGTAGCTGGAAATGACCTGATTCTAGGATCATCCTATCAAACCCAGATCCCTTATCTATTAAAGAAAATTTCCTCTGGAGACTTGACAGAAGAACGTATTGATGAGTCTGTCAGACGCATTTTAACTTGGAAATACGACTTGGGCTTATTAGGAGAGACGCAGTAAAAGAAAAGTGTGGTCGTGTAAGTTCAGACAAAAAGCTTCAAGGTCAAATCCTTGCAGGTTGGTTCGATTTGTGTTATACTTGTATCAAGAATATGAGAAAGAGAGGCGGGGAAATATCTTCGCCTCTTGCTTATGAGGAGGTGGACGCAATCGCAACAATCGTAGAATTAGTCAGAGAAGTTGTAGAACCTGTCATTCAAGAACCTTTCGAACTCGTGGATATCGAGTATGGAAAGATTGGCAGTGACATGATTCTCAGTATTTTTGTAGATAAACCTGAAGGAATTACCTTGAACGATACGGCAGACTTGACAGAAATTATAAGTCCTGTCCTAGACACCATCAAGCCAGATCCCTTCCCAGAACAATATTTCCTAGAAATCACCAGTCCAGGCTTGGAACGTCCTTTGAAAACTAAGGATGCTGTCGCCGGTGCGGTTGGGAAATACATCCATGTCGGGCTCTACCAAGCCATCGATAAGCAAAAGGTTTTTGAAGGAACCTTGTTGGCCTTCGAAGAGGACGAGTTGACCATGGAATATATGGACAAGACGCGTAAGAAAACCGTCCAAATTCCATACAGTTTAGTATCAAAAGCACGTTTAGCAGTTAAATTATAGAAAAAGAAAGGATAGCTTTTGAGGATTCAAAAGTGAAGAAAACATGAGTAAAGAAATGCTAGAGGCCTTCCGCATTTTGGAAGAAGACAAGGGAATCAAAAAAGAAGATATCATCGACGCAGTAGTAGAGTCGCTTCGTTCTGCTTATCGCAGACGCTATGGTCAATCTGATAGCGTAGCTATTGACTTCAACGAAAAAACAGGTGACTTTACCGTTTATACTGTCCGTGAAGTGGTTGATGAAGTATTTGATAGCCGTTTGGAAATCAGCTTGAAAGATGCTCTTGCCATTAATTCAGCCTATGAACTTGGAGACAAGATCAAGTTTGAAGAAGCACCTGCTGAGTTTGGTCGTGTAGCAGCCCAATCTGCCAAACAAACCATCATGGAAAAAATGCGCAAGCAAACACGTGCTATCACTTATAATACTTACAAAGAACATGAGCAAGAAATCATGTCTGGTACAGTGGAACGCTTTGACAACCGCTTTATCTATGTCAACCTTGGTAGTATCGAAGCCCAATTGTCAAAACAAGATCAAATACCTGGAGAAGTTTTTGCTTCCCACGATCGTATCGAAGTTTATGTCTACAAGGTTGAAGACAACCCTCGTGGTGTGAACGTCTTTGTTAGCCGTAGCCATCCAGAAATGATCAAACGCTTGATGGAGCAAGAAATTCCAGAAGTTTATGATGGAACTGTTGAAATCATGAGCGTGGCTCGTGAAGCTGGTGACCGTACCAAGGTTGCAGTTCGCAGTCATAATCCAAACGT
The DNA here is from genome assembly GCF_046352925.1 of Streptococcus sp. KHUD_011. Classification (GTDB taxonomy): domain Bacteria; phylum Bacillota; class Bacilli; order Lactobacillales; family Streptococcaceae; genus Streptococcus. Next base: position 1,587,909 of record NZ_CP157578.1, on the reverse strand, counting down.
GGATGCTATCGGTACAATCGTTGGACGTGGTGGTGCGAATATCAAGAAGATTACTAGTAAATTCCACCCAGCTCGTTACGATGCCAAGAGCGACCGTATGGTACCAATCGAAGAAAATATCGATGTTATCGAGTGGGTAGCAGATCCAGCTGAATTTATCTACAATGCCATCGCTCCTGCTGAGGTTGACCAAGTTATCTTTGACGAAAACGACAGCAAACGTGCCTTGGTGGTTGTTCCTGATAACAAGCTTTCTCTTGCCATCGGTCGTCGTGGACAAAACGTTCGCTTGGCAGCTCACTTGACTGGTTACCGTATCGATATCAAGTCTGCTAGCGAATTTGAAGCCATGGAAGAAGCTGGTTCGGTAGATTTGGAAGCAGAAAACGATACTGTAGAAGAATAAAAGCTGCTAGAGGAGGGAAAGATGAAAACGAGAAAAATCCCTTTGCGCAAGTCTGTTGTGTCCAATGAAGTGATTGATAAGCGTGATTTGCTCCGCATTGTCAAAAACAAGGAAGGACAAGTCTTTATCGATCCGACAGGCAAGGCCAATGGCCGTGGCGCTTATATCAAGCTAGACAATAAAGAAGCCCTAGAGGCTAAAAAGAAGAAGGTCTTTAACCGTAGCTTTGACATGGAAGTGGAAGAAAGCTTTTATGACGAGTTGATCGCTTATGTGGATCACAAAGTGAAAAGAAGAGAGTTAGGACTTGAATAAGCAAAAGATAAGCAATCTCTTGGGACTTGCTCAGAGAGCAGGGCGTATCATATCGGGTGAAGAATTGGTGGTCAAGGCCATTCAAGATGGCAAGGCCAAGTTGGTCTTTCTAGCCCATGATGCTGGACCCAATCTGACCAAGAAGATTCAAGATAAAAGTCATTATTATCAAGTAGAAATTGTAACCGTGTTTTCAACACTGGAATTAAGCATAGCAGTCGGGAAATCGAGAAAGGTTTTGGCTGTAACAGATGCTGGATTTACAAAGAAAATGAGGTCTCTTATGGAATAGAAGAGGAGGACATGATTTGTCTAAGAAAAGATTGTACGAAATCGCAAAAGAACTTGGAAAAGAAAGTAAAGAAGTTGTAGCGCGTGCAAAAGAGTTGGGCTTGGATGTGAAAAGCCACTCATCAAGTGTGGAAGAAGCTGTCGCTGCAAAAATCGCTGCCAGCTTTAAGCCTGCAGCTGCTCCGAAAGAAGAAGCAAAACCTGCAGCACCAAAAGCAAGTGCAGAAAAGAAAGCCGAAAAATCTGAGCCAGCTAAACCAGCTGTAGCTAAGGAAGAGGTAAAACCGGCTGAGCCAGTTGCTCCGAAGGCAGAAAAAGTAGCAACAAAACCGCAAAGCCGTAATTTCAAGGCTGAGCGTGAAGCCCGTGCCAAAGAGCAGGCAGAACGACGCAAGCAAAATAAGGGCAATAACCGTGACCAACAACAAAACGGCAACCGTCAGAAAAATGACGGCCGTAATGGCGGAAAACAAGGTCAAGGCAACCGCGACAATCGTCGCTTTAATGATCAAGCTAAAAAACAGCAAGGTCAGCAAAATCGTGGAAACGAGCGCCGTCAACAAGAGGACAAACGTCCAAATCAAGCGACTCCACGCATTGACTTTAAAGCCCGTGCAGCAGCCCTGAAAGCAGAGCAAAACGCAGAGTACGCTCGTTCAAGCGAGGAACGTTTCAAGCAGACTCAGGCTGCCAAAGAAGCCTTGGCTCAAGCTAACAAACGCAAGGAGCCAGAGGAAATCTTTGAAGAAGCTGCTAAGTTAGCTGAACAAGCGCAACAAGTTCAAGCAGTGGTTGAAACAGCTCCTGTGAAAAAAGAAGTTGCAGTGGATACACGTCGTAAGAAGCAAGCCCGACCAGACAAAGAGCGCGATGATTACGATCGCGAAGAAGATGGTCCTAGAAAACAACAAAAGAATCGAAGTAGTCAAAATCAAGTGAGAAATCAAAGAAATAGTAACTGGAATAACAACAAAAAGAACAAAAAAGGCAATAACAAGAACAACCGTAATCAGACTCCAAAACCTGTTACAGAACGTAAATTCCATGAATTGCCAACAGAATTTGAGTATACAGATGGTATGACCGTTGCGGAAATCGCAAAACGTATCAAACGTGAACCAGCTGAAATCGTTAAGAAACTCTTTATGATGGGTGTCATGGCCACACAAAACCAATCCTTGGATGGGGAAACAATTGAACTCCTCATGGTGGATTATGGTATCGAAGCCAAACAAAAGGTTGAAGTGGATAATGCCGATATCGAACGTTTCTTTGTCGAAGATGGTTATCTTAATGAAGATGAGTTGGTTGAGCGTCCACCAGTTGTAACTATCATGGGACACGTTGACCACGGTAAAACAACTCTCCTAGATACCCTTCGTAACTCTCGTGTTGCGACAGGTGAAGCAGGTGGTATCACTCAGCATATCGGTGCCTACCAAATTGTGGAAAATGGCAAGAAGATCACCTTCCTTGATACACCAGGACATGCGGCCTTTACATCGATGCGTGCGCGTGGTGCGTCTGTTACCGATATTACTATCTTGGTTGTAGCGGCAGATGACGGGGTTATGCCTCAGACTATCGAAGCCATCAACCACTCAAAAGCGGCCAACGTTCCAATCATCGTAGCCATCAACAAAATTGATAAACCAGGTGCCAACCCAGAACGTGTTATCGGTGAATTGGCAGAGCATGGAGTTATGTCAACAGCTTGGGGCGGAGATTCTGAATTTGTTGAAATCTCGGCTAAATTCAACCAAAACATCGAAGAATTGTTGGAAACAGTCCTTCTTGTGGCTGAAATCCAAGAACTCAAGGCAGACCCAACAGTTCGTGCGATTGGTACAGTTATCGAAGCGCGCTTGGATAAAGGAAAAGGTGCGGTTGCAACCCTTCTTGTGCAACAAGGTACCTTGAATGTTCAAGACCCAATCGTTGTCGGAAATACTTTCGGTCGTGTCCGTGCTATGACCAATGACCTTGGTCGTCGTGTTAAAGTTGCTGGACCATCAACACCAGTTTCTATCACAGGTTTGAACGAAGCGCCAATGGCGGGTGACCACTTTGCCGTTTACGAAGATGAAAAATCTGCGCGTGCAGCCGGTGAAGAGCGTGCCAAACGTGCCCTCATGAAACAACGTCAAGCTACCCAACGTGTCAGCCTTGAAAACCTCTTTGATACCCTTAAAGCTGGTGAACTCAAATCTGTTAACGTTATCATCAAGGCTGATGTACAAGGTTCAGTTGAAGCCCTTTCTGCATCACTTCAAAAGATCGATGTGGAAGGTGTCAAAGTGACCATCGTCCACTCTGCAGTTGGTGCCATCAACGAATCAGACGTGACCCTTGCCGAAGCTTCAAATGCCTTTATCGTTGGTTTCAACGTACGGCCTACACCGCAAGCTCGTCAACAAGCTGAAGCTGACGATGTGGAAATCCGTCTCCACAGCATTATCTACAAGGTTATCGAAGAGATGGAAGAAGCCATGAAAGGGATGCTTGATCCAGAATTTGAAGAAAAAGTTATCGGTGAAGCAGTTATTCGTGAAACCTTCAAGGTGTCTAAAGTGGGAACTATCGGTGGATTCATGGTTATCAACGGTAAGGTTACCCGTGACTCTAAAGTCCGTGTTATCCGTGACGGTGTCGTTATCTATGATGGTGAACTTGCAAGCTTGAAACACTACAAAGACGACGTCAAAGAAGTTACAAACGGTCGTGAAGGTGGATTGATGATCGATGGCTACAATGACATCAAGACTGATGATGTGATTGAGGCTTATGTCATGGAAGAAATCAAGAGATAAGATTTTTGCTCCTTTCTTAGATGGTGAGGGACGCAAGCAAACCAATGGTTTCATTGCTTATTTTTGAGCCTAAGGTCTCAAAAATCCCCTGTGATGGGACTGATAAATCAGTTCCATCACTTTCACCACAGCGAAAGAAGCAGGTGGTTTCAAATTGAACTTCGTTTCAATTTGAACTGAAAATCAAAAAGTTTAAAAATAGCTAGGTCTGCTGGCCTAGCTTTTGGTTCAAAGTAGAGAAAGGAATATCATGGCAAATCATTTCCGTACGGATCGTGTGGGCATGGAAATCAAACGTGAAGTCAATGAGATTTTGCAAAAGAAGGTCCGTGATCCGCGTGTCCAAGGTGTGACCATCACAGATGTTCAGATGCTGGGTGACTTGTCTGTTGCCAAGGTTTACTACACCATTTTGAGTAACCTTGCTTCGGATAATCAAAAAGCCCAAATTGGACTTGAAAAAGCAACTGGTACCATCAAACGAGAACTTGGTCGCAATTTGAAATTGTACAAAATCCCAGATTTGACCTTCGTCAAAGACGAGTCCATCGAGTATGGGAACAAGATTGACGAAATGCTACGCAATCTGGATAAGAACTAAAGAAGAGGGGAAACCCTCTTTTTTGGTGGAGGAAAAAGCAATAAAACATGCTGGCGGAATCTTTCCAGAGTTAAACATTATTAAAAAGCTTTATAAAATTCAACTTGTATGATATTATAGGAAATGAAAGAGTGAGATAAAACGATTTTTCAGCAATAGCCAGCAAGGCTGGTATCGTTAACATTTTGAAAGTGTAGTTAAACGAGGGAAGATAATATGGGACTTATAAAAACTCTAGCTAAAACTTACGGTAATTACTTTTTGACCGTGCAAGGTGTAAAAGTAATGAAAACGATAAAGAAAGATGATAATGTCGTTGTCGGTCTAGGGAAACTCTTTATTGCAGACAAGTTAATGGATACGGCTCGGTGGCTCATCAAGCCAGAGGAGAGAGAATGAAATTTTTCTGGGCAATTCTTGCCATTATTTTTATCAAACCGATTATTGGGATTGTGAAATTCGTTTGGATGATCATCTCTTTTGCAGTCCAATTGCTGTTTTACAAGCTATTATTTAAAATATTGGATTGGCTCTTTAAACTTATTTAGATGGTAATCCAAATCGCAGAGAACTAGCAGGAACTCCACTGCTAGTTTTTTAATCTCTTTTCATATGGTATAATATAAGCAGTAATATCATTTTAGAATATTCAGTGGAGGTCGTAATGGACAATATCATCGATGTGTCAATTCCTGTTGCAGAAGTGGTGGACAAGCATCCAGAGGTCTTAGAGATTCTAGTGGAGTTGGGTTTTAAACCCCTTGCCAATCCCTTAATGCGCAATACAGTTGGTCGTAAAGTATCGCTTAAGCAGGGTTCTAAGCTTGAAGGAACTCCTATGGACAAGATTGTTCGCACACTGGAAGCAAACGGCTACGAAGTGATTGGGTTAGACTAATGGTAGATGAACGGATTCATGTCCTGCGGGATATTTTGTTAGAATTGCACAATGGTGCCTCTCCTGAGTCGGTTCAGGAGCGTTTTGATGCGACCTTTACAGGTGTATCGGCCATTGAGATTTCCCTTATGGAGCACGAGCTGATGAACTCAGACTCAGGTGTCACCTTTGAAGATGTCATGGAACTCTGTGATGTCCATGCCAATCTTTTTAAAAATGCAGTAAAGGGTGTCGAAGTAGAGGATACCGAGCATCCTGGCCACCCAGTTCGGGTCTTTAAGGAAGAAAATCTGGCTCTCCGTGCGGCCTTGATTCGCATTCGTAGATTGCTGGATACCTATGAGTCTATGGAAGACGAGGAAATGCTGGCGGAGATGCGCAAGGGCTTGGTTCGTCAGATGGGACTTGTGGGGCAATTTGACATCCATTACCAACGTAAAGAAGAACTCTTTTTTCCTATCATGGAGCGATATGGACACGATTCTCCTCCTAAGGTCATGTGGGGAGTGGATGACCAGATTAGGGAACTCTTTCAAACAGCTTTAGCGACGGCCAAGTCACTACCTGAAGTGCCGATTTCCACTGTAAAAGATACTTTTGAATCCTTTGCGACAGAGTTTGAAAGTATGATTTTCAAGGAAGAATCCATCCTTCTCATGATTCTCCTTGAGTCCTTTACCCAGGATGACTGGCTTCAGATTGCGGAGGAGAGCGACGCCTATGGTTATGCCATCATCCGTCCGTCTGAGAAATGGGTGCCAGAACGTCAGAGTTTTGTTGAGGAAAAGAGTGCAGAGGAGCCCGTACAGCTAGATACGGCAGAGGGACAAGTTCAGCAGGTTATCGATACGCCAGAAGGACAGTTTACCATTACCTTTACCCCTAAGGAAAAGGAAGCAGTGTTGGACCGCCATAGTCAACAGGCTTTTGGCAATGGCTATCTCTCGGTCGAGCAGGCTAATCTCATCCTCAATCACCTCCCTATGGAGATTACTTTTGTCAATAAAGACGATATTTTCCAGTATTACAATGACAATACGCCAGCTGATGAGATGATTTTCAAACGGACCCCTTCACAAGTTGGGCGCAATGTTGAACTTTGCCATCCGCCTAAGTACTTGGACAAGGTCAAAACTATCATGAAGGGACTTCGTGAGGGTACTAAGGATAAGTATGAAATGTGGTTTAAGTCTGAGTCGCGAGGTAAATTTGTCCATATCACCTACGCAGCAGTGCACGATGAAGAGAGAGAATTCCAAGGGGTGCTGGAGTATGTTCAGAATATTCAACCCTACCGTGAGATTGATACGGACTATTTCCGTGGATTAGAATAAGGAGAAAAAATGAGTTACGAACAAGAATTTATGAAGGAATTTGAAGCTTGGGTCAATACCCAAATCATGATCAACGACATGGCGCATAAGGAAAGCCAAAAAGTCTACGAAGAAGACCAAGACGAACGTGCCAAAGATGCCATGATTCGCTACGAAAGTCGCTTGGATGCGTATCAGTTTTTGCTTGGTAAGTTTGAAAATTTCAAGGCAGGTAAGGGATTCCATGATTTGCCAGAAGGCTTGTTTGGTGAGAGAAATTATTAAACGAGATAGATTCTTGATTTTTTACTAAAATCTTGATAGAATATTTATATTAAATCCTTGTCAGAGCAGGGGTTTTTTATTGAAAGGATTTTATCATGTCAAAGAAACTCAATCGTAAAAAACAATTACGAAATAGCCTCCGTCGTGCAGGTGCTTTTTCAAGTACTGTGACTAAGGTTGTAGAAGAGACAAAAAAAGTCGTGAAGCGTGCAGAACAGTCAGCAAGCGAAGCTGGTAAGGCTGTTTCTAAAAAAGTTGAGCAAGCAGTAGAAGCTACTAAAGAGCAAGCTCAAAAAGTAGCCAATTCTGTGGAAGATTTTGCAGCAAACTTGGGTGGACTTCCACTTGACCGTGCCAAAACTTTCTATGATGAGGGAATCAAGTCTGCGTCAGATTTCAAAAACTGGACTGAAAAAGAACTCCTTGCCTTGAAAGGAATCGGCCCAGCTACCATCAAGAAATTGAAAGAAAACGGCATTAAGTTCAAGTAATCTTTCTTGTCCCTTGCAATTCCAAGAAAAACTTGCTACAATAAAGCCATCAGAGGTGTTTTGAATCCCGCATTTTACAGAAAGTGGCGGTGCTGAGAAGTCCACAAATGTGTCAAAACTGGTTGCTGATGGATGAAAAATGAAATATTACTGTCTTTTTATTTTAAAGATAAGAGTTGCGGGCGCTGCCCGAAATTGGGTGGTACCGCGGATAAATACATTCGTCCCTGTCATATAGATGGCAGGGATTTTCTTTTGCGTCTTAGTCAAAGGGGGTTGTTATGAAGCAATCTTTTAACACAAGTAAACTATATTATGGTTTTCCTATCTTCATTTTGGGGTATCAGGACCAGAATTTTGGACACAATATTACGACTTGCAGCTCCTCTTATAGTCTGGGAGATTGGCTAGTCATCGGTGTTGGTGCTGAGGAAAATGCGGCTGATCAGATAAAGTACTATCAGAAGTTCACCGTAAATATTCCTGATGAAACTTCCATGCTTGCGATGGAGCAGGCCGGCTTTATCAGTCATCGGGAGAAACTGAAACATCTAGGACTAGACTACGAGATTTCTGAACGGACTCATGCTCCGATTTTGGAGTTTTGTCCAGTTGTTTTGGATTGCCAAGTGGATCGGATTATCGAAGAAGATGGAATTTGCCACATCTTTGCTAAGATTCTTGACCGACTGGCTAATCCTGAACTCTTGGATGATAAGGGACATTTTAAAAATGACTGTTTTTCACCGACTTACTTTATGGGGGACGGTCACCAGCGCGTTTATCGCTATTTAGATAACCGTGTTGACCCTATGGGGAGCTTTATCAAGAAAGCGAGGAAGAAGGATGTCAAGAGTTGAATTACCAGAACGATTGGAAACTGAGCGTCTTGTTTTACGAGTCCGTACAGTGGCGGACGCTGAAGATATCCATGCCTACGCTAGTTTGCCAGAGGTCGTCTATCCAGCAGGTTTTCCGCCCGTCAAGACCTTGGAAGATGAGATTTATTATCTGGAGCATATCCTTCCTGAGCGCAATCAAAAGGAAAATCTCCCAGCTGGCTATGGGATTGTCGTCAAAGGAATCGATAAAGTCATTGGTTCTGTTGACTTCAATCACCGTCATGCAGATGATGTACTAGAGCTTGGCTATACCTTGCACCCAGACCACTGGGGCCGTGGCTATGTACCAGAAGCAGCTCGTACTTTGATTGACTTAGGATTTAAAGACCTGGGGCTTCATAAGATTGAACTGAGTTGTTTTGGTCACAATCTCCAAAGTCAACGAGTCGCAGAAAAACTTGGATTTACCCTTGAAGCTCGCATAAGAGACCGTAAAGATATTCAAGGAAACCGCTGTGACAGTCTGATATATGGTTTGCTGAGGAGTGAGTGGGAGGTGATTTGATGCATCTTTTCATCATTGGTGCTCCAGCATCAGGAAAAATGACCATTGGTCAAGAATTATCTCGACTGACGGATGCTACCCTATTTTATAACCATCAAGCTATCGATTTTGCACTGGAAATCTATCAGGATTATACAGAGGAAATGTGGGAATTTGTTCGTGGAATCACCTTTTCATTCCTTGGAGCAAGTGCAAGAAATCAGAGATCAGTAATTTTAACTGACGTAATTGATTTTTCAAATCAGTACCAACTGATGTATTTAAAGCAAATTCAGAGTTTGTTGAATGATTATCATCAAGAGATTCTGTTTGTTGAGTTGGAAACAAGTCTTGAAGAGCGCATACATCGAAATCGAACGGAGAATCGATTAAAGCACAAACCCTTAAAACGACATATTGAGGTATCTGAAAGAGAAATTTTAGAGACTGCTGAAACACTTCAATTAAATTCTCAACATCAACCGAATGAGTTGCACCATTACTTTAAAATAAATAATACGAATTTGTCAGCAGAAGAAGCTGCTAAGCAAATTCAAAATAAAATGAACAAAATAGAGAAAGGACAAACACATGTCTAAAGAACTTTCACCAAAATACAATCCAGCCGAGGTTGAGGCTGGTCGTTACCAAAAATGGCTTGATGCCGATGTTTTCAAGCCTTCAGGCGATCAAAAGGCTAAGCCTTATTCAATCGTTATTCCGCCACCAAACGTAACTGGTAAACTTCACCTTGGTCACGCTTGGGATACAACTTTGCAAGATATCATCATCCGTCAAAAACGCATGCAAGGCTTTGATACGCTTTGGCTTCCAGGTATGGACCACGCTGGTATTGCCACTCAAGCTAAGGTTGAGGAGCGCTTACGTGGTGAGGGTATTACGCGTTATGACCTAGGTCGTGAAAAATTCCTCGACAAGGTCTGGGAATGGAAAGACGAATATGCCACTACTATCAAGGAACAATGGGGCAAGATGGGGCTCTCTGTAGACTACTCTCGCGAGCGTTTCACTCTTGACGAAGGCTTGTCAAAAGCCGTTCGTAAGGTCTTTGTGGACCTTTACAAGAAAGGTTGGATCTACCGTGGTGAGTTTATCATCAACTGGGACCCAGCAGCTCGCACAGCCCTTTCTGATATCGAAGTAATCCACAAGGATGTCGAAGGAGCCTTCTACCACATGAACTACATGCTAGAAGACGGTTCACGCGCCCTTGAAGTTGCGACAACTCGTCCTGAGACCATGTTTGGGGACGTTGCCGTTGCGGTTAATCCAGAAGACCCACGCTACAAGGATTTGATTGGTAAAAATGTTATTCTTCCAATCGCTAATAAATTAATTCCAATCGTTGGAGACGAACACGCTGATCCTGAGTTTGGTACAGGTGTGGTTAAAATTACACCTGCCCACGATCCAAACGACTTCTTGGTTGGTCAACGCCACAACTTGCCACAAGTCAATGTTATGAACGACGACGGTACTATGAATGACTTAGCCTTCGAATTTGCAGGTATGGACCGTTTTGAAGCTCGTAAGGCAGTCGTTGCTAAGTTGGAAGAAATCGATGCCCTCGTTAAAATCGAAAAACGTGTCCACAGTGTTGGTCACTCAGAACGTACAGGTGTCGTAGTTGAACCACGCTTGTCTACGCAGTGGTTCGTCAAGATGGACCAATTGGCCAAAAATGCTATTGCCAACCAAGACACAGAGGATAAGGTCGAATTTTACCCTCCACGTTTCAACGATACCTTCCTCCAATGGATGGAAAATGTCCATGATTGGGTTATCTCTCGTCAGCTCTGGTGGGGCCACCAAATCCCTGCTTGGTACAATGCAGAAGGTGAAATGTATGTCGGTGAAGAAGCTCCAGAAGGCGACGGATGGACTCAGGACGAAGACGTCTTGGATACTTGGTTCAGTTCTGCCCTTTGGCCATTCTCTACCATGGGCTGGCCGGATGTCGACTCAGAAGACTTCAAACGTTATTATCCAACATCAACTTTGGTGACTGGTTATGATATTATCCCGTTCTGGGTATCTCGAATGATTTTCCAAGGTTTGGAATTTACTGGCAAATCGCCATTCAAAAATGCATTGATTCATGGTCTGATTCGTGACGAGGAAGGCCGTAAAATGTCTAAATCTCTCGGTAACGGGATTGACCCGATGGATGTTATTGATAAGTACGGAACAGATAGCCTGCGTTGGTTCCTTTCAAACGGTTCTGCACCAGGTCAAGACGTGCGCTTCTCTTATGAGAAAATGGATGCTTCATGGAACTTCATTAACAAGATTTGGAACATCTCTCGCTACATCCTCATGAACAATGAAGGTTTGACCCTTGAGCAAGCAACTGCCAATGTCGAAAAAGTGGTCAACAAGGAAGCTGGGAATGTCACAGACCGCTGGATTCTCCACAACCTCAATGAAACTATCGGAAAAGCGACGGCTAACTTTGATAAGTTTGAGTTTGGTGTGGCTGGGCACATCCTCTACAACTTCATCTGGGATGAGTTTGCGGACTGGTACGTTGAGTTGACCAAGGAGGTCCTTTATAGCGAAAATGAAGAAGAGAAAGTCATCACACGCTCTGTTCTCCTTTACACCTTGGACAAGATCCTTTGTCTCCTTCACCCAATCATGCCATTCGTAACAGAGGAAATCTTTGGACAAATCTCAGAAGGCTCTATCGTGACAGCAGAATACCCAACTGTCAACCCAGCCTTTGAAGACCTTGTTGCCCACACTGGTGTGGAAAGCCTCAAAGACTTGATTCGTGCCGTTCGTAATGCGCGTGCGGAAGTAAACGTAGCACCAAGCAAACCTATCACCATCCTTGTTAAGACAAGCGATAGCGACTTGGAAGCCTTCTTTAACAGCAATGTCAACTACATCAAACGCTTCACAAATCCAGAACACTTGGAAATCGCTTCAACCATCCCTGCACCTGAACTCGCTATGTCAAGCGTCATCACAGGAGCAGAAATCTACTTGCCACTGGCAGACCTCCTCAATGTCGAAGAAGAACTGGCTCGTCTCGACAAGGAGCTGGCTAAATGGCAAAAAGAACTGGATATGGTTGGTAAGAAGCTCTCTAATGAACGCTTCGTAGCCAATGCCAAACCAGAAGTCGTCCAAAAAGAACGCGACAAACAAGCCGACTACCAAGCTAAGTACGATGCTACCGTAGCACGTATTGATGAGATGAAGAAGTTGGTGAAATAAACACAGAAACACGGTGATAAGCCGTGTTTTTTTTGGTATAATGAAATCAATATTTATTGATGGAGAAAGTGATGTCTAATACTCGTCGAAAATCAAATTCAAACCACGTCAGCGTCGCCTTACCGTACTCAAGTACAGCTTGCGGCTAGCTTCCTAGTTTGATTTTTGATTTTCATTGAGTATAAGCACCCGCATTATGAATTGTTAAATTTAATTGGCTATGGTCTTGCTAAGTTTGACAAGCTTTTTATAAAAGAATTTCAATGTTCTAGCAAGTCGGAGTTTTATCGCTATGTGGTTTCTCTGGGAATTGCTGAAACAACTGGAGTTGTAAAAAATAGAATGGATTTATTTGATCCTTATTTTGACAATAATCGAAAAGGTTGGTGGCAGAAAGCTGAAGTTTATCGTTTTCGTAAAGATTTAATTGATATGATGTTTGGAAATGAAGATGTTCATAGTTATGCTGAAATAGTTAAAGTGTTACTTGCCAGTGAAGGGAAGCAAATGGGTATTACAACTATTGAAAAACCAATTATTCGAACTAAATTCAAACGTCTACAGCAAACGGGAATGGAGGCAGAGAATTATTTTATACTCAACTTTGATAAAGAAGAAAAATTTCAAGGCGGACTATTGTCCGATGTCCGTCTTTATGGTGATGGATATGACTTTCAGGTAGATGTCCAAGAACATTCTTATCTTGCCGAAGTTAAAGGAATTCGAAAATATAAGGGTCGCATTCGTTTGACTGCCAACGAATTTGAGAAAGCTAAAGAGTTTCAATCAAATTTTATTTTATCTCTGGTTACCAACCTAGATGATATTCCAAAGTTAGTGTTAATTGATAATCCTTTAAAACATTTTGAGTTTAAAAAGAATATTATCAAAAATGAAATCATTGAATATAGAAGCTTAGAAGATTTGTATTAGTTCCCCCTTAACCTTTGACTATTCCGCAAAATTATCGTAAAATAAAGAGTAAATGATAAAATGAGGTCAGAGTCTGTTTGCTCTGGCGATAGTAGTATAAATGAGGAGAAACGCTTTGGAATTAGAAGTATTTGCTGGGCAAGAAAAAAGTGAACTATCTATGATTGAGGTAGCGCGTGCTATCTTGGAACTTCGTGGTCGTGATCATGAGATGCATTTTAGCGATCTTGTAAACGAAATTCAAAACTACCTTGGAACATCAAACAGCGATATCCGCGAAGCTTTGCCTTTGTTCTACACAGAGTTGAACTTTGACGGTAGTTTCATCTCACTTGGAGACAACAAATGGGGTCTTCGTTCATGGTATGGTGTAGACGAAATCGACGAAGAAATCATCGCTCTTGAAGAAAATGACGACGATGAAGTAGCACCAAAAGCTAAGAAAAAACGTGTCAATGCCTTCATGGATGGCGATTCAGATGCTATTGACTACAATGCTGATGATCCAGAAGACGAAGATGCATACGAAGCAGATCCAGCTCTTTCATACGATGATGAAAATCCAGATGATGAGAAAAATGAAGTGGAAGCTTACGATGCAGAAATCAACGAAATCGCTCCAGATGACTTGGGAGAAGATGTGGATCTCAACGAAGAAGACGACGAGTTTTCAGACGATGATTCTGAAAACATCGAGGAATAAAAGTTAGCTATTGACAATTGTCCTATTTTTAGGTATCATATTGTTCGGGCACCTCTTTTAGAGGTCGGGGCTCCCTAGTTCTTAGGGAGCTATTTTTGTTTTTTCAAGAAGTTAGCTTCTTGTATTTTAGTTGTGAATCTGGTGCAGTCGTCCCAGATTATCTTATTAGTAGGGTCTTGTTTTCTATGTCCCCTCGTAGTCAACAAGGCCTTGAGCATTTTAGAAAGAGGAATCTATGTCTACGAAATATATTTTTGTAACTGGTGGTGTGGTATCGTCTATTGGGAAAGGGATTGTGGCAGCGAGTCTGGGCCGTCTCTTGAAAAATCGTGGTCTCAAAGTAACCATTCAAAAGTTTGACCCTTATATCAATATCGATCCGGGAACTATGAGTCCTTACCAGCACGGGGAAGTTTTTGTGACAGATGACGGAGCTGAGACAGATTTGGACTTGGGTCACTATGAACGTTTCATCGATATCAATCTTAATAAATATTCCAACGTGACAACTGGTAAAATTTACAGTGAAGTTCTTCGTAAGGAACGCCGTGGAGAATACCTTGGGGCAACTGTTCAGGTTATTCCTCATATCACAGATGCTTTGAAAGAGAAAATCAAGCGTGCCGCTGTAACGACAGACTCTGATGTCATTATCACAGAGGTTGGTGGAACAGTAGGAGATATCGAGTCCTTACCATTCCTAGAGGCTCTTCGTCAGATGAAGGCAGATGTTGGTGCGGATAATGTTATGTACATCCATACAACCTTGCTTCCTTACCTCAAGGCTGCTGGTGAAATGAAAACCAAACCAACCCAGCATTCTGTCAAAGAATTGCGTGGATTGGGAATTCAACCCAATATGTTGGTTATTCGTACAGAGCAACCAGCTGGTCAAGGAATTAAAAACAAACTAGCACAGTTCTGTGATGTGGCACCAGAAGCTGTTATCGAATCGTTGGATGTTGAACACCTTTACCAAATTCCATTGAACTTGCAGGCGCAAGGTATGGACCAAATTGTCTGTGACCATTTGAAATTAGATGCACCAGTAGCGGATATGACAGAATGGTCAGCTATGGTAGACAAGGTTATGAACCTTAAGAAACAAGTTAAAATTTCACTTGTAGGTAAGTATGTGGAGTTGCAAGATGCCTACATTTCTGTGGTTGAAGCTTTGAAACACTCTGGTTATGCAAATGACGCAGAAGTTAAAATCAATTGGATCAATGCCAATGATGTGACAGCAGAGAATGTGGCAGAGCTTTTGTCTGATGCGGACGGAATCATCGTACCAGGTGGTTTTGGTCAACGTGGTACAGAAGGGAAAATCCAAGCCATCCGTTATGCGCGTGAAAATGATGTTCCAATGTTGGGAGTCTGCTTGGGAATGCAGTTGACTTGTATCGAGTTTGCTCGTCACGTTTTGGGTCTTGAAGGTGCCAATTCTGCAGAGCTTGCACCAGAAACAAAATATCCTATCATTGATATCATGCGTGACCAGATTGATGTTGAGGATATGGGGGGAACCCTTCGTTTGGGACTTTATCCATCCAAGTTGAAACGTGGCTCTAAGGCAGCAGCTGCTTATCACAATCAAGAAGTGGTGCAACGCCGTCACCGTCACCGTTATGAGTTTAACAACGCCTTCCGTGAGCAGTTTGAGGCAGCAGGTTTTGTCTTCTCAGGAGTTTCTCCAGACAATCGTTTGGTAGAAATCGTTGAAATTCCTGAAAATAAATTCTTTGTGGCTTGTCAGTATCACCCTGAACTTTCAAGTCGTCCAAACCGCCCAGAAGAACTCTACACTGCCTTTGTTACTGCAGCAGTTGAGAACAGTAATTAGCCAAATCAGAACCTTTGAGAAGAGTCTCAGAGGTTTTTTACTAGCATATTTAGGATAAGATTTGCAAATTAAAAACATAGTGATATAATTAACATAACAAAAGTTAAGGAGGATTTACAATGAAAAAAATCACACTATTTGGTTTGTCTCTAGCAGGTTTAGCTTTACTAGCTTTCCCTCATTCAGGAAAGGCCTTCGAGCTAAAAGAAGAATGGGTTATTAAGGGTGGCGTTCAGTATCAAGATGGCAAAATTCTTCGATTTAACAATGGCCATGAAGTAGATATCAAAGTATTGGATTTGCCAAAAACTGAGAAAATCGAGTGGACGGTCAGTCTCAATGGTCAAGATCAAACTGTCAATTTCCTAGGTCAAGAAAAGGACAAGTCTATGATGGGTGTAGAGGGGCGTTACCTGAATTTCTATGTACCTTATGGCTATAGAGGGGATATCAAGGTCGAGGCCAAGAGCGGAAATGAAGTAAAGACCTGGTCCACTAAAGTAGTAGATGATGTATATAATGACGGTGGAAAGAGTGGTTACTTCCGTATTGACGAATCAAATGATCAACACACCTACCTTGATGCAAAATGGGACTATCAAACCAAGACTTACACTGCTACCTTACCAGAAACTGTCAATGGTCAAAAAGTCTTTGCTTGGGCAGACGACTATGAAGAATTGAAACTTCAAAAACCAGGAGTTATCAGTCATTCCTACAGGGGGGCAGGAGCCTTCAAAATACTTTATCCGATTGTAAAAGCAGAAAGCTGGCTAAAAAAGGATTACAGTGAAAAGTGGTACTATCAAAAACAAGGTCAATTAGTACAGAACGATTGGGTTAAGGACAAGGGAACTTGGTACTTTATGAACGATAAAGGAGTCATGTTTAATCAAACTTGGCTTTATCAAGGTAGCAACTGGTATGCCTTTAAATCATCAGGAGCTATGATTGCTGGTGATTGGCTTTATGATCAAGGCAAGTGGTACTATTTATCAACTTCAGGATCCATGAAAGCAAGCACTTGGGTTTATGACAAGGGAGAATGGTATTATGTAAGTTCTTCTGGTGCCATGTTAGCGAATGATTGGGTCAAAGATAATGGCAAGTGGTATTATCTGGCTTCATCAGGTAAGATGCTTCGCAATACCTACACACCAGATGGTTACTACGTTGGTAACTCAGGCGCCTGGCAATAAGTATAAGAAGTCCTTTTCCTTAAAGGAAGAGGCTTTTTACTTGCTTTTCTGCTGCTTCCTCATTTGTCCTAAAGCCTTTTTTGTGTTAAAATGAATGGTATGAAAGTTAAAAAAATGTGGATGGCAGGTCTGGCCCTGCTTGGTATTGGGAGCCTTGCCCTTGCTACGAAAAAAGTTGCAGATGACCGTAAGCTCATGAAGACTCAGGAAGAGTTGACAGCGATTGTGCGAGACCATTTTTCAGACATGGGGGAAATTGCGACCCTCTATGTTCAAGTCTATGAAAGCAGTCTAGAGAGCTTGGTTGGTGGCGTCATTTTTGAGGATGGCCGTCATTATACCTTTGTCTATGAAAATGAAGACCTAGTCTATGAGGAGGAAGTCTTATGATACAACCAACAAGTTTAGAAGAGTTAGCATCTTTAGTAGAAAAAGATGGCAAGAAGGTCTTTCTTTTTGTAGCAGACTGGTGTGGCGATTGTCGTTATATCTATCCTGCATTGCCAGAGATTGAGGAGACCAATCCAGAGTTCACCTTTATTCGCGTGGATCGAGACCAGTATATGGATTTGGCCAAACTCTGGGATGTATATGGAATTCCTAGCCTTGTTGTTCTAGAAAAAGACAAGGAAATTGGTCGTTTTGTTAATCGCGACCGTAAAAGCAAGCAACAAATTAACGACTTTTTAGCAGGACTGAAATAGGAGAAAATAGAAACAATGATTTTTACATATAACAAAGAACATGTCGGTGATGTCCTTATGGTCATCGTGAAAAATAGCGGAGATGCCAAACTGGATGTGGAGCGCAAAGGCAAGGTAGCTCGTGTTTTCCGCAAAGATAATGGGGAAACAGTGGCGTGGAATATTTTCGAAGTTTCAAGTTTGTTTGAAATTGCAGAGCGCGGTCAAGTCTTTTTGACAGATGAGCAAGTCGCTCGTTTGAACCAAGAATTACAAACGGAAGGTTTTACAGAAGAAATTTTCAATGACAAGGAACCTAAGTTTGTTGTTGGTGAAATTGTCGAGATGGTAGCTCATCCAGATAGTGACCACCTCAACATCTGCCAAGTTGCAGTCGCAAGTGACAAGACAGTGCAAATTGTTGCAGGGGCTCCCAATGCGCGTGTCGGGTTGAAAACCATTGTGGCTCTTCCTGGAGCTATGATGCCCAAAGGCAATCTTATTTTCTCAGGCGAACTTCGTGGTGAAAAGAGTTTTGGAATGATGTGCAGTCCTCGTGAATTGCATTTGCCAAACGCTCCGCAAAAACGTGGTATTATTGAATTATCAGAAGACCAAGTTGTTGGAACTCCATTTGATCCAGCCAAACACTGGACTGCCTAAGAAGTTGTCAGTATCTGATAGACCAGTTAGAAGGAAATAAGATGGCAAAAAATGTTGTGATTACAGGAGCGACATCAGGTATTGGTGAAGCGATTGCGCGTGCTTATCTGGAGCAGGGTGAGAATGTCGTTCTAACAGGACGAAGGATAGACAGACTAGAAAACCTCAAGTCGGAGTTTGCAGCAACCTATCCAAATCAAACAGTTTGGACCTTTCCACTGGATGTGACGGATATGACCATGGTCAAGACTGTCTGCTCCGATATTCTAGAAACGATAGGGCAGATTGATATCTTGATCAATAATGCTGGACTGGCTCTAGGCTTGGCACCCTATCAGGACTATGAAGAGTTGGATATGCTGACCATGTTGGATACCAATGTCAAAGGTTTGATGGCGGTTACTCGCTGTTTCTTGCCAGCAATGGTAAAAGCAAATCAAGGTCATATCATCAATATGGGATCGACAGCAGGAATTTATGCTTATGCGGGAGCCGCTGTTTACTCAGCCACCAAGGCGGCAGTTAAAACCTTTTCAGATGGTCTGCGAATTGATACCATCGCAACGGACATCAAGGTGACGACCATTCAACCGGGGATCGTTGAAACAGATTTCTCTACAGTACGTTTTCATGGTGACAGAGAGCGGGCTGCGACGGTTTATCAGGGAATCGAAGCTTTGCAAGCTCAGGATATTGCAGATACAGTAGTCTATGTGACCAGTCAACCTCGCCGTGTGCAGATTGCAGATATGACCATCATGGCCAATCAACAGGCAACAGGTTTCATGGTTCATAAAAAGTAAAAAATTTCCTAGAAAAGTTACAAATTTCTGTAACTTTTTTTGATTTCCTACGAATAGATAAGTAGGAGGAAAAAAATATGTATAATAAAGTTATCTTAATCGGACGCTTGACGTCTACACCAGAATTGCACAAAACCAATAATGACAAGTCAGTAGCGCGAGCAACTATCGCTGTGAACCGTCGTTACAAAGACCAAAACGGTGAACGCGAAGCTGACTTCGTCAATATGGTCCTATGGGGCAGATTAGCAGAAACATTGGCAAGCTACGCAACCAAAGGTAGTCTCATTTCAGTGGATGGAGAATTACGTACCCGTCGTTTTGAGAAAAATGGTCAAATGAATTATGTGACTGAAGTCCTTGTGACAGGATTCCAACTCTTGGAAAGTCGTGCCCAACGTGCTATGCGTGAAAATAATGCAGGCCAAGATTTGGCGGACTTGGTCTTGGAAGAGGAAGAATTGCCATTTTAATACTCTTCAAAGCACGTTAGCTGGTATAGGTAACTGATTTCGTTAGTCTTATCTATAACCTCAAAACAGTGTTTTTAGCAGTCTGCGGCTAGTTTCCTAATTTGCACTAGTATAAGCATTGAAAAGTCTGAGTTGGTCTCAGGCTTTTTATCTTGAGAAAGTCAGACTTTTTTCTTGACTATTTCTGACCAAGTGATACAATAGAACTATGAATTAGCACTCGAATACAAAGAGTGCTAATAATATCTATCTCATTATGGAGGAAATCAGATGTTGAAACCATTAGGGGACCGTGTGGTCTTGAAAATCGAAGAAAAAGAACAAACTGTTGGTGGCTTTGTCCTTGCAGGCTCAGCCCAAGAAAAAACCAAAACAGCCCAAGTTGTGGCTACTGGACAAGGTGTTCGTACCTTGAACGGTGACTTGGTTGCTCCAAGTGTTAAAGCTGGAGATCGTGTCTTAGTTGAAGCCCATGCAGGTCTTGATGTCAAAGATGGCGATGAAAAGTACGTCATCGTAGGCGAAGCTAACATCTTGGCAATCATTGAATAATAGAAGGAGAAAGTAAGTATGTCAAAAGAAATTAAATTTTCATCAGATGCCCGTTCAGCTATGGTTCGTGGTGTCGATATCCTTGCAGACACTGTTAAAGTAACCTTGGGGCCAAAAGGTCGTAATGTCGTTCTTGAAAAATCATTCGGTTCACCCTTGATTACCAATGACGGTGTGACCATTGCCAAAGAAATCGAATTGGAAGATCATTTTGAAAATATGGGTGCCAAATTGGTATCAGAAGTAGCTTCAAAAACCAATGATATCGCAGGTGACGGGACTACAACTGCAACGGTATTGACCCAAGCAATTGTCCGTGAAGGAATCAAAAACGTCACAGCAGGTGCAAATCCAATCGGCATTCGTCGTGGGATTGAAACAGCAGTTGCCGCTGCAGTAGAAGCCTTGAAAAACAACGCCATCCCTGTTGCCAACAAAGAAGCCATCGCTCAGGTTGCTGCCGTATCTTCTCGTTCTGAAAAAGTCGGTGAGTACATCTCTGAAGCTATGGAGAAAGTTGGTAAAGACGGTGTCATCACAATTGAAGAGTCACGTGGTATGGAAACAGAACTTGAAGTTGTTGAAGGAATGCAGTTCGACCGCGGTTACCTTTCACAGTACATGGTGACAGATAGTGAAAAGATGGTGGCTGACCTTGAAAATCCATACATTTTGATTACCGATAAGAAGATTTCAAATATCCAAGAAATCTTGCCACTACTAGAGAGCATTCTTCAAAGCAATCGTCCTCTCTTGATTATTGCAGATGATGTGGATGGTGAGGCTCTTCCGACTCTTGTTTTGAACAAGATTCGTGGAACCTTCAACGTAGTAGCAGTTAAGGCACCTGGTTTTGGTGATCGTCGTAAAGCCATGCTCGAAGATATCGCCATCTTGACAGGTGGAACAGTTATCACAGAAGACCTTGGTCTTGAGTTGAAAGATGCGACAATTGAAGCTCTTGGTCAAGCAGCGAGAGTAACTGTGGACAAAGATAGCACGGTTATCGTAGAAGGTGCGGGAAATCCTGAAGCCATTTCTCACCGTGTTGCAGTTATCAAGTCTCAAATCGAAACTACAACTTCTGAATTTGACCGTGAAAAATTGCAAGAACGCTTGGCCAAATTGTCAGGTGGTGTAGCGGTTATTAAGGTCGGAGCCGCTACTGAAACTGAGTTGAAAGAAATGAAACTTCGCATCGAAGATGCTCTCAACGCTACTCGTGCAGCTGTTGAAGAAGGAATCGTTGCAGGTGGTGGAACAGCCCTTGTAAATGTTATCCCAGCCGTGGCTGATTTGGAATTGACAGGAGATGAAGCGACAGGTCGCAATATTGTTCTCCGTGCCTTGGAAGAACCTGTTCGTCAAATCGCCCACAATGCAGGATTTGAAGGATCTATCGTTATCGATCGTTTGAAAAATGCTGAAGTTGGTACAGGATTCAACGCAGCAACTGGTGAGTGGGTCAATATGATTGATCAAGGGATTATCGATCCAGTTAAGGTTAGTCGTTCAGCCCTACAAAATGCAGCATCTGTAGCCAGCTTGATTTTGACTACAGAAGCAGTCGTAGCCAATAAACCAGAACCAGTAGCCCCAGCTCCAGCAATGGATCCAAGCATGATGGGCGGCATGATGTAAGCTTTCTATAGAAAACACAAAAGGAGGAAATGCTATCCCTCCTTTTTATGATGTTCATTTCTAAATTGATTTGAGCTCTCCTAACTTATATGATAAAATAAGACTAGAAAAAGGAGAAGAACATGATCGATGTAGAAGAGATTCTGAGCAAGATGAACCCCAATCAGAAGATTAATTATGACCGTGTCATGCAGAAGATGGTCCAAGTATGGGAGAAAAATGAGCAACGGCCAACCATTCTCATGCATGTTTGCTGTGCCCCTTGCAGTACCTATACCCTAGAATATTTGACCAAATACGCTGATGTGACCATCTATTTTGCCAATTCCAATATCCATCCCAAGGCAGAATACCATAAGCGTGCCTATGTTACCAAGAAATTTGTCAGTGATTTCAATGAGCGGACAGGAAATACGGTCCAGTATCTAGAAGCTCCCTACGAGCCAAATGAATACCGAAAATTAGTTAGAGGACTAGAGGAAGAGCCAGAAGGTGGCGACCGTTGCAAGGTTTGCTTTGACTACCGACTGGATAAGACAGCGCAAGTGGCTATGGATTTAGGATTTGACTACTTTGGTTCAGCCTTGACCATTAGTCCTCATAAGAATTCTCAAACCATTAACAGCATTGGAATCGATGTGCAAAAAATTTACACAACCCACTATCTTCCAAGTGATTTTAAGAAAAATCAAGGCTACAAACGTTCAGTAGAGATGTGTGAAGAGTATGACATCTACCGTCAATGTTATTGTGGATGCGTCTATGCAGCCCAAGCTCAGAATATTGACCTAGTTCAGGTTAAGAAAGATGCCACAGCGTTCTTGCTGGATAAGGATGTTGAAAAAGATTATTCCCACATCAAATTTACTGTTACAAAATTAGATATATAAGGATAAGCCCAGTTGTAAAGCTGGGTTTTTAAAATAAAAAAACCGGGGCCTTAACCCCAGTTTGACAACTTTACCGATTCTTTAGTTCTACATAGCGCTTGTACCAAATGTTTACATAGGCTTCTGAGAAAGGACCACGTCCATTATTAATCCAATCAACAAGAATTTTGACATGTTCTTTTATAATATAGTCTAAGTCATCAGAATAATTCATTTTGCGTTTGTGACGCTCGTACTCCTCAACATCTAAGAGACGTTTTTCCCCATCTGTAAAAATTTTAACATCCAAATCGTAATCAATATACTTCAGAGCTTCTTCATCCAGATAGTAGGGACTAGCCATATTGCAATAGTAGGAAATTCCATTATCGCGAATCATGGCAATGATATTAAACCAATATTTCTTGTGAAAGTAAACAATAGCAGGTTCTCGAGTGACCCAACGACGACCATCACTTTCGGTAACCAGTGTGTGATCGTTGACACCAATAATGGCGTTTTCTGTTGTTTTAGTACCATGGTGTCCCGCCAAGTTCGGTGGAGACTCCCATCATGCTTATAACTTTGAATTGTAATAAAGTCGCCTTCTTTTGGAAGCTTCATAACTAACCAACTTTCTACAATTTATAAGTTTATCGTCTACTATTGTACCATAAAATTACCTAAAATCTGTGAATTTTATATGAAAATATTAAAGATATTCTCTGAGAGCGCTTGCTATATCCGAAAAATCGTAGCCCTTTCGTGCTAAAACTTGGGTTAAACGCTGTTTAAGTTCGTATCCTTCATATTTTCGTGCATACTTGGCATATTGCTTATCAAGTTCCTTGAAGATGAGTTCCTGAGTCGTTTCTTGGTCAACTTGACTATCCAACTCGTCAAAGGCACTTTTAGCATCAGAGTAAGAGAAGCCCTTGTTGGTCAGATTTTGAATAATCTTATCTTGCAAGGCACGAGCAGGAAGTTTTCCTTCATATTTTTTCAACAGTTTATTAGCTACACGTTGAGCAACTTCCGAAAAATCAAATTCTTTCAAGCTCTCTTCTATAGTAGATTTTGAAATCCCTTTTTGTGCTAGTTTCTGAGTCAGTACATAAGGCCCCTTGTCTCCTGAAAGTTGATTGGCATTGATGATAGCATAAGCGTACTGGCCATCATTAATCCACCTATCTTCTTTAAGATTAGCAATGACTTGAGAGACTATGTCTTCATCAATATCGTATTTTTTCAGATATTCTCTAACCTCTTTTTCAGTGCGTGCTTTAAAGGATAGGTGGTAGAGGGCCAGATTTTTACCATAAGAAAATTGGGCAAAGTCCTGTATCTCTTTTAATTCTTCTTCACCTATCACCTTATCTCTCGATAACATAAAACGAACAATAGTATCTTCAGTAATGTAGCATTTGTCGCCATTATCAAGCTCCATCAGATAGAGTCTTTTTTTCTTTTCAAGTTTTGTGATTTTCATAGTTCTATTATAACTCAAAATGTGATAAGATAGGGATATGAATCTGAAAGTGAAACAAAAAATACCATTAAAAATCAAGCGCATGGGAATTAATGGTGAGGGAATTGGCTTTTATCAAAAAACATTAGTCTTTGTGCCTGGTGCTCTCAAAGGAGAAGATATCTATTGTCAGATTACTTCTATTAAACGTAACTTTGTTGAGGCAAAATTACTGAAGGTCAACAAGAAGTCTAAATTTCGAGTTGTGCCAGCTTGTACTATTTACAATGAGTGCGGAGGCTGTCAAATTATGCACCTGCATTATGATAAGCAACTGGAGTTCAAGACGGACTTACTTCATCAAGCGCTGAAAAAATTTGCTCCTGCAGGATATGAAAACTATGAAATTCGTTCAACTATTGGAATGCAGGAACCAAAGTACTACCGTGCCAAGTTACAATTTCAGACTCGAAAATTTAAAAATCAGGTCAAGGCGGGCTTATATGCACAAAACTCTCATTACTTAGTAGAGTTGAAAGACTGCCTGGTACAAGACAAGGAAACTCAAGTGATTGCTAATCGTCTAGCAGAATTACTTACTTATCACCAGATTCCAATCACGGATGAGAGAAAAACTCTAGGTGTTAGAACTATAATGGTTCGACGAGCTAGAAAGACTGGACAGGTTCAGATTATTATTGTTACAAATCGCCAGCTTAATTTAACCCAACTGGTAAAAGACTTAGTTAAAGATTTTCCAGAAGTGGTGACAGTAGCTTTGAATACAAATACAGCTAAAACCAGTGAGATTTATGGTGAAAAGACAGAGATTATCTGGGGAGAAGAGAGTATTCAAGAAGGGGTTCTTGATTATGAATTTTCACTATCCCCTCGCGCTTTCTATCAACTTAATCCTGAACAAACAGAAGTCCTCTATAGTGAGGCAGTAAAAGCGCTGGATGTTAATAAAGAAGACCATTTGATAGATGCTTACTGTGGAGTTGGAACGATCGGATTTGCCTTCGCAAAGAAAGTTAAAACACTCAGAGGTATGGATATTATTCCAGAAGCCATTGAAGATGCTAAGCGAAATGCTAAAAGAATGGGATTTGACAACACACATTACGAAGCAGGAACGGCAGAAGAGATTATTCCTCGCTGGTATAAGGAAGGCTACCGAGCAGATGCTCTGATTGTGGATCCACCACGCACAGGTCTGGATGATAAGTTATTAGATACTATTCTTACCTATGTACCAGAAAAAATGGTCTATATTTCTTGCAATGTTTCGACCTTGGCTCGTGATTTAGTACGTTTAGTAGAAGTCTATGATCTCCATTATATTCAGTCGGTCGATATGTTTCCACACACCGCTCGAACTGAAGCAGTGGTAAAATTAATTAAAAAAGTTTCAAAAAAGTAGTTGACAAAGTTTAAAAAGTGGGTATAATAGTAAGAGTTGGAAATAACAACTCTGGTCCGTTGGTCAAGGGGTTAAGACACCGCCTTTTCACGGCGGTAACACGGGTTCGAATCCCGTACGGACTATAGTATGTTGCAGATGAAACACTTGATGAAAAAAGTTTAAAAAAGTTTCAAAAAAGTGTTGACAAGCGAAAGCGACTGTGATATACTAATATAGTTGTCACTTGAGAGAAGCGAGTGACAAAGACCTTTGAAAACTGAACAAGACGAACCAATGTGCAGGGCACTACAACAATTGTTGTAGTACTGAACAATGAAAAAAACAATAAATCTGTCAGTGACAGAAATGAGTGAGAACTCAAACTTTTAATGAGAGTTTGATCCTGGCTCAGGACGAACGCTGGCGGCGTGCCTAATACATGCAAGTAGAACGCTGAAGGAGGAGCTTGCTTCTCTGGATGAGTTGCGAACGGGTGAGTAACGCGTAGGTAACCTGCCTGGTAGTGGGGGATAACTATTGGAAACGATAGCTAATACCGCATAATAGTAGATGTTGCATGACATTTGCTTAAAAGGTGCAATTGCATCACTACCAGATGGACCTGCGTTGTATTAGCTAGTTGGTGGGGTAACGGCTCACCAAGGCGACGATACATAGCCGACCTGAGAGGGTGATCGGCCACACTGGGACTGAGACACGGCCCAGACTCCTACGGGAGGCAGCAGTAGGGAATCTTCGGCAATGGACGGAAGTCTGACCGAGCAACGCCGCGTGAGTGAAGAAGGTTTTCGGATCGTAAAGCTCTGTTGTAAGAGAAGAACGAGTGTGAGAGTGGAAAGTTCACACTGTGACGGTATCTTACCAGAAAGGGACGGCTAACTACGTGCCAGCAGCCGCGGTAATACGTAGGTCCCGAGCGTTGTCCGGATTTATTGGGCGTAAAGCGAGCGCAGGCGGTTAGATAAGTCTGAAGTTAAAGGCTGTGGCTTAACCATAGTACGCTTTGGAAACTGTTTAACTTGAGTGCAAGAGGGGAGAGTGGAATTCCATGTGTAGCGGTGAAATGCGTAGATATATGGAGGAACACCGGTGGCGAAAGCGGCTCTCTGGCTTGTAACTGACGCTGAGGCTCGAAAGCGTGGGGAGCAAACAGGATTAGATACCCTGGTAGTCCACGCCGTAAACGATGAGTGCTAGGTGTTAGACCCTTTCCGGGGTTTAGTGCCGCAGCTAACGCATTAAGCACTCCGCCTGGGGAGTACGACCGCAAGGTTGAAACTCAAAGGAATTGACGGGGGCCCGCACAAGCGGTGGAGCATGTGGTTTAATTCGAAGCAACGCGAAGAACCTTACCAGGTCTTGACATCCCTCTGACCGCTCTAGAGATAGAGTTTTCCTTCGGGACAGAGGTGACAGGTGGTGCATGGTTGTCGTCAGCTCGTGTCGTGAGATGTTGGGTTAAGTCCCGCAACGAGCGCAACCCCTATTGTTAGTTGCCATCATTCAGTTGGGCACTCTAGCGAGACTGCCGGTAATAAACCGGAGGAAGGTGGGGATGACGTCAAATCATCATGCCCCTTATGACCTGGGCTACACACGTGCTACAATGGCTGGTACAACGAGTCGCAAGCCGGTGACGGCAAGCTAATCTCTTAAAGCCAGTCTCAGTTCGGATTGTAGGCTGCAACTCGCCTACATGAAGTCGGAATCGCTAGTAATCGCGGATCAGCACGCCGCGGTGAATACGTTCCCGGGCCTTGTACACACCGCCCGTCACACCACGAGAGTTTGTAACACCCGAAGTCGGTGAGGTAACCGTAAGGAGCCAGCCGCCTAAGGTGGGATAGATGATTGGGGTGAAGTCGTAACAAGGTAGCCGTATCGGAAGGTGCGGCTGGATCACCTCCTTTCTAAGGATAAGGAACTGCGCATTGGTCTTGTTTAGTCTTGAGAGGTCTTGTGGGGCCTTAGCTCAGCTGGGAGAGCGCCTGCTTTGCACGCAGGAGGTCAGCGGTTCGATCCCGCTAGGCTCCATTGGTGAGAGATCACCAAGTAATGCACATTGAAAATTGAATATCTATATCAAATAGTAACAAGAAAATAAACCGAAAACGCTGTAGTATTAATAAGAGTTTATGACTGAAAGGTCAGAAAATAAGGTTAAGTTAATAAGGGCGCACGGTGGATGCCTTGGAACTAGGAGCCGAAGAAGGACGTGACAAACGACGATATGCCTTGGGTAGCTGTAAGTAAGCGATGATCCAGGGATTTCCGAATGGGGGAACCCAACAGGTACTACCTGTTACCCGCATCTGTTAAGGATGTGAGGAGGAAGACGCAGTGAACTGAAACATCTAAGTAGCTGCAGGAAGAGAAAGCAAAAGCGATTGCCTTAGTAGCGGCGAGCGAAACGGCAGAAGGGCAAACCGAAGAGTTTACTCTTCGGGGTTGTAGGACTGCAATGTGGACTCAAAGATTATAGAAGAATGATTTGGGAAGATCAGCCAAAGAGAGTAATAGCCTCGTATTTAAAATAGTCTTTGTACCTAGCAGTATCCTGAGTACGGCGGGACACGTGAAATCCCGTCGGAATCTGGGAGGACCATCTCCCAACCCTAAATACTTCCTAGTGACCGATAGTGAACCAGTACCGTGAGGGAAAGGTGAAAAGCACCCCGGGAGGGGAGTGAAATAGAACCTGAAACCGTGTGCCTACAACAAGTTCGAGCCCGTTAATGGGTGAGAGCGTGCCTTTTGTAGAATGAACCGGCGAGTTACGTTATGATGCGAGGTTAAGTTGAAGAGACGGAGCCGTAGGGAAACCGAGTCTGAATAGGGCGAATTAGTATCATGACGTAGACCCGAAACCATGTGACCTACCCATGAGCAGGTTGAAGGTGCGGTAAGACGCACTGGAGGACCGAACCAGGGCACGTTGAAAAGTGCTTGGATGACTTGTGGGTAGCGGAGAAATTCCAAACGAACTTGGAGATAGCTGGTTCTCTCCGAAATAGCTTTAGGGCTAGCGTCGACATTAGAGATTCTTGGAGGTAGAGCACTGTTTGGGTGAGGGGTCCATCCCGGATTACCAATCTCAGATAAACTCCGAATGCCAATGAATTATGGTCGGCAGTCAGACTGCGAGTGCTAAGATCCGTAGTCGAAAGGGAAACAGCCCAGACCACCAGCTAAGGTCCCAAAATAATTGTTAAGTGGAAAAGGATGTGGGGTTGCACAGACAACTAGGATGTTAGCTTAGAAGCAGCTATTCATTCAAAGAGTGCGTAATAGCTCACTAGTCGAGTGACCCTGCGCCGAAAATGTACCGGGGCTAAAACAATTTACCGAAGCTGTGGATACCTTTATAGGTATGGTAGGAGAGCGTTCTATGTGTGATGAAGGTGTACCGTGAGGAGTGCTGGAACGCATAGAAGTGAGAATGCCGGTATGAGTAGCGAAAGACAGGTGAGAATCCTGTCCACCGTAAGACTAAGGTTTCCAGGGGAAGGCTCGTCCGCCCTGGGTTAGTCGGGACCTAAGGAGAGACCGAAAGGTGTATCCGATGGACAACAGGTTGATATTCCTGTACTAGAGTATGTAGTGATGGAGGGACGCAGTAGGCTAACTAAAGCAGACGATTGGAAGTGTCTGTCTAAGCAGTGAGGTGTGAACTGAGTCAAATGCTTAGTTCTATAACATTGAGCTGTGATGGGGAGCGAAGTTTAGTAGCGAAGTTAGTGACGTCACACTGCCAAGAAAAGCTTCTAGCGTTTAAACATACTCTACCCGTACCGCAAACCGACACAGGTAGTCGAGGCGAGTAGCCTCAGGTGAGCGAGAGAACTCTCGTTAAGGAACTCGGCAAAATGACCCCGTAACTTCGGGAGAAGGGGTGCTGGCTTTAAGTCAGCCGCAGTGAATAGGCCCAAGCAACTGTTTATCAAAAACACAGCTCTCTGCTAAATCGTAAGATGATGTATAGGGGGTGACGCCTGCCCGGTGCTGGAAGGTTAAGAGGAGTGCTTAGCGTAAGCGAAGGTATGAATTGAAGCCCCAGTAAACGGCGGCCGTAACTATAACGGTCCTAAGGTAGCGAAATTCCTTGTCGGGTAAGTTCCGACCCGCACGAAAGGCGTAATGATTTGGGCACTGTCTCAACGAGAGACTCGGTGAAATTTTAGTACCTGTGAAGATGCAGGTTACCCGCGACAGGACGGAAAGACCCCATGGAGCTTTACTGCAGTTTGATATTGAGTGTCTGTACCACATGTACAGGATAGGTAGGAGTCTAAGAGATCGGGACGCCAGTTTCGAAGGAGACGTTGTTGGGATACTACCCTTGTGTTATGGCCACTCTAACCCGGATAGGTGATCCCTATCGGAGACAGTGTCTGACGGGCAGTTTGACTGGGGCGGTCGCCTCCTAAAAGGTAACGGAGGCGCCCAAAGGTTCCCTCAGAATGGTTGGAAATCATTCGCAGAGTGTAAAGGTATAAGGGAGCTTGACTGCGAGAGCTACAACTCGAGCAGGGACGAAAGTCGGGCTTAGTGATCCGGTGGTTCCGTATGGAAGGGCCATCGCTCAACGGATAAAAGCTACCCTGGGGATAACAGGCTTATCTCCCCCAAGAGTTCACATCGACGGGGAGGTTTGGCACCTCGATGTCGGCTCGTCGCATCCTGGGGCTGTAGTCGGTCCCAAGGGTTGGGCTGTTCGCCCATTAAAGCGGCACGCGAGCTGGGTTCAGAACGTCGTGAGACAGTTCGGTCCCTATCCGTCGCGGGCGTAGGAAATTTGAGAGGATCTGCTCCTAGTACGAGAGGACCAGAGTGGACTTACCGCTGGTGTACCAGTTGTCTTGCCAAAGGCATCGCTGGGTAGCTATGTAGGGAAGGGATAAACGCTGAAAGCATCTAAGTGTGAAACCCACCTCAAGATGAGATTTCCCATGATTTTATATCAGTAAGAGCCCTGAGAGATGATCAGGTAGATAGGTTAGAAGTGGAAGTGTGGCGACACATGTAGCGGACTAATACTAATAGCTCGAGGACTTATCCAAAGTAACTGAGAATACGAAAGCGAAAGGTTTTCTTGGTTTGAATAGATATTCAATTTTGAGTAGGTATTACTCAGAGTTAAGTGACGATAGCCTAGGAGATACACCTGTACCCATGCCGAACACAGAAGTTAAGCCCTAGAACGCCGGAAGTAGTTGGGGGTTGCCCCCTGTGAGATATGGAAGTCGCTTAGCTCTAGGGAGTTTAGCTCAGCTGGGAGAGCATCTGCCTTACAAGCAGAGGGTCAGCGGTTCGATCCCGTTAACTCCCATAGGTCCCGTAGTGTAGCGGTTATCACGTCGCCCTGTCACGGCGAAGATCGCGGGTTCGATTCCCGTCGGGACCGTTTAAGGTAATGAAAGTTACTTTAGACTCGTTAGCTCAGTTGGTAGAGCAATTGACTTTTAATCAATGGGTCACTGGTTCGAGCCCAGTACGGGTCATATATGCGGGTTTGGCGGAATTGGCAGACGCACCAGATTTAGGATCTGGCGCTTAACGGCGTGGGGGTTCAAGTCCCTTAACCCGCATTAAGATATAATAAATGAGCCGGCTTAGCTCAGTTGGTAGAGCATCTGATTTGTAATCAGAGGGTCGCGTGTTCAAGTCATGTAGCCGGCATTTTTAGATAGAAGAAAACAGTGCGAACGTAGTTCAGTGGTAGAACACCACCTTGCCAAGGTGGGGGTCGCGGGTTCGAATCCCGTCGTTCGCTTAGAGAGGCCGGGGTGGCGGAACTGGCAGACGCACAGGACTTAAAATCCTGCGATTGGTAACGATCGTACCGGTTCGATTCCGGTCCTCGGCATAAACTAATGAGCACCCTTAGCTCAACTGGATAGAGTACCTGACTACGAATCAGGCGGTTAGAGGTTCGACTCCTCTAGGGTGCATTTTTCTATTTAACTCGGGAAGTAGCTCAGCTTGGTAGAGTACTTGGTTTGGGACCAAGGTGTCGCAGGTTCGAATCCTGTCTTCCCGATACATGGCGGTGTAGCTCAGCTGGCTAGAGCGTCCGGTTCATACCCGGGAGGTCGGGGGTTCGATCCCCTTCGCCGCTATAATGATCTTGTTGGACCTTTAGCTCAGCTGGTTAGAGCTCTCGGCTCATAACCGAGTGGTCGTAGGTTCAAGTCCTACAAGGTCCATTTGAATAGTATGGAGGATTACCCAAGTCCGGCTGAAGGGAACGGTCTTGAAAACCGTCAGGCGTGTAAAAGCGTGCGTGGGTTCGAATCCCACATCCTCCTTTTGTAATAACGCGGGATGGAGCAGCTCGGTAGCTCGTCGGGCTCATAACCCGAAGGTCGTAGGTTCAAATCCTGCTCCCGCAATAAGGCTCGGTAGCTCAGTTGGTAGAGCAATGGATTGAAGCTCCATGTGTCGGCGGTTCGATTCCGTCTCGCGCCATTTTATTAATAGTATCTATGCGGGTGTAGTTTAGTGGTAAAACTACAGCCTTCCAAGCTGTTGTCGCGAGTTCGATTCTCGTCACCCGCTTTGAACTTTGTTCAATTACCAAGTTTTTAACTTGGGCGCGTAGCTCAGGTGGTTAGAGCGCACGCCTGATAAGCGTGAGGTCGGTGGTTCGAGTCCACTCGTGCCCATTAATAGGAGAATTACTCAAGAGGCTGAAGAGGACGGTTTGCTAAATCGTTAGGTCGGGTAACTGGCGCAAGGGTTCGAATCCCTTATTCTCCGTTTTATTTAGAGTTTATAACTCTTTTTTTGTATTTTTAAGAATAGTAGAATTAAAACTTCAGATTTGTAAAACTTAATTGGATTACTTATCTGAAGTTTTTTGGCTCTTTGTCAATTGTAGTGGGTTGAAGGAAAGCTAAATGTTTTATATATCATCGAATTTATGGATTACTACTTCCAACCCTTGAGTGAAATTTCTCCGCTATTTAGCCAGATTTCTTTTCCGTTATCACATTGAACTAAAAGTTTGCCATTTTCTGAGATATCTTTAGCAAGCCCCTTGTAGTCTTTTTTATCCAGTGTGAAAGTAACTTCTTTTCCTAGAACGAATGACTGTTTTTTATATAGGTATAATAATTCATCTGCTGGTGTTTCGAAGAAAGTGCGCCAGATTTCTATGATTAATTCATTTCTGGTAATAGGTGCTGGTGTTTTAAATAAACTAGCAGCTTTTTCTTTTAATTCCTGAGGGAAGTCTTTAATAGTAAAGTTGATTCCTACTCCAATAATGATATCTGTGACTAAGCCAGTTTCTACAGAGGTCATTGCCTCAGTAAGGATTCCTCCAATTTTATGATTTTTGAGGTAGATATCGTTGACCCATTTTATGTCGACATCTATTAAAGTTAGGTTCTTAATGGCTTTGTAGATAGCTCCTGCTACAAGTAGTGTATAGGGTGGTAATTTGTCATAGGGAAGATTTGGTTTGAGATGGAGTGTCATATAAATGCCACCTTGTGGGGAGTAGAAAGAACGTTGAAAACGGCCTCGGCCAGCTGTTTGATAGGAAGCTATATAGAGGGTGTTTGCTCCATTTCCTAAATCAATTGCTTCTTTTGCATCGAGTTGTGTTGATCTTGTTTCGGGTTTAAAACTGACTTTAATTGGAAGATTTGCTTCTAGAATCTCTGGAAGAATAAGATCACCATTCAACAGTTTATACCCTTTGTTTTTAATGCTATCAATTTCAATGCCTTCTTGTTCTAGCCGCTTGATGGCTTTCCAAATTGATGTTCGACTTAGGGATAGTTCTTCTGCGATTTTTTCTCCGCTGATATAGTTGGTTTCTTTAGCTAGAATCTGGTAGACAGCTTGGTAGGATTTCATAGTGTTTCCTTTCTCACTAGTTGGTATTTCGAATGTTCTTTTCTTGTATGACTTGGAGTCTGATTAAAGTATTGTTTATAAGCTTTCGAAAAATTGAGTGGATCTGAAAAACCTACTGAGTACGCAATTACTTTGATAGACTCTTGGGTATTTTCGAGAAGTTGTTTAGCTCGGTGCATTCGAACGTAAAGTAGGTATTCTTTGGGTGATAAGGTATTAAATTCTTTGAATACGCTTGATAAGTAGCTTCTGTGAACTGATAGTTCTTTTGCTAAATCTTGAATTGTAAGTGATTGAGGATAGTGGCTATCAATTAATCGTTTGCATTCAAGATAGAGTTGGTGGGTTGATGAAATATTCTTTTTCTTCTGATTGGGAGCAATAGTTCCCAGATGGAACATCAGTTCATGGAGTTGTCCCATGATATGGAGTTGAGCTAATGCATTGGATTTTGTAATCTGAGCGAAGCGGACAATGTCTGAAATGAGTTTTGCAGTAGTCTGGGTATGACAAGTTTCAGATTTTATGAGATAGGATTGGTCAGAAATTTGAGAAAGAGCAAAATAGTCAGGAGCTTTCCCTCCAGTGATTCCTAACCAGTAGTAGGCCCAAGGTTTTTCACTATCAGCTTGATAAAAGGTTAGTTCATCTGGTTTTAATAGAAAGAAATCTCCTTCTTTTAAATCAACAATTTTACCCTTGTGATGAAATTTTCCTTGTCCTTTGGTAATGTAATGTAGGACGTATGTATCTCGAATTGCTGGACCAAAAGAGTAATTAGGTTTGCATTCCTCATATCCATAAAAGCTTAGGGAAAGGTCAATTGTTCCAGTCTGGTATTCTGAAAAAACTAGCATGTGCTACCTCCTACCTAACATTTTACCATATTCTTGAGACATTTTTCTATTTTAGAAAGCGATTTCAGGTGATAAAATAGAATCAAGAAAGTGATGAGGTGAAGTAAATGGGAGTGAGGATAGAGCATAATCTATTTTATGTTGAGAGTAAAAATTTAAGTCTGATCATTGAAAATCGTGATGGCTACTTACTATTGAAACATTTAGGAAAGACTATTAAGAACTATAAAGGTTCCAATAGTATTTATGAACGAGATCATGCCTTTTCAGGAAATCCAACAGCTAATAATCGAACGTTTAGTTTGGACACACAACGTCTGATTTTCGGACAACATGGCTTAGGAGATTTTAGAAAATCAACTTTACAGGTTCAGCATAGTGTAACTGAAGTAACAGATTTTCGATTGGTAGAAGCAAAGATTATAAAAGGTCAGAATGGACCACAGGGCTTACCTTCTCCACATAGCATAGATAATACAGAGACTCTTGCTTTGATGTTAGAAGATTCTAAGGCTCAACTTAGTCTGACTTTGTATTATACTGCTTTTGATAATGATTCGACTATTGCTAGCTACAGTAAATTAGAGAATAATAGTAATCAGGAAGTTGTCATCCATAAAGATTTTTCTTTTATGGCTGATGTTCCAGCTGCGAATTACGAAATCGTAACTTTGCAGGGAGCTTATGCTCGCGAAAAGACTGTTCGACGTCAACAGGTAGAACAAGGAATCTTTTCGATTGGTTCGAACCGTGGTGCTTCTGGTCATGCCCAAACACCAGCTTTTCTATTATGTGATCAAGGAATCACAGAAGATGCTGGGAATGTGTTTGCTATTCAACTAATGTATAGTGGAAACTTTGAAGCTTTTGTTCAAAAGAATCAATTGAATGAAGTTCGGTTAGCGATTGGGATTAATCCGGAAAACTTTTCTTGGAAGTTAGACCCTGAGGAATACTTTGAAACACCGGTAGCTTTAGTGACCTATTCAGATAAGGGATTAACTGGTATTAGTCATGAAAGTCAGAATTTTGTACTGAAGCACATTCTGCCAAGTAAATTTTCTAAAAAAGAACGTCCAATTCTAATCAATAACTGGGAAGCTACCTACTTTGACTTTCATAGAGAAAAACTGTTAGAGTTAGCAGATGAAGCTAAGAAAGTTGGCATTGAACTTTTTGTATTAGATGATGGTTGGTTTGGTAATCGCTTTGATGATAACCGTGCTTTAGGTGATTGGGTTGTTAATGAGCAAAAACTTGGTGGCAGTCTAGAAAGTCTTATTTCAGATATCCATGAAAGAGGTCTACAGTTTGGACTTTGGTTCGAACCTGAGATGATTTCTGTTGATAGTGATTTGTATCGTAAACATCCTGACTGGGCTATTCAGGTTCCTGGCTATGACCATACCTATTCTAGGAATCAATTAGTACTTAATCTTGCCAATCCTCAGGTAGTAGAATACTTGAAAAATGTCTTAGATGAACTCTTATCTTATCATGCGATTGACTACATCAAATGGGATATGAATCGTAATATGACTAACCTAGGGAATGGTTCGAACTATCTAGAGACACAGATGCAATCTCATCAGTACATGCTGGGGCTTTATGCACTTGTCGCTTATCTGACAGAGAAGCACAGCCATATTCTCTTTGAGTCCTGCTCTGGTGGGGGTGGACGAAATGATCTTGGTATGATGCGCTATTTCCCACAAGTCTGGGCTAGTGATAATACTGATGCTATTGCACGTTTACCAATTCAATACGGTTCATCCTATTTCTATCCAACCATTTCTATGGGGGCTCATGTGTCAGCAGTACCGAATCATCAGATGGGGCGAACGACACCACTTGAAACACGTGGTCATGTAGCAATGATGGGAAATTTGGGATATGAGCTTGATTTGACAAGTTTATCCGATGAAGAGAAAGCTACGATTGCTAATCAGGTGAACTTGTATAAAGAATTACGACCAATAGTTCAGTTAGGACAACAGTATAGACTAATTAATCCCGATAATGAATCCAACGAAACAGCTGTACAATTTAACTATGGAAATCAAACGATTGTAACCTACGTTCGCGTTTTATCAGTTGTAGAGACCATGGAAACAACTTTAAAGTTAAAAGATTTGGTTGAAGAGGGACTATATGAATTACAGGAAAATGGAGTAGTTTACTCAGGTGCAGAACTCATGTATGCAGGTTTAACTGTTATCTTATCTCAAGGAGATTTTTTGAGTAGACAGTATATTTTCAAAAGACTATAATAAAGGTGCATAAATTTATAAAGGAGATATTCCAATGAAATGGTATAAGAAAGCAGGTTTTCTTTTAGTAGCTGGCGCTAGTTTACTAGGTCTAGCAGCTTGTGGTCAGAATAATCAATCGACTGATGGAAAGGTAACGATTGAATTTTTTAACCAGAAGACCGAAATGGCAGATACATTGCAAAAAATTGTAGATGATTTTGAAAATGATCATCCTACTATTGATGTAAAACTGACGACTGTGCCGTCAGCTGGAATTGTTCTCAAGACTCGTATCTTATCAGGAGATGTCCCAGATATTATCAATATCTATCCTCAAAATATGGATTTCCAAGAGTGGGCAAAAGCAGGTTATTTTGCAGATATGACAGGAAAATCCTATCTTGAGAATATCAAGAATGAATATGCCGAAAAGTATGCAATCAATAACAAGATTTATAGTGTACCTTTAACTGCTAATCTTTATGGAATCTATTACAATAAAACAAAGTTTAAAGAATTAGGACTTGAGGAACCGAAGACTTTTAAAGAGTTTCAAGAGATTGTTAAAAAGATAAAAGATAGTGGGAATTCTCCGTTTGCAGTTGCAGGCAATGAAGGATGGACATTAAACGGTTATCACCAACTTTCTCTCATTACCATTACAGGCAGTGGAGACGCAGCTAATAACTATCTTCGCTTTTCAAAACCAAATGCTATTTCTGTAGATGATGCTATTTTAAAAGCAGATGCAGAACGACTAGATTTGTTGGCAGACAATGCTCAAGATGGATGGCGTGGTGCCTCTTATAATGATGCGGTGGTAGCATTCTCGAATGAAAAAGCCTTGATGATGCCACAAGGGTCGTGGGCATTAGCAGCAATTAATCAACAGGATCCAAAATTTGAGGTGGGGATGTTTGCCTTTCCAGGAGAAGAAGTAGGAAAAGAGGTCACTGTTGGTGCAGGGGACATGGCATTATCAACTTCAGCTACTACCCAACATCCTAAAGAAACCGAAGAATTTATCAGCTATATGACTAGTCCAAAAGCTATGCAAGCATATTATGATGTGGATGGATCACCAGTTGCTGTGAAAGGTATACAGGAAAAAGAAGATTCAGCACTTGCAGAGATTTCTAAACTAGCATTTACGGATAAACATTATGTTTGGTTGGGCCAACACTGGAATTCTGAAGAAGACTTTTTTAATCTAAGTGCAGGTTACTTGATGGATAAAAATCTGAAAAATATGGCAAATAATCTCAATGCTTTCTTTAATCCAATGAAGGCAGATTTGGACTAGAATAGGAGTTAAGATGATATGGCTATTCGAAAATTTTTAAATAAATACTGGGGTTGGACTTTTTTAGTCATCCCGCTTGCTTTACAAGCTATCTTCTTTTACTTTCCTATGGTGCAGGGTGCTTTCTATAGTTTGACTAACTGGACCGGATTGACCTATAATTATAAATTTGTTGGTTTGAATAACTACAAATTGCTAATGATTGATGGCAAATTCTTCACAGCTATAGCTTTTACTTTGATTTTAACCTTGGCATTGATTATTGGAGAGATTTCGATTGGGATGGTTGTGGCTCGAGCCTTAAATTCTAAGATGAAAGGGCAGACCTTCTTTAGAGCTTGGTTCTTTTTCCCAGCTGTTTTGTCTGGTTTGACAGTTTCCTTGATTTTTAAACAATTCTTCAACTATGGTCTTCCAACAATTGGAAAGATTTTAGGAATTAGTTTTTTACAAGAAAGTTTACTTGGGACACCTGTTGGAGCAGTGGTAGCAACTATTTTTGTTCTCCTATGGCAAGGAGTAGCAATGCCAATTATTCTCTTTCTTGCTGGTCTTCAGAGTATTCCAAGTGATATTTTGGAGGCGGCATCAATTGATGGTGCAACAAGCAAACAAACTTTTTGGAAGATTGAATTACCATATTTGTTGCCAACGATTTCTATGGTTTTCATTCTGGCTCTTAAGTCCGGTTTGACAGCCTTTGACCAAATTTTTGCCTTGACGAGTGGTGGTCCAAATAATGCTACAACGTCTCTTGGCCTTTTAGTCTACAACTATGCTTTCAAGAGTAATCAATATGGATATGCGAATGCAATTGCCTTGATTTTATTCTTAATTATTGGAATTGTATCCCTTATCCAAATCAAACTATCAAAGAAATTTGAAATCTAATAGAGGAGTCCCACACATGAAAAAAGAAGAAAAATTGAATCAGTTTTGGAAATATGTCCTCTTGATAGTAGGTGGTATTCTTATACTTGTTCCTTTGTTGGTAACGGTTTTTAGTTCCTTCAAGACAACCAAGGATATCATGAATCATTTCTTTAGTTTGCCTAATCCTTTTACATTAAGTAATTATGAACGCTTGATTTCGGATGGGATTGGAGGCTATTTCTGGAATTCAGCTGTTATTACGGTGTTATCATTGATTGTAGTAGCCTTTTTTATACCAGCTGCAGCTTATTCCATTGCTCGAAATATGTCCAAGAAAAAAGCTTTTGCAATTATGTATTCACTCTTGATTTTAGGGATATTTGTTCCATTTCAGGTGATCATGATTCCTATCACCGTTATGATGAGTAAGCTTGGTCTAGCAAATATGTGGGGGTTGGTAATACTCTATCTAACTTATGCAATTCCACAGACTCTCTTTTTGTATGTTGGTTATATTAAAATCAGTGTACCAGATAGTTTGGACGAAGCTGCGGAAATTGATGGGGCTGATCGATTTACAACTTACCGTCGAATTATCTTTCCAATGCTGAAGCCCATGCATGCTACAACCTTGATTATCAATGCATTATGGTTCTGGAATGACTTTATGTTGCCATTGTTAATTTTGAATAAGAATTCCAAGATGTGGACTTTGCCTCTCTTCCAGTACAACTACCAAGGTCAGTATTTTAATGACTATGGGCCAAGTTTTGCATCCTATATTGTGGGAATTGTAACAATTACTGTCGTCTACCTCATCTTCCAAAAACATATTATTTCAGGAATGAGCAACGGAGCAGTGAAGTAAGAAGAACTCATGGAATCTATAGTCTTTGACACAGAGGAAGGGTTCAGCTAGTTGACAATTTTATGTGAAAACAAGAAAGTAGTACTTAGTTTATTGAAGTCTATATTTAGTACGAGTTTGATGATAAACAGAGATTTAATACTCAATGAAAATCAAAGAGCAAACTAGGAAGCTAGCCGCAGGTTGCTCAAAGCACAGCTTTGAGGTTGCAGATAAAGCTGACGTGGTTTGAAGAGATTTTCGAAGAGTATAACATGAATTTGATTTACGAAGCCAAGTCATATGAGACTTGGCTTCAATTAGAAAAAGGAGAGTAATGATGCCAATTCAGAATAAAACCATGTTGATTACCTATTCAGATAGTCTTGGAAATAATCTTAAAGACTTATATGATAATTTGGAAGAGCATTTTGGAGATGCTATTGGAGGAGTTCACCTTCTACCATTTTTCCCATCAACAGGTGATCGTGGATTTGCGCCAGTTGACTACGACGAAGTGGACTCAGCTTTTGGTGATTGGGAGGATGTTAAGCGTTTAGGTGAGAAATATTATCTTATGTTTGACTTTATGATTAATCATATTTCTCGTCAATCTAAGTATTATAAGGACTATCATGAAAAACATGAAGCCAGTGAATTTAAAAATCTCTTTTTAAACTGGGATAAATTTTGGCCAGAAAATCGGCCGACACAGTCTGATGTAGATCTGATATACATGCGTAAGGATCGTGCACCAAAGCAAGAGATTGTTTTTGCAGATGGTTCAGTAGAACATTTGTGGAATACCTTTGGTGAGGAGCAGATTGATCTTGATGTGACTAAAGAAGTAACTATGGAATTTATCCGTAAGACCATCCAGCACTTGGCAAGTAATGGGTGTGATTTGATTCGTCTAGATGCCTTTGCTTATGCAGTGAAGAAATTGGATACCAATGATTTCTTTGTGGAACCAGATATTTGGGATTTATTGGACAAAGTTCGAGATATTGCTGCTGAATATGGGACAGAGCTCTTACCTGAGATTCATGAACACTATTCGATTCAGTTTAAAATAGCGGAGCATGATTACTATGTTTATGATTTTGCTCTTCCAATGGTGACACTCTATACTCTTTACAGTTCCAGAACAGAGCGTTTGGCTAAGTGGTTAAAGATGAGCCCGATGAAGCAATTTACGACTCTAGATACCCATGATGGGATTGGAGTAGTAGATGTCAAGGATATCCTGACCGATGAGGAGATTGACTATGCTTCAAATGAACTCTATAAGGTTGGAGCTAATGTCAAACGTAAGTACTCTAGTGCCGAGTATAACAATTTAGATATCTACCAAATCAATTCAACCTACTATTCAGCGCTTGGAGATGATGATGTCAAGTATTTCCTTGCACGATTAATTCAAGCATTTGCCCCAGGTATTCCTCAGGTTTACTATGTAGGTCTATTAGCAGGCAAGAATGATTTGAAATTATTAGAAGAAACTAAAGAAGGTCGAAATATTAATCGTCATTACTATAGCAATGAGGAAATAGCAGAAGAAGTCCAACGTCCTGTGGTGAAGGCACTTCTCAATCTATTTTCTTTCCGTAATCGTTCAGAAGCATTTGATTTAGAAGGAACAATTGACGTTGAAACACCAACAGCCCACAGCATTGTAATCAAACGTCAAAATAAAGATAAGTCCGTAACAGCAGTAGCAGAAATTGATTTGCAAAATCAGACTTATCGGGTAATTGAGAATGGAGTTGAAGTAACATTTTGAAGCCTTGATATGGTTGATAAAATAGGGTTTTTATTTTAGAAAACGTTTCCTTTGTTTTCAAATTGCTAAAAAAGTGGTACAATATAGGATAGCTTACTATTATCTGAATCAACTGATTTGGAGAGAAAGGATTCATTTTGAAATCAATAGGCTTTATTGAAAAGCTGAAAGGGTTGTCTAGTAAAGAGCTGATTTTATTGGGAATTATCCTGAGTATCTTTTTACCCTTTTATCTTTTTGTAGTTGTATTCTGTTTATATATTATCAGTTTGATTTTTACAGGAGACATGAAAAGTATTCTTCAGAAAATGGGGGAGCATCCGATGCTGCTTCTTTTTCTTGGCTATAGTACTGTTATATCCGTTTTTGCACAAAATTGGATGGGAGTTGTGGCTTCAGTAGGAATTTTTCTATTTACTGTTTTCTTTTTGCATTATCAGTCGATTTTATCACATAAATTCTTTCGATTGATTTTGCAGCTCGTCTTGTTTGGTAGCGTCTTGTCAGCTGCTTTTGCGAGTTTAGAACATTTCCAAATTGTGAAGAAATTTAACTATGCTTTTCTTTCACCCAATATGCAGGTTTGGCATCAGAATCGTGCAGAAGTGACCTTCTTTAACCCTAACTATTATGGAATTATTTGTTGTTTCTGTATCATGATTGCTTTCTATCTGTTTACAACGACCAAGTTGAATTGGTTGAAAGTATTCTGTGTGTTTGCAGGCTTTGTGAATCTCTTTGGATTGAACTTTACTCAAAATCGAACTGCCTTTCCTGCTATTATCGCTGGTGCCATTATTTATCTCTTTACGACCATTAAAAACTGGAAGGCCTTTTGGCTTAGTATTGGGGTCTTTGCG
Source organism: Streptococcus sp. KHUD_011 (assembly GCF_046352925.1). Taxonomy (GTDB): domain Bacteria; phylum Bacillota; class Bacilli; order Lactobacillales; family Streptococcaceae; genus Streptococcus. The sequence continues at coordinate 1,545,973 of NZ_CP157578.1, read as the reverse complement.
ATTGGCTTGAGTTTCCTCTTTTCCAGTGATTTAGGAGTTCGGATGGGGACTTTAGACTCTTCTATGGAAGAACGCATTTCTATCTGGGATGCTGGGATGGCCTTGTTTAAGCAAAATCCTTTCTGGGGTGAAGGGCCATTGACCTACATGCACTCGTATCCTCGGATAAATGCTCCTTATCATGAACATGCTCACAGCCTTTATATTGATACGATTCTGAGTTACGGAATTGTGGGGACCATTTTATTAGTTTTGTCTTCTGTTGCTCCTGTTCGCTTGATGATGGATATGAGTCAGGAGTCGGGGAAACGTCCGATTATCGGCCTTTATCTATCTTTCCTTACAGTGGTTGCTGTGCACGGAATCTTTGACTTGGCCCTCTTCTGGATTCAGTCAGGTTTCATTTTCTTGCTAGTTATGTGCAGTATTCCGTTGGAGCATCGAACATTGGTATCGGACATGACGGATTAAGTTTATTAGATTCAAATCTTCTACCTTGGGTGGGAGATTTTTTTGCTAGGAAAAATTATTTCCAAATCGAAATAGTTGACAGTTGGAACTATGAGTGTTACAATTGTTTTATTCATTTCGATATGGAAATAAATTGGAGGTGTTATGAAAGATAGTCATTTGGTAGCCCATCATATTCGTTTGTTGAATGGGCGGATTTTTCAAAAGTTACTGAGCCAAGACCCTGAAGCTCTTTATCGGAGTGAGCAGGGAAAGATTTTAGCGGTTTTATGGAATAGTAAAACTGGCTGCGCAACTGCGACAGATATTGCTCTGGAAACTGGGCTTGCTAACAATACACTGACGACGATGATTAAAAAGCTAGAGGAACAAAATCTTGTAACTATTAGTCCATGTGGAGAAGATAAGCGTAAGAAGTATTTGGTTTTAACAGAGTTGGGGCAGTCACAGAAAGAAGTGGGGCATCGTATCAGTCAGAAATTGGATACGATCTTTTACAAAGGATTTTCAAAGGAAGAAATTCGTCAGTTTGAAGCCTTTCAAGAAAGGATTTTGGCAAATCTGAAAGAGAAGGAAAATGAGGTTTAAAATAGAGCAAATTAGCTGTTTATAAGTAAAGGCCACTTTCGACTTTGTTTTCCAACTCTTAGGGTAAGGAAATTATGTGGTTAGCTATGGTCAGACTCAGATTGATGGCGTTGCTTATGACCAGTACGATATCTTCCGTTTAGACAACGGGAAAATTGTGGAACATTGGGATAATAAGGAAGTTATGACTAAGGTAGAAGACTGACCAATAGAGGTAAGTTTTAAATTGAGGATACAGAATGATTGAATACAAAAATGTAGCTTTACGTTACACAGAAAAAGATGTCTTGAGAGATGTCAATTTACAGATTGAGAATGGGGAGTTCATGGTTTTGGTTGGGCCTTCTGGCTCAGGTAAAACGACTATGATTAAGATGATTAACCGTCTCTTGGAACCAACTGATGGAAATATTTACATGGATGGCAAGCGCATCAAAGACTATGACGAGCGTGAGCTTCGTCTCTCTACTGGTTATGTTTTACAGGCCATTGCTCTCTTTCCAAATCTAACGGTTGCGGAAAATATTGCCCTGATTCCTGAGATGAAAGGATGGACTAAGGAAGAAATTGCTCAGAAAACAGAAGAGCTTTTGGCTAAGGTTGGTTTACCAGTGGCTGAGTATGGACATCGACTTCCTAGTGAATTATCTGGTGGAGAACAGCAACGGGTCGGTATTGTTCGTGCTATGATTGGTCAGCCTAAGATTCTCCTCATGGATGAACCTTTTTCAGCCTTGGATGCTATTTCTCGCAAACAGTTGCAGGTTCTGACTAAAGAATTGCATAAAGAGTTTGGGATGACAACTATTTTTGTAACCCATGATACGGATGAAGCTTTGAAATTGGCGGACCGTATTGCTGTCTTGCAGGATGGAGAAATTCGCCAGGTAGCGAATCCCGAGACCATTTTAAAAGCGCCTGCAACAGATTTTGTAGCAGACTTGTTTGGAGGTAGTGTTCATGACTAATTTAATTGCAACTTTTCAGGATCGTTTTAGTGATTGGTTGACAGCTCTATCTCAACATTTGCAGTTGTCACTTTTGACCTTGTTGCTGGCTATCTTTATAGCGATTCCCTTGGCTGTTTATCTTCGCTATCATGAGAAGTTGGCGGATTGGTTTTTGCAGATTGCAGGGATTTTCCAGACCATCCCGTCTCTGGCCTTGTTGGGGCTCTTTATCCCCTTGATGGGAATTGGAACCTTGCCAGCTTTGACAGCTCTAGTGATCTATGCGATTTTTCCGATTTTGCAAAATACCATCACTGGACTGAAGGGAATTGATCCGAGTCTGCAAGAGGCTGGGATTGCCTTTGGGATGACCAGATGGGAGAGGCTCAAGAAGTTTGAAATTCCACTTGCCATGCCTGTTATCATGTCTGGGATTCGGACAGCAGCTGTTTTGATTATCGGTACGGCTACCTTGGCGGCCTTGATTGGGGCGGGAGGACTGGGGTCCTTCATCCTTTTGGGAATTGACCGTAATAATGCCAGTCTAATTTTGATTGGGGCACTTTCTTCTGCAGTGCTGGCTATTGCTTTTAACTTCCTACTAAAAGTAATGGAAAAAGCAAAATTGCGGACGATTTTCTCTGGTTTTGCCTTGGTGACGCTATTGCTTGGTTTGTCTTATAGTCCAGCTCTTTTGGCTCAAAAAGAGAAAGAAAACTTGGTTATTGCTGGGAAATTGGGTCCAGAACCAGAAATTTTGGCCAATATGTATAAGTTGCTGATTGAAGAAAATACCAGTATGACTGCGACTGTTAAACCGAATTTTGGGAAGACAAGTTTTCTTTATGAAGCTCTGAAAAAAGGCGATATTGATATCTATCCTGAATTTACTGGTACGGTGACTGAAAGTCTACTTCAACCATCACCGAAAGTGGGACATGAGCCAGAGCAGGTTTATCAGGTAGCGCGTGATGGTATTGCCAAACAGGATCATCTAGCCTATCTCAAACCTATGTCTTATCAAAATACCTATGCTGTAGCTGTTCCGAAAAAGATTGCTCAAGAATATGGTTTGAAGACTATTTCGGACTTGAAAAAAGTGGAAGGGCAGCTGAAGGCAGGTTTTACACTCGAATTTAATGACCGTGAAGATGGCAATAAGGGCTTGCAATCAATGTACGGTCTAAATCTCAATGTAGCGACTATGGAGCCAGCTCTTCGCTATCAGGCAATTCAGTCAGGTGATATTCAAATCACGGACGCTTATTCGACTGATGCGGAATTGGAGCGTTATGATTTACAGGTCTTGGAAGATGACAAACAACTCTTCCCGCCTTATCAAGGGGCACCACTGATGAAAGAAGCTCTTCTCAAGAAACATCCAGAGTTGGAAAGAGTTCTTAATAAATTGGCTGGTAAGATTACAGAAAGTCAGATGAGCCAACTTAACTATCAAGTGGGTGTCGAAGGCAAGTCAGCAGAACAAGTAGCCAAGGAATTTCTGCAAGAACAAGGTTTGTTGAAGAAATAGCTTGAAAAGCTAAACTCAACTTGGTTAAACGACCATATAGAAAACTGCTCAGACAATGTTGTCTGGGCTTTTTTGATTGTTGAAAAGATGAAAACTCAGTAGCCTAGAAATAAGGCAACTGAGCTCTACTCTGTATTCAATTTTTAGGAATGAGAAGGTCTAGATAAAACTGGACAACTTCCTGGTATGTAAAGTCTTGTCCTTTTTTGAGCCACCAGGTCAATGTCTCGATAAAGTTGGACACGACCAAGTGTTGGAGGTAAGAAGTAGGCAGATTAGTGTGGGCTTCTTTTAACTCATCAGCCAACATGGGATAGACATGGTGTTCTAGCTCTTTATGGAGTTGACGGAGGAAGTAGTCATTTTTGGAAAATAGCAGACTGGTAACATGGTCCTGGTTTTTCTGAAAATGTAAAAAGATATGTGCGAGGTAGTCCTCGGTAGTAAAGTGTCCTTCCCTTTCAAAGAGATGATGAAAGAGGTAGCGACAGAGCTCATCTAAAAGGAGTTCCTTGCTTTCATAGTGACAGTAAAAAGTAGAACGCCCAACATCTGCTAGGTCAATGATATCCTGAACAGTAGTGGCATCATAGCCTTTGTCGTTCAAAAGTTGTAAAAAAGCTTGATAGATGGCTTTTTTCGTCTTGCTGACTCGACGGTCTCTTTTTGGCATGTAGACACTTGAGACAAACTGTTCAGAACTGAACATGGCTGACAGTTTGCTTCTATCCTTTCTTTGAATTTTATTAGATAATACAAATGAAAGAAGTATGTATATACCCATTATACCAAAGGAGGGAGAGAAATGAGTTCTAAAACATCTATCTGGTTAGCTTTTTTCTTAAATTTAAGCTATGCGATTGTTGAGTTTATCGCAGGAGGAATCTTTGGTTCGAGTGCAGTTCTTGCTGATTCCGTTCATGACTTGGGAGATGCTATAGCCATTGGCATCTCAGCCCTTTTAGAAACAATTTCAAACCGTGAAGAAGATAGACAGTACACCTTGGGTTACAAACGTTTTAGTCTTTTAGGAGCCATGCTAACGGCTGTGATTCTTATGATAGGGTCTGTCCTAGTGATCTTGGAAAATGTCACAAAGATTGTTCACCCGCAACCCGTCAATGAGGAAGGCATCCTCTGGCTGGGAATCATTGCAGTAGCCATTAATGTGCTAGCAAGTCTGGTAGTTCGTAAGGGGAAAACAAAGAACGAGTCAATTCTTAGCCTGCATTTTTTGGAAGACACTCTTGGTTGGTTGGCTGTCATTCTAATGGCGATTATTCTTCGATTTACGGACTGGTATATCCTCGATCCGCTTTTATCTCTGGTCATTTCCATCTTTATTCTGTCGAAAGCCATTCCACGCTTTTGGAGTGCACTAAAAATTTTCCTAGATGCTGTGCCAGAAGGGGTCGAGACAAGTGATTTGGAGAAAGATTTAGAGGCTCTACCCAATGTCAAAAGTGTTAATCAACTTAGCATTTGGTCCATGGATGGTCTAGAGAATAATGCTATTGTTCACATTTGTATCAAGGACTGGGAACAGATGATGGAAACCAAAGAAGTGGTGCGTCAATGTTTAGAAGAAAGAGGCGTGCAGAATATCACTATTGAAGTAGATAGCAGTCAAAGCAATCATGCGCAACATAAGCGGAGGGTGAGAGAATTAGAGCAGAAGCATGGGCATCATCATTAGAAAAGCGACCTCGCTAGAGGTCGTTTTGTTATCCTATTCATTCCTTGTACTCTCTCTCAGAGTCAGTCTGGTTCCCAGCATAGTCAGGCTAGGGATTTTGCGACCGTGGAGTACTTCCTTGTTAAGAATATCCATACCTGCTCGGCCCATTTCTTCGGTATAGACGGTGATGCTGGAGAGGGGAGGATAGACCTGTTTGGTCAGGCTAGTGTCATTAAAGGAAATGAGGCTGACGCGGTCTGGCAGGCTGATTCCAGCTTCTTGGAGGGCACGGAGGGCACCGATGGCTAAACTATCGCTAGCTGCAAAAAATGCTGGCGGGAGTTGGTCTCCCAAACTCTGAATAGCCTCCTTCATCAAGTCATAGCCAGACTGGGCAGTAAAGCTTCCTTGAAAGACCAGTTCATCATGATAGATTTCTTTTGTTTGACTGTAGTTTCTGAAATTTTCCAGCCGCTTATCCTCAATGATTTCTTCTTGGTCAGTTGTTTCTTCAAGACCTGTTAGAATCCCAATGCGATTCAACCCTTGACTGAGGAAATAATCGACAACCTGTTTCATGGCAGTGTAAAAGTCCGTGATAATGCAGGTATGTCCTAGCGAAAGAGTATCACTGTCTAGAAAGACAAGAGGCTTTTGGTATTCTTCAAAGGCAGAAATCTGAGCTCGGCTAAACTTTCCGATGCAGAGAATCCCAATCACTTCCTCGCTTAATGTAAAAGGATGGTCATTAAAATAGCGCAAGATATCATAGTCCAACTCTTGGGCTCTTTTTTCTATGCCTAGGCGAATCTGGTAGTAGTAGAGGTCGTCCAGTTCCCCTTGTTCGCTGACCCATTGGATAATGGCAATCTTTTGCTTGGGCTTGTGGGACTCGCCTGTCTTGAGGTGCTTAGTGTAGCCCAACTCTTCAGCAACAGTTAAAATACGGTGTCTGGTTTCTTCTGTAACAGATAGGCTCTGGTCGCGATTGAGGACGCGGGATACGGTCGCGATAGAGACAGAGGCTAGCTGTGCAATGTCTTTTAAAGTAGCCATAAATCCTCCTTCTTTAAGGTTAGTATATCATATTTTTCTGCTTTTTACCGATAGTTTAGTAAAATTTTAGTAAAAAGGATTGACCTTGGAAAATCCCTTGGATACAATAGAAGAAAACGATTACACGTTAAGGTGACTTAACGGACAGTAAAAGGAGAAATCATATGACACAACATCTTACTGCTGAAACTCTTCGCAAAGACTTTCTTGCTGTTTTTGGTCAAGAAGCAGACCAAACTTTCTTTTCACCAGGTCGTATCAATTTGATTGGTGAACACACAGACTACAACGGTGGGCACGTTTTTCCTGCTGCTATTTCCTTGGGAACTTACGGTGCAGCTCGTAAGCGTGACGACCAAGTTTTACGTTTCTACTCAGCTAACTTTGAGGACAAGGGCATCATCGAAGTGCCTCTCGCCGACCTCAAGTTTGAAAAAGAGCACAACTGGACCAACTATCCAAAAGGTGTCCTTCATTTCTTGCAAGAAGCTGGACACGTGATTGACAAAGGTTTTGATTTTTATGTTTATGGGAATATCCCAAATGGTGCTGGCTTGTCTTCTTCAGCATCCTTGGAACTTTTGACAGGAGTCGTGGCAGAGCATCTCTTTGATTTAAAATTAGAGCGTCTCGATTTGGTTAAAATCGGCAAACAAACAGAAAATAACTTTATCGGAGTCAACTCTGGTATCATGGACCAGTTTGCTATAGGTATGGGGGCTGATCAACGTGCTATTTACTTAGATACTAACACTTTAGACTATAATTTGGTACCACTTGATTTGAAGGACAATGTCGTTGTTATCATGAACACCAACAAACGCCGTGAATTGGCGGACTCTAAATACAATGAACGCCGTGCTGAGTGTGAAAAAGCAGTGGAAGAGTTGCAAGCTGCCTTGGATATTCAGACCTTGGGTGAATTAGACGAGTGGGCCTTTGATCAATATAGCTATCTGATTAAAGACGAAAACCGTTTGAAACGTGCTCGCCATGCTGTGCTTGAAAACCAACGTACCCTTAAGGCTCAAGCAGCCCTTCAAGCAGGAGATTTGGGAACATTTGGTCGTTTGATGAATGCGTCACACGTTTCCCTAGAGCATGATTATGAAGTAACTGGTTTGGAATTGGATACTCTTGTTCACACAGCTTGGGATCAAGAAGGAGTTCTCGGTGCTCGGATGACAGGGGCAGGTTTTGGCGGATGTGCCATTGCCTTGGTGCAAAAAGACACTGTTGATGCCTTTAAGGAAGCTGTTGGCAAACACTACGAGGAAGTAGTTGGCTACGCTCCAAGCTTCTATATCGCTGAAGTTGCAGGTGGCACTCGCGTCCTTGACTAGTTAAAAGGAGGCTCTATAGTGACCTTAGTAGATAAATTTGTAACACACGTTATTGCTGAAAGTTCATTTGAGGAAATGGATCGAATCTACCTGACCAATCGTGTCTTGGCACGAGTGGGAGATGGTGTTTTGGAAGTTGAGACTGGTCTAGATAAATTGATTGACCTCAAAGACCAGTTGGTTGAGGAAGCCGTTCGATTAGAGACGATTGAGGATAGTCAGACTGCGCGTGAGATTCTCGGTGCTGAACTGATGAACTTGGTAACTCCTTGTCCAAGTCAGGTCAATCGTGACTTCTGGGCAACCTATGCCCAATCTCCTGAGCAAGCGATAGCGAATTTCTACCAACTCAGTCAGAAGAATGACTACATCAAACTCAAGGCTATTGCTAAAAATATCGCTTATCGTGTTCAATCTGATTACGGAGAGCTTGAAATTACCATCAACCTCTCTAAGCCTGAGAAGGATCCGAAAGAGATTGCGGCAGCCAAGTTGGTGCAAGCTAGTAATTATCCTCAGTGTCAGCTTTGTCTAGAGAATGAGGGCTACCTTGGTCGAGTTAACCACCCAGCTCGCAGCAACCACCGTATTATACGTTTTGAAATGGCTGGTCAGGAGTGGGGATTCCAGTATTCGCCCTATGCTTACTTTAATGAGCACTGTATCTTTTTAGATGGCCAGCATCGTCCCATGGTCATTAGTCGTCAGAGTTTTGAGCGTTTGTTGGCTATCGTAGAGCAGTTTCCAGGATATTTTGCTGGCTCTAATGCCGACTTGCCGATTGTGGGAGGCTCTATTCTAACTCATGATCACAATCAGGGAGGCCGTCATGTCTTTCCTATGGAATTGGCTCCCTTGCAAAAGACCTTCCGATTTGCTGGTTTTGAGCAGGTCAAGGCTGGGATTGTCAAGTGGCCTATGTCAGTGTTGCGTTTGACTTCGGATTCCAAAGAAGATTTGATCAACTTAGCTGACAAGATTTTGCAGGAATGGCGTCAGTATTCAGACCCTGCCGTGCAGATTTTGGCAGAGACAGACGGGACACCGCATCACACCATCACACCTATAGCGCGTAAGCGTGATGGACAGTTTGAGTTGGACTTAGTCTTGAGAGACAATCAGACTTCTGCAGAACATCCTGATGGCATCTATCATCCCCACAAGGATGTTCAACATATCAAGAAGGAAAATATCGGCTTGATTGAGGTCATGGGCTTAGCAATCTTGCCCCCACGTCTGAAAGAGGAAGTGGAGAAAGTCGCTAGCTATCTTGTAGGAGAAGCTGTTACAGTTGCCGACTATCATCAGGAATGGGCAGACCAACTTAAAGCTCAACATCCAGACTTAACGGATAAAGAAAAAGCCCTTGAAATCGTCAAGGACTCTGTGGGTGCTATCTTTGCGCGTGTGCTTGAGGATGCAGGAGTTTACAAGCAAACGGAACAAGGACAGGCAGCCTTTATGCGCTTTGTGGAACAGGTTGGAATTTTGCCAGACTAGGAGCTTTCTCCTTGCACAGTCCTATAAAAAGTAGTATCATAGTGTCGTTTGAAATATCAGGAGGAAACGATGAAAGATTTTCATTTTGACGCTATATCTGCCTTTGAAAATTACGAAATAGAACAAATGAGAGATGGTCACGTTGTGGTAACGACAAAAGTAGTGGACTCGTCTCTCAACTACTATGGCAATGCCCATGGTGGCTATCTCTTTACCCTTTGTGACCAGATTAGTGGTTTGGTAGTCATCTCGCTAGGACTAGATGGAGTGACGCTCCAATCCTCTATCAACTACCTCAAAGCAGGAAAACTCGACGATGTGCTGACTATTAAAGGAGAATGTGTCCATCAAGGTCGCACAACCTGTGTAGTGGATGTTGATATCACCAATCAAGAAGGCAGAAATGTCTGCAAGGCAACCTTTACCATGTTTGTCACAGGCCAGCGGTCAGAAGAAAGACAGGTAAGAATATAGAAAAACAAAAAAGAGGTTCACACCTCTTTTTCTTATTTCTTTTTATGATTTAATACGGCATTGAGGACAATGGCGAGGAGGCTGGCTACGACGATTCCGTTTGAGAAGAACATTTGGAAGGCTGTCGGCATGCTGACAAAGAGATTACTGTTGTTGAGTCCGACACCTGCAGCGATGGAAACTGCTGCGATAAGAAAGTTGTGTTCATTGTTAGCAAAGTCAACACGGGAGAGGATTTGCATCCCTTGAATAGATACAAAACCAAACATCACTAGCATGGCACCACCGAGGACAGGGCTTGGAATGATTTGGGCAAGGGCGCCAAACTTAGGAAGGAGTCCAAGGAGAACCAGGAAACCAGCTGCGTAGTAGATTGGCAGGCGAGTCTTGATACCTGACAATTTAACCAAACCAACGTTTTGTGAAAATCCGGTGTAAGGGAAGGTGTTAAAGATTCCTCCGAGAAGTACGGCCAAACCTTCTGCGCGGTAACCGTTGCGCAGGCGCGTGCTGTCGATTGGGTCTTTCGTGATATCAGACAAGGCTAGGTAAACACCAGTCGACTCAACCATAGACACCGTTGCGATGATACACATCATTACAATAGATGAGATTTCAAAGGTTGGCATTCCAAAGTAGAGTGGAGTTGGGACATGGACAAGTGGTGCTGCTGCAACAGGAGAGAAGTCAACCAAGCCCATGCTAGCAGCAATGGCAGTTCCAACAACCAGACCAATCAAAATGGAGATAGACTTGATAAATCCTTTGGTAAAGATGTTAATCAAGAGGATAATCAAAACAGTAATAGCGGCCAGCAAGAGACTTTGACCAGTTGGCTCTGGAACGTTATTTCCCATATTTCCAATAGCGACAGGGATCAAGGTTAAACCAATCGTGGTAATAACAGATCCTGTTACGATAGATGGGAAGAGATTGGCCACTTTTGAGAAGATGCCTGAAACAAGAACCACGTAAATTCCTGATGCGATAAGGGCACCAAACATAGCGCCACTACCATGGCTTTGCCCAATCATAATCAAGGGAGCGACGGATTGGAAGGCCACTCCAAGAACGACTGGTAGTCCAATTCCAAAGTATTTGTTGAGTTGGAGTTGGAGGAAGGTTGCCACACCACACATGAAGATATCTGTGGAAATCAAGTAGGTCAACTGCTCAACTGAATAGCCAAGAGCTGTCGCAATCATGATGGGAACCAGGATGGATCCTGAGTACATAGCTAGTAAGTGTTGCAAGCCAAGAACGGCTGCTTGCGAATGTTTTTCTTGAGTTTGCATTAGAGATCTGCCTCCTTAAAAATAACTTGACCATTTTCAAAACGATCCAAGCGAGCGAGTGATAGAACAGGATAGCCTGCTTTTTCAAGCAAATCACGGCCATCTTGGAAGGATTTTTCAATCACAATACCGATAGCTTCGACTGTGGCACCAGCTTGTTCGATGATTTGAATCAAGCCTTTAGCAGCTTGGCCATTAGCAAGGAAATCGTCGATAATCAAGACCTTGTCCTCTGGTGAGAGGAATTTTCCAGCGATAGAAACGGTGCTGGTTACCTGCTTGGTAAAGGAGTAAACTTCGGCAGTTAAGATTCCTTCGTTCATAGTGATGTTCTTAGCTTTTTTGGCGAAAATCATGGGAACGTTTAAGGATTCCGCTGTAAAAATGGCTGGGGCAATACCTGACGCTTCAATGGTTACGACCTTGGTAATGCCAGCAGAAGCAAATTTTTCCGCAAAAACCTTACCAATCTCTCTCATCAAGCTAAAGTCAACTTGGTGGGTTAAAAAGGAATCCACCTTGAGGATGTTGTCACCCAAGATATGCCCATCCTTGAGGATGCGCTCTTCTAATAATTTCATAAGACCTCCTAAAGTCTAAAAGCTAATCCATTTGCTTGTTTCAGATTTCTATCCAGTAAAACTGATAGAAAAAGGACCTACTTAATCTCTAAGCAAGTCCCCAAAATAGGCATGGCAAAAACGACCATACCTCACTTCTGACTTACTTATTGTTAGGTGTTCCGGCACCTTGTAGAAACGTCGTGCCAATTCACGACATAAACAAGTAAAATGATATTCAATTTTAAATAGGCTTGAGCCAATGTTTTTATTTTACACTAAATAACTTTAGAAATCAAATATTTTGTTAGTGTTTTTGGTTTAAAAAACGAACAAATATAATAAAAATGGGGAAAAATTAACTTATTGGCTAACATTTAGAAGGTTTTTCCATCATAAAAGGGCATATTATTAGGTTTTTAAACACCTGACAATATGCCTTTTTCTAACTTTAAAGACTTTTTCCCAATCTTTATTATTCTACTCGCTAAATCTTAAAAAATAACCATCTGGATCCAAAATCGCAAATTCATGGGGATAAATAAAACTATCTCCCACTCGAAATTCTCTTTTTGTCAGGGGACGATGGATGGGATAGTCAGCTTCCAGCAGTTTTTGGTGGAGCTGAGGAACATCCTCAATGCCAAAGGAAATATTGACACCACGCCCAAAAGGATAAGTCAGCTGAGCTAATCCTTCTGCGTCGCCTTCTTCTAACATGAGTTGGCAGTTTTCAAGGGAGAGGAACAGAAATTTCTCCTCGGGGCGTTCGTATTCGACAGAGAAGCCCAGCAAGTCACAGTAGAAGTAGCGCGACTTTTCGATGTTGGATACCACAAATTCGGGGATGACAGCTTGATAGTCCATTAGCTTTCTCCTTAGAGTTCAATCTCCAAGACAATCGGTGTGTGGTCTTGACGAGCACCAGAATCAATCATATCAGACTTGGTCACCTTGTCAGCGATGCGGTTACTTGTGAGCCAGTAGTCGATTCTCCAGCCTGTATTGTTGATTTTTGAAGTCTTGCTACGTTGTGCCCACCAAGTGTAACGTTCAGGGACATCGCCGTGAATATGACGGAAGGTATCCGTAAATCCAGTTGCCAAGAGGTTGGTAAATCCAGCACGTTCCTCGTCTGTAAACCCTGGTGAACGGCGGTTGCTAGCAGGATTTGCAAGGTCGATTTCATTGTGGGCTACGTTGTAATCACCTGTTGCAAGGACTGGTTTGTCTTTGTCTAGTTCAGCCAAATACTCCGCATATTTGACATCCCAGACTTGACGTTCTTCCAAGCGTTTGAGACCGTCTCCAGCGTTTGGAGTGTAAACTTGGGTCACGAAAAATTTATCAAATTCTAGAGTAATGATACGGCCTTCCAAGTCCATGGTAGAAGGGGCACCGATTTCTGGAAAAGTGACAGTGGGTGTGAGTTCTTTCTTATAGAGGAACATGGTACCAGCGTATCCTTTACGGGCAGGCTCTTGGGAAGAGCGCCAGGTGTTTTCGTAGCCTGGAAAGAGTTCTTCTAAAATTTCCAGATGTTTCTTTGTAGGCCCCTTGGCAGAAAGCTTTGTTTCTTGGATAGCGATAATATCAGCATTTTCAGCGACCAAGGTTTGTAGGACTTCTTGGGATAATTTGGCACGAGCTGAGTCACTCGTTAGGGCTGCGTTGAGGGAATCAATATTCCATGAGATGAGTTTCATAAAGTTACCTTTTTCATTCAGATTATAGATTTTATTATACCAAAAAAAGGTCCATTTCCCCAACGTATGGCTTGAAAAATCACTCTCTTTCGTTTATAATTAAGAATGATTTTATGAAAGGGAGTGAAAATAAATGAAATTTTACTCATATGACTATGTACTTAGCCAAATCAGTCAACAAAATGGAATCATGATTGGCTTTGGGATTGTGCTCCTAGCTATCACAGGATTTTTTGCTTTTAAGGCTTATCGTGATAAAAAGGGAACTAAGTTTCGTGAATTGGTCATGATTTTGGCCTTGACTTTGGTAGCCATGCTTTTGGTAACAATCTCAAAATACCAGACCAATCAAGCCTCTAACAATCAATTTCAAACTTCCCTTCATTTCATAGAGGTCATTTCTAAAGACTTGGGAGTGGATAAATCAGAAGTTTATGTCAATACTTCAGTTGCCACTGATGGAGCACTTATCAAGGTAGGTTCAAATTTCTATCGTGCCATGAACGGGAGCCAACCAGACAAGTATCTTTTAGAGAAATTAGAATTGCATCAAACAGACGCTATTGAATTGGTGGAGGTAAACAAATGACACTCAACTACATGGAAATTTTAATCAAACTGGCCTTGGGTCTTTTCTCGCTTGTTTTTGTTATCAATGTGACAGGAAAGGGGAATCTAGCACCTAACTCTGCTACAGACCAAATTCAGAACTATGTTCTCGGTGGTATCATTGGTGGGGTGATTTACAATAGTTCTATCAGTATTCTCCAGTATGCAGTGATTTTGATGATGTGGACGATTTTGGTCTTGACCCTCAAATGGCTCAATAACAATGTTCGTTTTGTCAAACGCTTGATTGATGGTAAACCGACTCTGCTCATCAAAAATGGGCAGATTGACCCAGAAGCCTGTCGTTCAGTTGGTTTGTCTGCGGCAGATGTTGCTCTCAAACTTCGTAGCCAAGGAATTTTCCAGATGAAGCAAGTTAAACGAGCTGTGCAAGAGCAAAATGGCCAACTCATCGTGGTCCAAATGGGAGATGAAAATCCTAAGTATCCAGTTGTGACTGACGGTGTGATCCAAGTAGATGTTTTGGAATCGATTGGTCGTAGCGAAGAGTGGTTGCTTGATAACCTCAACAAGCAAGGACATGACAATGTAGCTAATATCTTTATCGCTGAGTATGACAAGGGTGCCGTTACAGTCGTAACCTATGAATAAGAAAAACCTGGGGTCTTGGCCTCAGGTTTCTATTTGCAATCAGAAAGGGATTTTATGTCCATTATTCAAAAACTTTGGTGGTTTTTCAAGTTAGAAAAACGCCGTTATCTAGTCGGAATTGTGGCCCTGGTCTTGGTTTCCGTCCTTAATCTCATTCCCCCCATGGTCATGGGGCGGGTCATTGATGCTATCACATCGGGACAATTAACCCAGCAGGACCTCCTTCTTGACTTATTTTATTTGCTTCTTGCGGCTTTTGGGATGTACTATCTGCGTTATGTTTGGCGTATGTATATCCTTGGAACTTCCTACCGTTTGGGGCAGATTATGCGGTCTCGCTTGTTTGAGCATTTCACAAAAATGTCTCCAGCCTTTTATCAGACCTATCGGACGGGGGACCTGATGGCGCACGCAACCAACGATATCAATGCCTTGACTCGTCTCGCAGGTGGAGGTGTCATGTCAGCGGTTGATGCCTCTATCACGGCTTTGGTGACTTTGCTGACCATGCTCTTTAGCATTTCCTGGCAGATGACTCTAGTTGCCATTTTACCCCTACCTTTAATGGCTTATGCGACTAGTCGTTTAGGCAGAAAGACTCACAAGGCTTTTGGCGAATCGCAAGCTGCCTTTTCTGAACTCAATAACAAGGTGCAGGAGTCTGTATCAGGTATCAAAGTAACCAAGTCCTTCGGTTATCAGGCAGACGAGTTGAGGTCCTTTCAGGCAGTCAATGAATTGACCTTCCAAAAGAACCTCCAAACCATGAAATACGATAGCCTCTTTGATCCCATGGTTCTATTGTTTGTTGGTTCGTCCTACGTTTTAACTCTTTTGGTCGGTTCTTTGATGGTTCAGAAAGGGCAAATCACCGTTGGAAATCTGGTCACCTTTATCAGCTACTTGGATATGCTGGTTTGGCCTCTTATGGCCATCGGTTTCCTCTTTAATATTACTCAGCGAGGCAAGGTTTCCTACCAGCGGATTGAGGAACTGTTGTCTCAGAAATCACCTGTACAAGACCCCGAGTTTCCTTTAGATGGCATTGAAAATGGGCGCCTGGAGTACAATATTGATAGTTTTGCTTTTGAAGATGATGAAACATTGACGGATATCCACTTTAGTTTAGAAAAAGGGGAAACTTTGGGCTTGGTTGGTCAGACAGGCTCTGGAAAAACGTCCTTGATCAAGCTTCTCTTGCGTGAATACGATGTGGATAAGGGTGCTATTTACCTAAACGGTCACGATATTCGCGATTATCGTTTGACAGACCTTCGCAGTCTTATGGGCTATGTTCCTCAGGACCAGTTTCTCTTTGCGACATCGATTTTAGACAATATTCGCTTTGGAAATCCTGATTTGCCTCTTTCAGCAGTCGAGGAAGTGACCAAGTTAGCCCAAGTTTATCAAGATATTGTAGCCATGCCCCAAGGATTTGATACGTTGATTGGTGAAAAGGGAGTCAGTCTCTCAGGTGGTCAAAAGCAACGTCTGGCCATGAGTCGGGCCATGATTTTAGACCCTGATATCTTGATTTTAGATGATTCTTTGTCGGCTGTAGATGCTAAGACAGAGTATGCCATTATTGACAACCTCAAGGAGACGCGAAAGGACAAGACAACCATTATCACAGCTCATCGCCTTAGTGCAGTTGTCCATGCAGATCTGATCTTAGTTCTGCAAAATGGTCACATTATCGAACGGGGTACGCATGAAGATCTGCTAGCCATGGATGGCTGGTATGCCCAAACCTACCAGTCTCAGCAGTTGGAAATGAAAGGAGAAGAAGATGCAGAATAAGAAAGAACAATGGGCTGTATTGAAGCGCTTGATGTCCTATCTCAAGCCCTATGGACTCCTGACCTTTTTGGCACTAAGTTTTCTCCTAGCGACTACGGTCATTAAAAGTGTCATTCCCCTTGTGGCTTCCCACTTTATTGACCAGTATCTGAGCAATCTCAACCAACTCGCTGTGACCGTTTTGCTGGTCTACTATGGCCTTTATATCCTACAAACTCTGGTCCAGTATGTCGGCAATCTTCTCTTTGCACGGGTGTCCTACAGTATTGTTAGGGATATTCGTCGGGATGCCTTTGCCAATATGGAAAAGCTGAGCATGTCCTATTTTGACAAGACGCCAGCAGGCTCTATCGTCTCTCGTTTGACAAATGACACCGAGACTATTAGTGATATGTTTTCGGGGATTTTATCTAGCTTTATCTCAGCAGTTTTCATCTTTCTGACAACACTTTATACCATGTTGGTATTGGATTTTCGTTTGACAGCATTAGTCTTGCTCTTTCTCCCCTTGATTTTCCTTTTGGTCAATCTCTATCGGAAAAAATCAGTGAAAATCATTGAGAAAACCAGAAGTCTCTTGTCAGATATCAATAGCAAGCTGGCCGAAAACATCGAGGGAATCAGGATTATCCAGGCCTTTAATCAAGAGAAGCGCCTGCAGGCAGAATTTGATGAAATCAACCAAGAACACTTGAACTATGCCAACCGTTCTGTAGCCTTGGATGCCCTCTTTTTGCGCCCTGCCATGAGTTTGCTGAAACTTCTAGGTTATGCTGTCTTGATGGCCTATTTTGGCTACCGTGGACTTTATCTGGGAATAACAGCAGGTACCATGTATGCCTTTATCCAGTATATCAATCGCCTCTTTGATCCCTTGATTGAGGTGACGCAAAACTTTTCAACCCTTCAAACGTCTATGGTTTCTGCAGGCCGTGTTTTTGCCTTAATCGATGAGAGGAACTATGAGCCCCTTCAAGAAAATGGCCAAGCTGAGATCAAAGAAGGCAATATCCGTTTTGAACACGTATGTTTCTCATATGATGGCAAACATCCGATTCTGGATGATATTTCTTTCTCTGTTAATAAGGGTGAAACCATTGCCTTTGTAGGGCATACAGGTTCTGGGAAATCGTCTATTATCAATGTCCTCATGCGTTTTTATGAATTTCAATCAGGGAGAGTTCTCTTGGATGATGTGGATATCAGGAACTACAGTCAGGAAGAGCTGAGAAAAAATATCGGGCTGGTCTTGCAGGAGCCCTTCCTCTATCATGGAACCATTAAGTCCAATATCGCCATGTACCAAGAAATCAGTGATGAGCAGGTCCAGGATGCGGCAGCCTTCGTGGATGCAGATTCCTTTATTCAGGAACTTCCTTTGGGCTACGATTCCCCTGTTTCCGAGCGTGGGTCGAGCTTCTCTACTGGTCAGCGCCAGCTTCTTGCCTTTGCTAGAACAGTCGCCAGTCATCCTAAAATCCTGATTTTGGATGAAGCGACAGCTAATATTGACTCTGAAACAGAAAGTTTGGTTCAAGCTTCACTAGCTAAGATGAGACAGGGGCGGACAACCATTGCCATTGCCCACCGCCTTTCGACCATCCAAGATGCCAACTGTATATACGTTTTGGACAAGGGGCGCATCATCGAGAGCGGAACCCATGAGGAACTTTTGGCTCTGGGAGGAACCTATCACAAGATGTATAGTTTGCAGGCAGGGGCCATGGCCTAATACTCGTTGATTTTCATTGAGTGTAAGAAGGAAATCCTTCAAATTACAGATTTCTTTCACCGCCTTTTCCATTTTGTGGTATAATGAAAAATGTTGACAAATAGTATAATAAAAACAAAGGAGAAACAGCATGCTGAAATGGGAAGACTTGCCCGTGGAAATGAAATCAAGCGAGGTTGAGTCTTACTACCAGCTTGTCTCTAAAAGGAAGGGTTCGCTGATTTTCAAGCGTTGCTTGGACTGGGTTCTAGCCTTGGTCTTACTAGTTCTAACCTCTCCTATCTTTCTCATCTTGAGCATTTGGATCAAGTTGGATAGCAAGGGGCCAGTGATTTACAAGCAAGAGCGCGTGACCCAGTACAACCGTCGGTTCAAGATTTGGAAGTTCCGTACCATGGTGACAGATGCAGACAAAAAAGGAAGTCTGGTGACTTCTGCTAACGATAGCCGAATTACCAAGGTTGGCAATTTCATCCGCCGTGTGCGTTTGGATGAACTGCCTCAGTTGGTCAATGTCCTTAAAGGCGAAATGTCCTTTGTTGGTACACGACCTGAAGTGCCACGTTACACAGAGCAGTATAGCCCTGAAATGATGGCGACCTTGCTCTTGCCAGCAGGTATTACCTCTCCAGCCAGCATCAACTACAAGGATGAGGATACTATCATCAGTCAAATGACCGAAAAAGGTCTGTCAGTTGACCAAGCCTATGTAGAGCACGTTCTTCCTGAAAAGATGCGCTATAACCTCGCCTATCTCCGAGAATTTAGTTTCCTTGGAGACATCAAAATTATGTTTCAAACCGTGTTTGAAGTACTAAAATAAAGTAGTCATGAGAGAATGAGTACAGATAAAAGGAGCAAATCAATGCCAAATTACAATATTCCATTTTCACCACCCGATATTACGGAAGCAGAAATTGCTGAAGTAGCGGATACCCTGCGTTCTGGTTGGATTACAACTGGTCCTAAGACCAAAGAATTGGAGCGTCGCTTGTCTCAATACACACAGACTCCTAAGACTGTCTGCCTAAACTCTGCGACTGCCGCTCTGGAGTTGATTTTACGCGTTTTGGAAGTAGGACCTGGTGATGAAGTCATCGTTCCAGCCATGACCTATACAGCTTCATGTAGTGTTATCACTCACGTAGGGGCGACTCCTATCATGGTGGATATCCAAGCAGATACGTTTGAGATGAACTATGACCTGCTTGAGCAAGCTATCACTGAAAAAACTAAAGTGATCATTCCAGTAGAGCTTGCAGGGATCGTTTGTGACTATGACCGTTTGTTCCAAGTTGTGGAGAAGAAACGTGACCTCTTTATCGCTTCAAGCAAGTGGCAAAAAGTCTTTAACCGTATTGTGATTGTTTCTGACAGTGCCCATGCTCTGGGATCTACTTATAAAGGACAACCAGCTGGTTCTATCGCTGACTTTACTTCCTTCTCTTTCCATGCCGTTAAGAACTTTACAACAGCAGAGGGTGGAAGTGCCACTTGGAAAGCCAATCCAGCGATTGACGACGAAGAAATGTACAAGGAATTCCAAATCCTTTCTCTTCACGGGCAAACTAAGGATGCTCTTGCCAAGATGCAATTGGGTTCATGGGAATACGATATCGTAACACCAGCCTACAAGTGCAACATGACCGATATCATGGCATCGCTTGGTTTGGTACAATTGGACCGCTACCCAAGTTTATTGCAACGTCGTAAGGACATCGTGGACCGTTATGATCGTGGTTTTGCAGGTTCTCGCATCCATCCTTTAGTACACAAGACTGAAACTGTCGAATCTTCACGTCACCTCTACATCACCCATGTAGAAGGTGCTAGCCTAGAGGACCGCAATCTTATCATCCAAGAATTAGCCAAAGCAGGAATTGCAAGTAACGTACACTACAAACCGCTTCCGCTCTTGACAGCCTATAAGAATCTTGGTTTTGACATGGCGAACTATCCTAAGGCCTATGCCTTCTTTGAAAATGAAATTACCCTCCCTCTTCACACTAAATTAAGTGATGAAGAAGTGGACTATATCATTGAGACTTTCAAAACAGTTTCTGAAAAAGTGCTAACTTTATCAAAAAAATCGTAAAAAAGTCTTGACAAAGAAAAAGTAAAGTATTAAAATAAGTTCAACAAATCAGAAAAGTAACTATTTTTGATCTTCAGGGAGCCTGTGGTCATTGTGAACAGGTGGTTGGAAGTAGTGAAAGTGGGCTGATTTTAAAAATGAATTTGAAACAATGAAAATTCGGTGCGCACACCTTACAGTGCAACTTGTTGTTAGACAAGGCAGAGATGTAAAGGGGGATAGTCCCTTTATAATTGAGGTGGCACCGCGTTACCAACGCCCTCACATGGAAGTATTTTCTGTGTGTGGGCTTTTTTCATATCTTGGAACCAATACAGAAAGAGGAAATTTTTATGACAACTAAAGGTTATTTTGGACAATTTGGTGGTAGTTTTGTACCGGAGCCGATTCAGGCTTTGTTGGATGAGTTGGAAGTGACATTTGACAAGTATAAGGATGATCCAGAGTTTTTGGCAGAATTTCGCCATTACTTGAAGGACTATTCCGGTCGCGAAACACCGCTCTATTTTGCGGAAAGTTTGACAGACCACTTAGGTGGAGCTAAGATTTATCTCAAGCGCGAAGACCTTAACCACCTTGGTTCTCACAAACTCAACAACGTTTTAGGGCAAATTCTTCTGGCTAAACGTATGGGTAAAAAACGAGTTATCGCAGAGACAGGAGCTGGTCAGCACGGTGTTGCGACTGCAGCAGCTGCAGCCAAGTTTGGTATGGCTTGTGATGTCTACATGGGAGCAGAAGATGTGGAGCGTCAACGTCTCAATGTTTTCCGTATGGAGATGATGGGAGCAACTGTTCACGCAGTTGAAACGGGGACACGAACTCTTAAGGATGCGGTTGATGCAGCCTTTGGAGCATGGATGAATGACCTTGAAGCCTTCTATGTTCTGGGATCTGCTGTAGGTCCTCACCCTTATCCTACAATTGTCCACGAGTTCCAAAAGGTCATCAGTGAAGAATCTCGCCGTCAAATCTTAGAAAAAGAAGGTCGTTTACCAGACTACGTTATTGCTTGTGTAGGTGGTGGTTCCAATGCCATCGGTGCTTTTTCTCAGTATGTGGCTGATGAAGAAGTCAAATTGGTTGGGGTTGAAGCTGCTGGGCATGGGCTTGATACAGACAAGCACGCAGCTACTATGACAAAAGGTAGTATCGGAATTGTCGACGGAATGAAGACCTATGCAGTCTTTAAGGAAGATGGAGAGCTGGCTCCAGTTTACTCTATCTCAGCTGGTTTGGACTATCCAGGTGTTGGCCCAGAACACGCCTACTTCAAAGACTCAGGTCGCGTGGAATATGTGGCTGCGACGGATGAAGAAGCTGTTCAAGCCCTGCTCCTTCTCAGCAAGACAGAAGGAATTATCCCAGCGATTGAAAGTTCACACGCTATTGCAGAAGCAGTTAAACGTGCACCAAAACTAAGTAAAAATGAGATTATCATCATCAATGTCTCTGGTCGTGGAGACAAGGACGTAGCTGCGATTGCAGACTACCTAGAAGCTAAAAAATAATAGATGGAAAAATTACATTCCTTTCTCTCACAGAGAGCTTGTGGTTGCTGGAAACAAGCAGAGAAAACTGTAAGGTTGGGTCCATCTAAAACGAGAGAAGAAAACATAATTCTCAAGGGAGTGCCCTTTATCGCACAGCCTGTTACAGGAGGTATCTGAGACAGGAATGAGAGATAGGAGAAATCCTATAATTGAGGTGGCACCGCGAATTTCGTCCTCACGCAAGTTGTTTTGCGTGGGGATTTTTATATATTTATTATAGGTCCAGTTATTCAGTTTTAAATTATTTTTAATCATTAAACAGACTGCTACAAAAAATTTGCGAACGAAGTGAGCTTTTAAAAGATATTTCCCGCCATAGTGGTATTCTAGAGAAGCAAAGATGCTTCTCTAGAACGGAATTTTTGAGACCTAAGGCTCAAAAATTAGGGATGAAATTTCGAAGAAAGTTGCTCCCGTCCGCACTATTTAAGGGAAATAGAAAAAAATCATAAATCAAGACTAAAAGTCTACAAAGAAAAAAATCGAAAGGGAAATTACAATGGAACGAATCATTCATGGAGATGTCTTATCACCAATCTTGGCTTATATGCGTCTAAAGGGGCAACACAAGGTTATTTTAGAAAGTATTCCGAGAGACAAGGAAACCGCTCGTTTTTCTATCTTAGCCTATAATCCAGTTTTTGAGATTAAGTTTGAAAATGGAGTTCTTTATCAAAATGGTCAAGTGATTGATCGGGATCCCTTGGATTTCCTTTATGAAGTGACTCATAAGAACCAGCACCATTCAGACCTACCTTTTGGTGGGGGAGCCATTGGATTTGTTGGCTACGATATGATTTCGCTTTATGAAGAAATTGGTCAAATTCCTGAAGATACAATTGGAACTCCAGACATGCATTTCTTCGTCTATGAGAGTTACATGGTCTTTGACCACAAGAAGGAAAAAATCCATGTCATAGAGGATGCTCTTTATAGTGAGCGTAGCCAAGAAGACTTGGAAGAAGCCTTGAACCAAGTGCTTGAGGAATTACGCATTCCTGCTCCAAATGAATTTGAAGACTTGGATCTATCTCCACTGGACTTCAAACCCCATATCGCTCCTCAGAAGTTTGAGGAAATGGTGGAAACAGCTCGTGACTTGATTCGTAATGGCGATATGTTCCAATGTGTACTCAGTCAGCGCTTCTCAGCAGAAGTTACTGGAAATCCATTTGACTTCTACAGAAATCTCCGCGTGACTAATCCTTCTAATTACCTTTATTTCTATGATTTTGGGGATTATCAAATCATCGGAGCTAGTCCAGAAAGTTTGGTTTCTGTCAAAAATGGCATCGTGACAACCAATCCGATTGCAGGGACACGACCAAGAGGCGCTACGGATGAAGAAGATAAGGATTTGGCGACAGACCTGCTTTCGGATGAGAAGGAAACAGCAGAGCATCGGATGTTAGTAGACTTGGGACGTAATGATATTGGTCGCATCTCTGAAACGGCCAGTGTCCAAGTCACTAAGTATATGGAAGTGGAGCTTTTCCGTTATGTCATGCATTTGACCAGTGTGGTCAAGGGGCGTTTGCTTCCAGAACTCACTGCCATGGATGCTTTGAAAGCAACACTTCCTGCTGGAACCGTTTCAGGAGCACCAAAGATTCGAGCGATGAGACGCATTTATGAACAGGAAACAGAAAAACGTGGCGTATACGCAGGAGCAATCGGCTACTTGTCTGCGACGGGTGATATGGATTTCGCCATTGCCATCCGAACGATGATTCTCAAAAATCAAACAGCTTATGTGCAGGCTGGGGCAGGGATTGTCTACGACTCCATTGCCCAAAACGAATACCAAGAAACCATTAACAAAGCAAAATCTATGACTAGAATTGGAGAACTAAGACCATGATTTTATTAATTGACAACTATGATTCTTTTACTTATAACTTGGCCCAATACATTGGGAATTTTGCAGAAGTTCAGGTCTTGAGAAATGATGATCCCAGGCTGTATGAAGAAGCTGGAAAAGCAGATGGTCTGGTCTTTTCGCCCGGTCCTGGTTGGCCAGTTGATGCTGGAAAGATGGAAGACATGATTCGTGATTTTGCTGGCAAGAAGCCGATTCTTGGGATTTGTTTGGGCCACCAAGCTATCGCAGAAGTCTTTGGCGGTAAGCTAGGCTTGGCTCCCAAAGTCATGCATGGGAAACAGAGCAATATCAACTTTGAAGCGCCATCTGTTCTGTATCAAGGTATCGAGGATGGCCGTGCAGTCATGCGTTACCACAGTATTTTGATTGAAGAAATGCCAGAAGACTTTGAAGTGACAGCTCGTTCGACTGATGACCAAGCCATCATGGGAATTCAACATAAAAATCTACCGATTTATGGCTTCCAGTACCATCCAGAGAGCATTGGAACGCCAGATGGCTTGTCTTCTATTCGGAATTTTATCGAGAAGGTTGTAAAGTGAGGAAACTAGGATGAAAGAGATTATTGAAAAACTAGCAAAATTTGAAAATTTATCAGGTGTGGAAATGACGGATGTCATTGAGCGTATCGTAACTGGCCGTGTAACGGAGGCGCAGATTGCTTCTCTCCTTTTGGCTCTTAAGATGAAGGGGGAAACACCTGAAGAGCGCACAGCCATTGCTCAAGTCATGAGAGGCCATGCCCAACACATTCCAACTGAAATTCATGATGCCATGGACAACTGTGGTACAGGTGGAGACAAATCCTTCAGCTTTAACATTTCCACAACTGCAGCCTTTGTCTTGGCTGGTGGCGGTGTTCACATGGCCAAACACGGTAACCGCTCGATTTCTTCTAAATCTGGTTCTGCAGATGTCCTCGAAGCCTTGGGTATCAACCTAGATCTCAAACCAGCTGAACTAGGTAAGGTCTTTGATAAAACTGGAATCGTCTTTCTCTTTGCTAAAAATATGCACCCAGCAATGAAATACATCATGCCAGCTCGTTTGGAATTGGGAATTCCAACCATTATGAACTTGACTGGTCCCCTGATTCACCCAATGGCCTTGGAAACACAGCTTCTTGGAATTAGTCGTCCAGAACTTCTAGAAAGTACAGCTCAGGTTTTGAAAAATATGGGTCGCAAACGTGCCATCGTGGTTGCTGGGCCAGAAGGACTGGATGAAGCTGGTTTGAACGGAACAACCAAGATTGCTCTTCTTGAAAATGGCGAAATCACCTTGTCAAGCTTTACTCCAGAGGATTTGGGAATGGAAGGCTATGCTATCGAAGATATTCGTGGAGGCAATGCTCAGGAAAATGCAGAAATTTTGCTCAGCGTTCTTAAAAACGAACCAAGTCCATTCTTGGAAACTACAGTTTTAAATGCAGGTCTTGGTTTCTATGCTAATGGTAAGGTAGCTAGTATCAAGGAAGGAGTTGCCTTGGCCCGTCAAGTAATTGCTAGTGGCAAGGCCCTTGAAAAACTCAGACTGTTACAGGAGTACCAAAAATGAGTCAGGAATTTTTAGCACGAATCTTAGAGCAGAAGGCGCGTGAGGTCGAGCAGATGGAGCTGGAGGAAGTCCAGCCCCTGCGCCAGACTTATCGCTTAGCTGACTATCTAAAACAACATCAAGACCGTTTACAGGTAATCGCAGAAGTCAAGAAGGCTAGCCCTAGTCTGGGAGATATCAATCTAGATGTGGATATTGTGCAACAGGCTCAGACTTATGAAGAAAACGGCGCAGTGATGATTTCTGTTCTGACAGATGAAGTTTTCTTTAAAGGACATTTGGATTATCTACAGGAGATTTCCAGTCAGGTACAGATTCCAACGCTCAACAAGGACTTTATCATCGATGAAAAGCAAATCATCCGTGCTCGCAATGCTGGTGCGACAGTTATCTTACTCATTGTCGCTGCCTTGTCAGAAGAACGTGTCAAGGAACTCTATGACTACGCGACAGAGCTTGGTCTGGAAGTCTTGGTGGAGACTCACAATCTAGCTGAACTAGAAGTGGCCCACAGGCTTGGTGCTGAGATTATTGGGGTTAATAACCGCAACTTGACCACCTTTGAGGTCGACTTGCAGACCAGTGTAGATTTGGCTAAACATTTCAAAGATGATTGCTTGTACATTTCTGAATCTGCTATTTTCACAGGGCAGGATGCGGAACGAGTAGCACCATACTTTAACGGAATTTTGGTAGGGACAGCTCTTATGCAGGCAGAAGATGTAGCCCAGAGAATCAAGGAGTTGCAGATTGACAAAGGTTAAAATTTGCGGATTATCTACCAAAGAAGCGGTGGAAACAGCTGTTTCAGCAGGAGCAGACTACATCGGTTTTGTCTTCGCACCTAGTAAAAGACAGGTGACCTTGGATCAGGCTACTGAGCTGGCAAAGCCCATTCCTGCTAATGTTAAGAAGGTTGGCGTATTTGTTTCACCAAGTCGGGCAGAATTGCTAGAAGCGATTGAAAAAGTTGGCTTGGACTTGGTTCAAGTTCACAGTCAGGTGGCAGATGATTTGTTTGAGAATTTGCCTTGTGCCAGTATTCAGGCTGTGCAGGTAGATGGAGAGGGTCATGTACCCAATTCTCAGTCAGATTATCTCCTCTTTGATGCCCCTGTGGCTGGGAGTGGCCA
Source organism: Streptococcus sp. KHUD_011 (assembly GCF_046352925.1). GTDB lineage: Bacteria > Bacillota > Bacilli > Lactobacillales > Streptococcaceae > Streptococcus. Next base: position 1,519,848 of record NZ_CP157578.1, on the reverse strand, counting down.
GACCTTTGATTGGGGTCAACTGAATACGATTGGACTAACTCAGCCTTTCTTTATCGCAGGTGGGCTTAATGAAGACAATGTCGTAAAAGCAATTCAACACTTTACTCCCTATGCAGTAGATGTATCGAGCGGAGTGGAGACAGATGGACAAAAAGATCAGGAAAAGATTAGAAGATTTATAGAGAGGGTAAAGAATGGCATATCAAGAACCAAATAAAGATGGATTTTACGGAAAATTCGGTGGACGTTTTGTCCCAGAAACATTGATGACAGCAGTTTTGGAGTTGGAAAAGGCTTATCGTGAAAGTCAGGCAGACCCAAGTTTCCAAGAGGAATTAAACCAACTTTTGCGCCAGTATGTGGGGCGTGAAACTCCTCTTTACTACGCAAAAAACTTGACCCAGCATATCGGCGGAGCCAAGATTTATCTTAAACGTGAAGACCTTAACCATACAGGGGCCCACAAGATTAACAATGCCTTGGGACAAGTTCTTCTGGCTAAACGCATGGGTAAAAAGAAAATTATCGCTGAAACAGGTGCTGGTCAGCACGGTGTGGCAACTGCAACTGCTGCAGCCCTCTTTAACATGGAATGTACTATCTACATGGGTGAGGACGATGTCAAACGCCAAGCCCTCAATGTGTTCCGTATGGAGCTTTTGGGAGCTAAGGTTGAGGCAGTGACAGACGGTTCGCGCGTGCTCAAGGATGCGGTCAATGCAGCCCTTCGTTCATGGGTAGCTAATATTGATGATACCCACTATATCCTTGGTTCTGCCTTGGGGCCTCATCCATTCCCAGAAATCGTTCGTGACTTCCAAAGTGTTATTGGTCGAGAAGCTAAACAACAGTACCGTGACTTGACAGGTAAAAATCTACCAGATGCCTTAGTAGCCTGTGTTGGTGGTGGTTCTAATGCCATCGGTCTCTTCCATCCATTTGTAGAAGATGAATCAGTAGCTATGTATGGAGCTGAAGCAGCAGGACTTGGTGTGGATACAGAGCATCACGCAGCTACCTTGACCAAGGGTCGTCCGGGTGTCCTTCACGGTTCCCTCATGGATGTGCTCCAAGATGCCCATGGTCAAATTCTTGAAGCCTTCTCGATCTCAGCAGGTTTGGACTATCCTGGTATCGGTCCAGAGCATTCTCACTACCACGATATCAAACGTGCCAGCTATGTTCCTGTGACAGACGAAGAGGCCTTGGAAGGATTCCAACTCTTGTCTCGTGTGGAAGGGATTATCCCAGCCTTGGAATCTAGCCATGCGATCGCCTTTGCAGTGAAATTGGCCAAAGAACTTGGACCAGAAAAGTCTATGATTGTCTGTCTATCAGGTCGTGGGGACAAGGATGTGGTTCAAGTCAAAGACCGCTTGGAAGCAGATGCAGTAAAGAAGGGAGAAACTTATGCCTAAGACACTAACAGAAAAATTAAACGCTATAAAAGCAGCTGGAAAAGGAATTTTCGTTCCTTATATCATGGCTGGTGACCACGAAAAAGGTTTGGATGGACTTGGGGAAACAATCCACTTTTTAGAAGATTTGGGTGCCTCTGCAATTGAAGTGGGCATTCCCTTTTCAGACCCTGTTGCAGATGGACCTGTTATCGAAGAAGCTGGCTTGCGCAGTTTAGCCCACGGGACCTCTACACAGGCTTTGGTTGAAACCTTGAAAACCATTGAAACAGAGATTCCACTGGTCATTATGACCTACTTCAACCCCCTATTTCAGTACGGTGTGGAGAACTTTGTCAAAGATTTGGCAGATACAGCGGTTAAGGGCTTGATTATTCCAGACCTGCCTCATGAGCATGCCAACTTTGTAGAACCATTTTTGGCAGATACAGACATTGCCTTGATTCCCCTAGTTAGCTTGACCACAGGAATTGAGCGCCAGAAAGAGTTGATTGAAGGGGCAGAAGGATTCGTCTATGCAGTTGCCATCAATGGGGTGACAGGGAAATCAGGCAATTACCGTGCAGACTTGGACAAGCACTTGGCACAATTGCATCAAGTGACCGACATCCCAGTTTTAACAGGTTTTGGTGTATCTAGTCAAGCCGATGTAGAACGCTTCAATGCGGTGTCAGATGGTGTTATCGTTGGTTCGAAAATCGTAAAAGCTCTCCATGAAGGAGAGCCGATTCAGGACTTTATCAAACAAGCAGTAGCTTACCAAAAATAATCACACAAGCAGCGAGTAAGAGGAAAGGCACAAAAGGAAGTCTTTCCTTTTTCTTTTGCAGGAGAAAGGCTAGGATGCCCGTCGCAGAAGCAAACTGAATCAAGATGAGTAATTCTGTTGCGCTAAAGACGAGAGCGCAAGAAGCTAAAAAGAGAAAATCCCCTGCGCCCATGCGAATATCGATAAAATGAGCTAACATTCCAAGGATAAGGAAGAAAATCATGACCAGATCCCAGCCAGAGGAAACCATGAGGATTAGGTGGAAAGTCATCCAGACCAGTAAGGGATATTCCTGATGGTGAAAGTCGTAGATGCCCAAGGTCAAACCAGCAGTGATTAGGATGACTTGCCCCAAGGAGAGCCAGCCCCAAGACCAAGCTAGAAAGAGGATTCCTAAGCCTAGTTCAAAAAGAGCATACCAGAATGGATAGCGAGCCTTGCAATAGCGACAGCGAAAACGATTGAAAACCTGCGAGAGAATAGGAATCAAATCTAAGGGACGCAAGCGAGTCTGACAAGAATCACAATGACTAGCTGGTCGGATAATGGATCGCTCAGGAAAACGATCAATGACCAAACCAAGAAAAGAAGCGAGAATGCTCCCGACAAGAAAAAAATAAATATTAATCATACTTATCTATTCGTAAAAAATAGGAGAAGTAGTATAATGGAGAAACATAAACAAGATAGTGAGGTCAAGATGACAATTCGTTTTGAAGAAAATGTGAGCACAGAAAATGCCCAGCTCGTATGCCAATGGTCCAACTCCCTCGGCAAGGCTTTTCAAGAACAATGGATGGGACCAAAGATTCCTTTTCCACTGACAATTCAAGTTTTGCAAGAGTTGGAAGGAATCTTTTCTATCTTTGAAGGAGAAGAGTTTGTGGGGCTTATCCAGAAAATCAGGCTAGAAGACAGTAATCTTCATATTGGGAGATTTTTTATCAATCCCCAGAAACAGGGACAAGGCTTAGGTAGGCAGGCTTTAAGGAAATTTGTTAGTTTGGTCTTTGAAAATGGAGACATAGATAGTATTTCTCTAAATGTCTTCGAGGCAAATCAAGCAGCTCAGCACCTTTATCAAAAAGAAGGATTTGAAATCGTTCAAATAGTTGAAGCACCTGCACGAAAATACCTTATGAAAAAGTTTAGATAGAAATCAAAAAAGCCTTGATTCCAAGGCTTTTTTATGTTATAAACTCATTAAAATAATCCCCAGTTAGATTTGGAATATTTTTTATTCTGTGTCATATAAAAATAAATAAAATGAATGGCTATAGCTAGAGCTAAAATGGTTGTTATACTCACTACTATTATAGGATTAGAAGCAAAGATTAAAGAGAGAATCAAGGCAGCCAGATAGAGTGTCGCTTGGACACAGTAGTAACTTTTCGAATAGCGAAGATAGTGTTTGTTATGGGGCCCATTTACTAGGACAGCAGCTTGAAAGAGGCCAAATCCGATATAAGAGAAGCTGGTTGCAAAGAGACGATTAGCTTCAGGATTCAGAAGAAAACTCATCGAAACGGTCATCATAAGAAGTCCAATGAAAATAGGATAGTGACTGTAAATTAGAAATAGTCCCTTTTGATTAGATTTTTCATCAATAGCATGGTCGAATTGACCAAAATAAAACAAGAACAGAGAAATCATAATAATGAAATAAAGAACCGAATAAATCGAGAAATTCTCGATTGTAAAGAAGTTAGCTAGCTCCGTAATCATCTCTCCAAACATAATAATGACAAGAAGGGAGATGCGCTCGATTAAATGGGGGAGATTTACCTGGTAATGCTTATCTTTATTAAGCAAGATACTTGGCATAATAAATGTTAGCAGAATACTAGCAAATAAGATATAGACTCTAAGGTAAATAGGAAGAAGAGCTGCTAGATAGAATCCTAAACTTCCTAGACCTGTTATCCATAGAAAACCTTTGATACTTTCCCGATTAGCATCATCGGTTGATTTTCTAAAAAATTCAACCAAATATTGAAAAAATAAGGTAAGGGTTAATGTACCAATAGCCCAACAGAGATAATGAAAATATTGTTGCCAATCAGGTCCAATCATATTGGCTATAAAGAGTAAAATTCCCATTTTGATAAACATGATTACTATGTTAAATAAAGAGTTCTTTCCATAGCGATTGGTATAATCGGTTTGAATCATCCAGGAATCGATGAGAAACAAAGTAGCAATGAAAAAATCAAGGAAAGAATTCCAAGTCAAAATACCGTTATGAAGATGGTCAATTAAAGTAGTTACTTTTGAAATTGCAAAAACAAAAACTAGGTCATAAAAAAGTTCTGAAAATTCTACACGTTTATGTTTAATAAGAGTTGTCATCTTAAGACCTTTCTATTTTAGAAGTACAATTTATTATAACAGAAAATGGTAATGAGAGAAAAGGATATGCTTAAATAACTTTATGTGGCGCGAATGAACTGCGCCACAAAAGTTAGGTTTTTTCTGTCTAACTTTTGGGGTGCAGTTCAGAAGGGGTTTTTTTTCTATCGTTTTTTAGTGCTAAGACTACACAAAAAAGCCTTGATTCCAAGGCTTTTCCTGTTGTATTTAGATTCCCCCTACAGGGATTTGGAAAGGACTTTCATATTGAGAGCAATTAAAAATATTGAAATATAAGTGATTTTAGGTATTTTCAATGTCATGATTTAAAAATGGGACAAAAGTGGGGCAAAAACCATACAGATTCTAAACTGTATGGTTCTTTTTTTATCTAACCAAGAGAGGTTAAAACTTATTAAAACAAATGCAATCAACTGTTGAAAACTTTTTAGTCCGTGTAATATAAAAACAAGTAAAAAGTTGAACTATAGGGAATATTGTGTCATAATAGGTAATAGATGAATAATTAATAGATTGGAAATAATGCTTTCTTACCTTAACAAGTTGAATTGGTTATACATTTTTTCGTCGCAATTGTGTCTATCTCTCGAGTTTAGCTAGTTTTTATAAGCTCTGGTTTCTAATCAATATAACAAATTTTAGAAGTGCATAAGACAAGATGGTGACATTACTACAGTCATTTCTAGTCACCATATGTTGCTGGCACAGGCTGTTTGTAGTGTTGGCTATTTACTAGTCAGTTTAATCGGAGTGTTTAATTTTTATTGTTGAAAGGTTTTTATATGGCGAAAATTCTATCTTTAGGTCTGACAGGTAAGAAATTACTTGCTCAGGGTTTCTTATTTGTTCTGCTAGGTCTTATCTTGATGGTTACGGGGACTTGGTTGCCAGTAACGGTTATTCGACTGGTTCTGTTTTTAGCTTGGATAGCAACGGTCTTAGATTTAGTATTACGTATTTTCAAAAAAAGTCAGTCAACGGACACCTTGGGAGTTGCACTGGTTAAATTGTTAGTGCTGGGATATTTGCTAGGCTCGAATCTTGCGACGGATGTGCCGATTTATATTTTGGCTCTTGTGATTGGAGTTTATCAGATTTTTCATGCTACTATCAACCTTGTCACCTATGTTCTCTACCGCAAAAACAAAATTCGACCTCGTTTTCGTCTCTTACTAGATGGACTCGTACTAGTTTTTCTTGGTGGGACTAGTCTTTTGTCCTCTACAGGAAATTCTGTCTTTCAACTCTTTGTATTAGGGGCTTATTTTTTCCTTTATGGTGTGTCCAATATCCGTGACGGTTTCTTGTTTGAGGAGGAAATTGGGAAAAACCATCTCAAACGTCGCATTAGAATTAGCTTACCTATTGTCCTAGCCGCTCTCATCCCTGCAAGAACTTTAGCAAAAGTTAACAAATTTATGCTGGAAAATGCTGATGAGGAAGAAGATATCCATCTTGGAATGGTGAAGTCTGGTAAGACAGCGGAGCTTGAAATTTTTGTTCATACAGCTGAGACCTCTCTGTTTTCGGCAATTGGTCATGTGGATATCTGCTATCAAGGCCGTGTTATTTCTTATGGCAACTATGATCCGTCTTCTGAGACCTTATTTGGCATGGTAGGAGATGGTGTCTTATATTTCTGTGATCGTGACAAGTACATTGACCTATGTAAACGTGAGAGTCAAAAAACGCTTTTTGGTTATGGGATAGATTTGACGCCTGAAATGGAAAAAGCAGTTCAGAAAAAGTTGGCTGAATTGAAACAACTGACGATTCCATGGGAGCCAAGTGCAGATAAAATCATGACAGGTGATGGTAAGGAAGACTACACCTACGCTTATAAAATCAGACATGAGACAGATGGGGAACTTTATAAATTTATCAAATCTAAGTTTAAATCCTACTTTGTCTTATCTACAAACTGTGTGCTCTTGGCTGATACCATAGTCGGTCAGGCTGGCACCGATATCCTCTCACCCAAAGGATTTATCGCTCCAGGAACTTACCAAGCCTACCTTAATCGAGAGTTTGAAAAACCAAATAGTATAGTCGTATCTAAACATGTTTATTAAGGAGAATTTATGAACTTAGTTAAAAAATATACTCCGTTAATCCTTTTTATAGGGCTGGTTGCTCTTGTAATTCTGAATGCATCGAGCTTTATATCAGGAGCAATCTCTCTCTTTGATGTAATATCAACCTTGATTTATGGTGCTGTTATTGCTTTTGTGCTTAATGTTCCTATGAAAAAAATTGAACAGTATTTAGTTAAATTGAAGGTAAAGGCAGAGTTGCGTCGTCCGATTGCCATGGTACTTGTTTTCCTAGCTCTTATCTTAATCGTGATTGCTCTTTTGGTTTTGGTGCTGCCAACCCTAGCTCAGACTATTAGTCAGCTGGGAACAGTCCTTTCAACAGTCCTTACTCAACTTGGGAAATTTCTAGGCAGCTCGGAATTTGTAACCAAAGACATGTTGTCAACTATCGTATCAGGCATACAGGGACAATCTAGTTCTATTAGCCAAGCTTTGATAGGTTTTTTATCAGGTCTGACTAGTAATATCGGCAATATTTTTTCAAGTTTGATGAATGCCTTTTTGATTATAGTCTTCACCTTTTTATTTTTATCCAGTAAGGAACATTTGGCAGCGATGACGAGTCGACTTCTAAAAGTTTTTCTTCCAGAGAAGGTGGTGATAAAGTTGACTTACATTGGACAAGTAGCACTAGAGACTTATGACCAATTTTTGATGAGTCAGCTGATTGAAGCAGTTATCATAGGAGTTATGATAGCGGTTGGTTACAGCGTGTTTGGGATACCCTATGGAGTAATGACAGGTATCTTTGCAGGAGTGCTATCGTTCATTCCTTATGTAGGGCCTATGATTGCTAGTGTTGTGGGAGCGATTTTTATCTTCACAGTGAGTCCTACTCAAGCCTTACTTTCTCTTCTTCTATATCAAGTTATACAGCTGATTGAAGGAAACCTTATTTATCCTAGAGTTGTAGGTCAGTCTATTGGTTTGCCAGCTATTTTCACGCTTGCGGCTGCTAGTATTGGAGGGAATCTTTTCGGACTACTTGGGATGATATTCTTTACACCGATATTTGCTGTTATCTATCGACTGGTTAAAGAATTTGTCGTCGCAAAGGAAAATCAGGTAGATTAAGAAAAACTAAATTTAATAAGATATACTGAGAAGAGAGTGAGAGATTCTCTTCTCTTTTATTTTTAAATACTTTGCTACAAAAAGCTATTGGACGTCAAAAAAAGCCTTGCAACCAAGGATTTTTCCTGTTGATTTAGATGCCCCTACAAGGCTCGAACCTGCGCCCCATAGCTTAAGAGTCTACTGCTCTACCGACTGATCTAAGAAGGCAAATAAAAAGCTGAGAATGTAACTTCCCAGCTTTTTTAATATGCCCAAAATGGCAGCTAGATTATTTACGAAAGGCATCAAGGATATAGGTGAAACCAACAATTAAAAATGCAAAGGCAACGACATAAACGACAAAGACACTTGTAGCTACTGGATTGAACAAAATCACTAGACCTAGTAAAAATGCAAGCAACGCTATCCACATGATATAGTTGCCAATAATAGGGAAAATCAATCCCAGACGATTGCCTTTAAAGAAAGCTATAATGGCTTCTACAATTAACCAAATTCCTAAAATAGTTGGAATGACAACTGGTAGCGTCACAAAGCCATAGGCAACGAGGTAAAGAGCCAAGAGAAGATTAACAATCCCTTGGAAAAGATGAGCTGGTGAGCGAAGCACTTTTGGTACAGAGAAATAGCCTAAAATAGCTGCTATAGAAGCAACCAGTAAACCAAATGCAATCCACCAGCTGTAAGCAACAAGATTAGCTACTGGGTCTGTAAATAGAAAGAGTGCTAAAAGGACAAAAACAACTCCTGCAAGGAATAGCAGTAAACGATTAGAAAATTTCATTTCAATACCCCCTATATAGTATAGTATAGTTTGATAATAAAAATGGCTCTATAATATTTGTAGTGGGTAAATCCCCTATGGATATTATGGAGCCTATTTTGTTGTAGAAAAAAAGTCCCATAAGATCTATAATGAAAAGCGACAAAACAACTCATTAGAAAGATTCATATGGAACAATTACATTTTATCACAAAACTACTCGATATCAAAGACCCTAATATCCAATTTATAGATATCATCAATAGGGATACACACAAAGAAATCATCGCTAGACTGGACTACGATGCTCCATCTTGTCCTTATTGCGGAAGTCAAATGAAAAAATATGACTTTCAAAAACCGTCTAAGATTCCTTACCTCAAAACGACTGGTAGGCCTACTAGAATTCTTCTGAAAAAGCGTCGTTTCAAGTGCTATCATTGCTCGAAGGTGATGGTCGCCGAGACCTCGCTCGTCAAGAAGAATCATCAGATTCCTCGTATTATCAACCAAAAGATTGCGCAAAAGCTGATTGAAAAGACTTCTATGACCGATATTGCCCATCAGCTTTCCATTTCAACTTCAACTGTCATTCGAAAGCTCAATGATTTCCACTTTAAGCATGATTTTTCTCGTCTTCCTGAGATTATGTCCTGGGACGAGTATGCCTTTACTAAGGGAAAGATGAGTTTCATTGCACAAGATTTTGATAATCTCAACATCATCACTGTTCTTGAAGGCAGAACACAGGCTATCATCCGAAATCACTTTCTGCGCTACGAGCGAGCTGTTCGTTGTCAGGTGAAAATCATTACGATGGATATGTTTAGCCCTTACTATGACTTGGCTAAACAGCTTTTTCCAAACGCTAAAATCGTGTTGGATCGTTTCCATATTGTCCAACATCTCAGCCGTGCTATGAGTCGTATGCGTGTCCAAATCATGAATCAGTTTCATCGAAAATCTCATGAATACAAGGCTACCAAGCGCTACTGGAAACTCATCCAACAAGATAGCCGTAAACTGAGTGATAAGCGATTTTATCGCCCTACTTTTCGCATGCACTTAACCAATAAAGAGATTTTAGACAAGCTTTTGAGCTATTCAGAAGACTTGAAACACCACTACAATGTCTATCAGCTCTTACTCTTTCACTTTCAGAACAAGGAGGCAGATAAATTTTTCGGACTCATTGAGGACAATATTAAGCTGGTTCATCCTCTTTTTCAGACTATCTTTAAGACCTTTCTAAAGGACAAAGAGAAAATCGTCAATGCCCTTCAGTTACCCTATTCCAACGCAAAATTGGAAGCGACCAATAATCTCATCAAACTTATCAAACGAAATGCCTTTGGATTTCGGAACTTTGAAAACTTCAAAAAACGAATTTTTATCGCTCTCAATATCAAAAAAGAAAGGACAAATTTCGTCCTTTCTAGATCTTAGCTTTTATTCAACCCACTACAGTTGACAAAGAGCCATAAAAATATTATACACCTTTTTAGAGGAAATGTCAATAAACAAAATGGAAAATTTGGAAGTTTCAGTCTGATTTATGAAAAGAAAATCAGTTTTTATTATTTTGAAAATAAAAAGAGAAGATAAAATTTGTCTTCTCTACATGAAAATATTGTATGGAATCAAAGCAAAAGTAACTGGCTTTACACTATTTGTAAAGATGTAATTTGATTCAAAAAGAAAAGATAGATTTAAAATGTGGGACAAATGATGGGGTAAATCAGTTATAGACAAGCAAAAAAAGCCTTGATTTACAAGGCTTTTTCCTGTTGTATTTAGATGCCCCCTACAGGGATCGAACCTGTGACCCACGGATTAAGAGTCCGCTGCTCTGCCAGCTGAGCTAAGGAGGCAAAGAAAAAAGCTGTATTGGTGCCGAAACTTCACGGTTTGTATTGAACCCGCGCAATTAAGCAGGTGGGCAACTCGCTCTAACTGAAGCTGTTTCCGTGTGAGACGGCCTACATGCTGTTAGAAGACTTTTGTTTCCCTAATAATACAAAAAATAGTCGGTCAACACTTAAGTGTGAAGTCGTACACCACAGCGTTTCTATGTTTATATAATACCACTTTTTCAAAAAAAATCAAGAGGAAAGTGCAATTTTTTGAAAAGGATTTCAGATTTTTCGCAAACGGTCGATAGCTTCCTTTCTTTGAGCCAAAGCCCGTTCATATTTACCAGTATCTTCTGCTTGGAAATAGTGATGATTACGAATTTTTTCTGGTAGATAGTCTTGCTTGACCCAATTTCCAGGGTAGTTGTGTGGATAGAGATAGTCTTGGGCATTCCCCAGTTCCTTGCTTCCACTGTAGTGCCCATCACGCAGGTGTCGCGGAATAGGCAAGTGCCCTGATGTTTTGAGGTCAGCAAGTGCCTTATCCATAGCCACATAAGCTGAGTTGGATTTTGGAGAAAGGGCCAAATCAATCACGACATTGGCAATGAGAATGCGGGCTTCTGGGAACCCAATCTTCTGGGCAGCATCAAGAGCAGTCACGGTGTGAATCTGGGCTTCAGGATTGGCCAAACCGATATCTTCATAAGCGATAACAGTCAAACGACGAGCGAGACTTGGCAAATCACCAGCCTCAATCAAGCGGGCAGCATAGTGAAGACTGGCATCAACATCTGAGCCACGGATAGACTTTTGCAGGGCTGAGAGAACATCATAGTGGCCATCTCCATCCTTATCCATAGTGATGTAGCTCCGCTGCAGACTATTTTCCATGATGTCTAGGGTGATATGGCGGATGCCTTTATCATTCTCAGGGGTAGAGAGAACTGCCAAATCCAGTGAGTTAAAGGCAGAGCGCAGGTCTCCGTTTGTAGAGGTAGCAATGAAATCCAGCGCATCCTCATCTAGTTCTACTGGAAAATCAAAACCACGTTCAGAGTTACTTAGAGCTATCTGAAGAGCCTCTTTGACGTCTTGGTTAGACAGAGGTTCCAACTCAAAAATTTGAACACGGCTACGAATGGCAGGAGTGACAGAAAAGAAAGGATTTTCAGTCGTAGCCCCAATCATGATGACCAGACCACTTTCCAAGAGAGGCAAGAGGAAGTCTTGCTTGGTTTTATCTAGTCTGTGAATCTCGTCTAGTAATAGGACGAGACCACCAGAGAATTTAGCCTCTTCCGCAATTTCTTGCAGTCGTTTTTTACTATCAACTGTCGCATTGAAAGTTCGAAAGGCATATTTAGTAGTCCCAGCGATGGCAGAGGCAATACTGGTCTTGCCGATTCCCGGAGGTCCATAGAGAATCATGGAAGACAGGCGGTTGGCTTCCACCATGCGGCGGATGATTTTTCCTTGTCCGACCAGATGTTCCTGACCGATGACCTGATCGATGGTTTTAGGGCGCATGCGAAGCGCGAGATTGTCTGGCATAGCAGTCCTTTCTAACGTGGATTTTAGTTTCATATTTTTTGAGTAGAATAACTCATCTAATATATCTTACTATGTCCATTCTAGCCTATTAGTTGTGATATTTCAATGGTTTTGTAATATTCAGGGTGTGAGATAGAATTTTTCTGACTATTTAATTTGATAAGGAGAGGTATCAGCATGAAAGAATGGATCTTCCTTAAAGCTCAAAATATGATAGTTGAGTCTAAAGAAGTGGAATTGCTGACTTGAGAAATAATATTGCTAAATGTCATTGTATGAACTATAATGAAAATAGAGGTGATAAGGAATGGAAATAATGGAATTACCAAGTTAGGAAGTTTTCTTGATAAAGTACATAGTAGATATAAATTTAGATAGCAATATTTGAAAAGGAGAAAATGGAACTAGATGAATACTTCAAATTCAAAGCTACTTGAAAATAAGTCATTTATGGAACTTGACGGACTAGTTGGTTTACCAAATGGAGTGAAACCAGCACCTATGAAATACAATCTTGGAAAAATTAACAAATATTTAAACGAAACAGGAAAAGAATTTAAAGAACTGACTGTTCTGGAACTAAAACAATTTGAGAGAGTTAAATAAAGATGGGACTAGATAAAAGATTTGTGGAGAAAGCCTTTGCCAGTGGCAAAGATAGAGTTAATAGAGCGATTTTTGTAAAACCTGAAGAGCTTATTGAACTATCTGATGAAGATTTAAGTTATTTTGGGGAAGGTATTTTTTATTGCTTACCTCGTAGCAAATTTGTAGAAAGTCATAAAGATGAGATTAGAGAGAAATACAATCTTTCTAACGAATTACCAAAGATAAATGGCATCTATTTAGGGATTTTTTTAAAAATGAGGTCATGGGATAGAATTAGAAAAACCAAACCAAGCTTAAAAGAAATTATAAACATGGTTGAAAAGTAAAATAGTAGCTATATATTTTATATTATTGGAATCCCTTTTGCGTAAGCTTCTTTGGCTTCAGCTAGAGTCATCTTATTCGGACCACCGTCTATATTTATAATACCTGTATTTTGCCAACGACAAACGTCACAGATATCATAGTCTATTACGTCATTCCCACAAACAGGACAATGTAGCCAGGTCTCCCCATTAATTACCCAAGTCTTTTGTGATTCATTTATGTCGTTTTTCCTTTTATAAGCCATTTTCGCTTCAGCAAGCGTCATTTTATTAGGACCGCCATCGATATTAAATGCTCCCGTATTTTGCCAATGACAAACATCGCAAATATCATAAGTTTCTACTAAAGTTCCACATACAGGGCAATGCACATGCTCCCAACCATCAATGAAAATTAAATTCTCTTTTTTAGTTTTATTCATAATAAACAACTCCTGTTATTTTATAATACCGTTTTGAGTTAATTCTATGGATGCGATTTCAGATTCATTAAATCCAACATATGGATATTTATCTGTTCTTATTGTAATTTCATCATAGAGTTCATCTTCCGTATCAAGTTTCCCTGTAAAGCTATTACAATAACCCTCTAAAATTTGACCATCAACAAAAACAACCCTAATTTCTTTTCCTAAATATTGTTCTAAATTCATTACTGATTTCCTTTCCAATATTATACTTCAAATCAAGTGATATTACTAATGAATAAAGTATGGTAAATGATAAAACAGTTTATCTGACAATGCAAGTTTCTCGTCTGCTGAATGTATTGATTTAGTAGTTTTTGCTAGTCTTTTATAAAAATCGCAATATAATTTTGGGTGATAATCATTTTTTAATGAAGAGAGGAGAAGTAATGTTGAGATTGATTCGTGCCATTTCTAGTGGGTCGAGAAAAGCAGGAACTCTGATAGTTCTGCCTATCCGTTTATATAAGGCTTCCCTTAGAACCACATCTAGGGGCTTTTATGTATAAGAGAATAATAAGTATAACTCCTTTACAATACGTGTAGCACGTGTTATAATGGTGTTGTCAGGAGGTAAAAGCGCTATGCCTATGACACAAAAAGAGATGGTCAAACTCCTTACGGCCCATGGTTGGATAAAGACCAAAGGCGGTAAAGGCTCCCATATTAAAATGGAGAAGCAAGGGGAAAGGCCTATCACAATCCCTCACGGCGAGCTGAATAAGTACACTGAAAGAGGGATAAGAAAGCAAGCTGGGTTGTAAAATTCAGCCCCTGCTTTTTGATATGGAGGTAGTGAGATGTTAGTTACGTATCCAGCTTTATTTTATTATGACGATACAGATGGAGCAGAAGCGACTTATTTTGTTCATTTCCCAGATTTTGAATATTCAGCTACACAAGGTGCGGGGATTTCTGAGGCTTTGGCTATGGGTTCGGAGTGGTTAGGCATAACTGTCGCAGATTTAATAGAGAGTGATGGAGATTTGCCCCAGCCATCAGATATCAATAGCTTGTCTTTAATTGATAATGATCCTTTTAAAGATGATGAAGATTTCGTGTCAACCTATGACCTTGAGAAATCTTTTATTTCTATGGTATCTGTTGATGTATCAGAATACCTAGGAAGTCAGGAACCAATTAAAAAGACCTTGACCATACCAAGATGGGCGGATAAGTTGGGACGAGAAATGGGACTTAACTTTTCTCAGACTTTGACAGATGCTATTGCAGATAAGAAAATTCAAGCATAAGATTAAGTGTGACATCGTGGGAATGGTCAATAAAAAAAAGCACATCTAATTGTGCTAGTTACTTGTCTATTGATCCTATAGATTTGCTAGCCCTTTCGAGGGCTTTTTATGTTGACTTTTTGGAAAAAATAAGGAAATCAACCGTTTAAGAAAATCACTAATACCAAGGGTTTAAATGAGGTAATATGGTATAATTAGGACATAAAATAATTTTGTGGTAAGATGGTAGTATCTATTTTAGCACATTTCCGAGTAATCGGGGCGATTAAAGAGTCGCATAGAAAGAGGACAAAATGGCAACATATGGATTTTTAGATGTTTTAGAGGAAGAGTTGGAGAAGAATTTTCCCTTTGACTTTGAGATTAGTTGGGACAAGCGCAACCACGCGGTTGAAGTGAGTTTTCTGTTGGAAGCGCAAAATGCTGCAGGTGTGGAGATGGTGGGTGAAGATGGAGAGGTTTCATCAGATGACATTCTCTTTGAAGAAGCAGTGCTTTTTTACAATCCAGCCAAATCAACAGTCAATGAGGAAGACTATTTGACTGTCATCCCTTACTTGCCTAAAAAAGGATTTTCTCGCGAATTTTTAGCTTATTTTGCGCTATTCCTTAAAGATACTGCCGAGGTTGGACTAGATGCCCTCATGGACTTTTTGGAAGACCCAGAAGCAGAAGAATTTGTCATGGAATGGAACCAAGAAGTCTTTGAAGAAGGAAAAGTAGGCTTGGAAGAGGGAGAGTTTTATCCTTATCCGAGATACTAGGAGTTTGACATGGAAATAGAGATTTCTGATTTCACAGGCTGTAAGATTGCTTTGTTTTGTGGGGATAAGCTCTTGACTATCTTACGCGATGATAAGGCAAGCATTCCCTGGCCCAATATGTGGGAACTTCCAGGCGGTGGACGTGAAGGTGATGAAAGTCCTTTTGAGTGCGTGGCGCGTGAGGTTTATGAAGAACTGGAAATTCATTTGACTGAGGATTGTCTGCTTTGGAGTAAGGTTTATCCAAGTATGCTTTTTGCGGATAAACAATCTGTATTTCTAGTCGGTCAGTTAACACAGAACCAGTTTGACAGCATCGTATTTGGAGATGAGGGACAGGGTTATCAGTTAATGAATGTTGAGGAGTTTCTTAGTTCCAGTCAAGTTGTACCTCAGTTGCAAGAGAGATTAAAAGATTATTTAAAAGTAAGTGATTAGAAAGGATGGTTCAGTTACATTTCTAAACTGAACCCGCCCTAAACACGGTGCCAAAAAGATAAACTTCTCTTAGACACAAGCGTCTTCAGAGAAGTTTCTATTTTGGCTTTGTGTTTTACGGGCTTGGTATCTTAAATATGGAAACATGGCAAGAGTTAAAAGTTACAGTTAAGCGTGAGGGAGAAGAGCTAGTCTCTAACCTCCTGATCGAGCTAGGAGCGCAAGGTGTTGCGATTGAAGATAGTATGGACTATGTGGGGAATGTGGATCGTTTTGGTGAGATTTTCCCAGAGGTAGAGCAGCAAGAAGAAATCGTAGTGACAGCCTACTACCCTGAAACGGTTGATGTGGCAGTGGTTGAGGCAGATTTGCAGGCTCGCTTAGCAGAATTGACAGATTTTATGGATTTGGGAGAGGTCAAGATGGGGACGACTGCCTTGGCTGAGGAAGACTGGGCAGACAACTGGAAGAAATACTATGAACCAGCTCGTATCACTCATGATTTGACCATCGTGCCGTCGTGGACGGACTATGAGGCGACTGCGGGAGAAAAGATTATCAAGCTGGATCCTGGCATGGCTTTTGGGACTGGAACCCATCCGACGACCAAGATGAGCCTTTTTGCTTTGGAGCAGGTCCTTCGTGGTGGCGAAACGGTGCTGGATGTGGGGACTGGTTCAGGTGTCCTTTCCATTGCCAGCTCGCTTCTAGGTGCTAAGGAAATCTTTGCCTACGACCTAGATGATGTGGCAGTTCGTGTGGCTCAGGAAAATATTGAACTCAACCCTGGCATGGAAAATATCCATGTTGCTGCTGGAGACTTGCTTAAGGGAGTTGAGATTGAGGCAGATGTGATTGTAGCTAATATCTTGGCGGATATCCTCGTTCATCTGACGGATGATGCTTATCGCTTGGTCAAGGATGAAGGCTACCTCATCATGAGTGGGATTATCAAGGACAAGTGGGACATGGTGCGCGAGTCGGCTGAGTCAGCTGGATTTTTCCTTGAAACTCACATGGTTCAAGGGGAATGGAATGCCTGCGTCTTTAAGAAAACCAAGGATATCTCTGGTGTGATTGGAGGCTAGCATGCAACAGTATTTTGTCAAAGGCAGTGCTATTTCTCCTGTCACCATTGAGGACAAGGAAACCAGCAAGCATATGTTTCAGGTTATGCGCTTGAAAGAAGATGATGAGGTTACTTTGGTCTTTGATGATGGCATTAAACGTTTGGCACGTGTGCTGAATGTGGAAGCTCGTCAGTTTGAGTTGGTTGAAGAGTTAGCTGACAATGTGGAACTGTCCGTCCAAGTGACCATCGCATCTGGATTTCCCAAGGGGGACAAGCTGGAGTTTATCGCTCAAAAAGTAACCGAACTCGGTGCCAGTCAAATCTGGGCCTTCCCTGCCGACTGGTCAGTTGCCAAGTGGGACGGCAAGAAATTGGGCAAAAAGGCTGAGAAATTAGAAAAAATCGCTCTTGGAGCAGCAGAGCAAAGTAAGCGTAATGTTATCCCAAGTATCAAGCTTTTTGAGAAGAAAGCAGATTTTCTAGCTCAGTTTGACCAGTTTGACTCTATCATAGTAGCCTATGAAGAATCAGCAAAAGAAGGAGAAGTCGCTGCGCTTTTACAAGCGGTTTCTGGCCTTGAAAAAGGAGCAAAACTGCTCTTTATCTTTGGTCCAGAAGGTGGCCTGTCACCTGCAGAAATTGAAAGTTTTGAAGCTAAGGGAGCCGTCTTGGCAGGACTTGGCCCTCGCATTTTGCGAGCAGAAACAGCACCGCTTTACGCCTTATCAGCCCTTAGTGTTTTATTAGAATTAGAGAAATAAGAGGAAGAAAATGGAACAAAAACACCGTTCAGAATTTCCAGAGAAGGAACTTTGGGATTTAACAGCCCTATACCAAGACCGTGAGGATTTCTTGCGTGCGATCGAGAAGACTCGTGAAGACATCAACCAGTTTAGCCGTGATTACAAGAGCAATCTTCATACTTTTGAGGATTTTGAAAAGGCCTTTGCGGAATTGGAACAAATCTACATTCAGATGAGCCATATTGGTAACTATGGTTTTATGCCTCAGACGACGGACTATAGCAATGACGAATTTGCTAACATTGCTCAAGCTGGGATGGAATTTGAAACAGATGCCAGTGTAGCCTTGACCTTCTTTGACGATGCCTTGGTGGAAGCTGATGAGGAAGTTTTGGACCGATTGGGTGAGTTGCCACATTTAACAGCTGCCATTCGTCAGGCCAAAATCAAAAAAGCCCACTATCTAGGGGCTGATGTGGAAAAAGCCTTGACCAATCTCGGTGAAGTTTTCTACAGTCCACAGGACATTTATACTAAGATGCGAGCTGGGGATTTTGAAATGGCTGACTTTGAAGCCAATGGTAAGACCTACAAAAACAGCTTTGTCACCTATGAGAATTTCTACCAAAATCACGAGGATGCTGAGGTTCGTGAGAAATCTTTCCGTTCCTTCTCAGAAGGACTTCGTAAGCACCAAAATACGGCTGCAGCAGCCTATCTAGCCCAAGTCAAGTCTGAAAAACTACTGGCAGATATGAAGGGCTACAACTCAGTCTTTGATTATCTTCTAGCTGAGCAGGAAGTAGACCGTACTATGTTTGATCGTCAGATTGACCTCATCATGAAGGATTTTGCGCCCGTTGCTCAGAGATACCTCAAGCATGTTGCCAAGGTCAATGGTCTTGAAAAGATGACCTTTGCTGACTGGAAATTGGACTTGGATAGCGCCCTCAATCCTCAAGTGACTATTGAAGATGCCTATGACTTGGTCATGAAGTCGGTAGAACCTTTGGGGCAAGAATATTGTCAGGAAGTTGCTCGCTATCAAGAAGAGCGCTGGGTGGACTTTGCTGCCAATAGTGGCAAGGATTCTGGCGGTTATGCGGCGGATCCATATCGCGTGCACCCTTATGTTCTCATGAGCTGGACAGGCCGTTTGAGCGATGTCTATACCTTGATTCATGAAATCGGGCATTCTGGTCAATTCATCTTTTCAGACAATCACCAAAGCTACTTCAACGCCCACATGTCAACCTACTATGTCGAAGCGCCGTCAACCTTCAATGAATTGCTGTTAAGTGATTATTTGGAACACCAGTCTGACGACCCACGTCAAAAACGCTTCGCCCTTGCCCACCGCTTGACAGATACCTACTTCCATAACTTTATCACTCACCTTTTGGAAGCAGCCTTCCAGCGTAAGGTGTATACATTGATTGAAGAAGGGGAGACCTTTGGAGCAAGCAAACTCAACGGTATTATGAAGGAAGTCTTGACGGATTTCTGGGGAGATGCTATTGAGATTGATGATGATGCAGCTTTGACTTGGATGCGCCAAGCTCACTATTACATGGGCTTGTATAGTTACACTTACTCAGCAGGACTAGTCATCTCGACTGCGGGTTACCTTCATCTGAAACATTCAGAAACTGGAGCTGAAGATTGGCTCAAACTCCTCAAATCAGGTGGTAGCAAGACACCGCTTGAGTCAGCTATGATTATCGGAGCAGATATCTCTACAGATAAACCACTCCGTGATACCATCCAATTCTTGTCTGACACAGTTGATCAGATCATCGCCTACAGTGCCCAGTTGGGAGAGTAAATTAAAAGAGTCTGGGACAAAAGTCTAACCTTAAATAAAAAAAGCGAACAAAACGAGTTATCTGATACTCAGAATTCTGTCTTGTTCGCTTTTTTTCTAATCTATCGATTTTAAAAATTTATAATAAAGAATTCCTAAAATCAAAATTTTTTGTCCTGGCCTCTTTAATTATCCCCAAAAGCTATCTTCTTCAGCTTGATCTGAAGAGAAGAGCCAAACTTCTTTGATTTTTCCGTCTTCAATACGGAAGAGGTCAATCCCGTTCATATTGAGTTCAGTACCATCAGCCCGTGTTCCAAGAAAAGTAACATTAGCTGCGATTAAATCCTTATTGTCAGAAACCCAATTTGTTATCACCTTAAAGGTTCCATTAGTTTTCTCAGCAAATGTAGCCAGGTGAGTTCCTAGCTTGTCCTTACCAACAACTGTACCAGATAGACTATGATTACCAGGTTGATGCCAGACAATATCGTCTGCCATCGTTTCAAAGACACTAGGAAAGTCACCAGCAATTAAAGCTTGGTTATAAGCATTGAAAATTTCTAAGTTTGTTGACATATCTATTCTCCATTTCTTTTTTATGATATAATTGTAACAGTTACAAACAAAAAAACAAGTAGACACTTTTTTGATAGCTAGTATCAAAAGTAGTACTATTATTGATACTAAAAGATAAATTTTTTTTAAAAAAATAGAAAGAAGATATTTTATGACAAATAAAGTGAGTGAGTATGGTATTTGTCCATTTGCGACAACGCAGAGGGTTTTAACGGGGAAATGGGCACTGGTAATCATTTATCAGTTGAGTACGGGTACCAAACGATTTAAAGAATTGCAGAGATTATTGCCTGGGATTACTCAAACTATTTTGACCCGTCATCTCCGTCAATTAGAAAAGGATAAGATTGTTCAACGAAAGGTCTATGCCGAAGTTCCACCACGAGTTGAGTACAGCTTAACTGAAATGGGGCAGGAATTCAGAGTCGTTTTAGATGCTGTCGAGAAATGGGGTCTAGATTATATCAAGTTGCTAAATGCTAGTGAGATAAGCAACTGATAAGTCCTATAGAGGAAATGTATTTTCTGTTTAATTCCTTAATTAAAAGATAGTGAGGCAAACCAGTATTTTTCCAAACAATTTTCTTGAAACCCTTTCCCTCTTTTGATAGACTAGTATCTAGTTTTTGAAAAAAGGAGAAAGAAAATGAAAAAATTTGTTGCTGAGTTAATCGGTACGTTCATGCTTGTGTTCATCGGAACAGGAGCTGTTGTTTTTGGAAATGGTCTTGATGGCCTTGGTCACCTAGGGATTGCCTTTGCCTTTGGTTTGGCAATCGTAGTTGCAGCCTACTCAATCGGAACTGTTTCAGGTGCTCATTTGAATCCAGCTGTTTCTATTGCTATGTTTGTTAACAAACGTTTGTCATCTTCAGAGCTTGTAAACTACATCCTTGGACAAGTAGTTGGAGCCTTCTTAGCATCTGCTTCTGTATTCTTCCTCTTGTCTAACTCAGGAATGTCAACTGCTAGTCTTGGTGAAAATGCCTTGGCAAACGGTGTCACTGTCTTTGGTGGTTTCTTGTTTGAAGTCATCGCAACCTTCTTGTTTGTCTTGGTTATCATGACCGTGACATCAGAAAGCAAGGGCAATGGCGCGATTGCTGGTTTGGTAATCGGTTTGTCCTTAATTGCAATGATTCTTGTGGGATTGAACATCACTGGGCTGTCAGTAAACCCAGCTCGTAGCTTGGCACCAGCTGTCTTGGTAGGTGGCGCAGCTCTTCAACAAGTTTGGATTTTTATCCTTGCCCCAATCGTTGGTGGAGTTCTTGCAGCCCTTGTTGCAAAAAACTTCCTTGGAACAGAAGAATAATTGAAACTCAAAAAGCCTTGCTCCTCATTTCGAGGAACAGGGCTTTTTTCGTATTATACTCTTCGAAAATCTCTTCAAACCACGTCAGTTTCCATCTGAAACCTCAAAATAGTATTTTGAGCTGACTTCGTCGGTCTTATCTACAACCTCAAAGCAGTGCTTTGAGCAGCTTGCAGCTAGCTTCCTAGTTTGCTTTTTGATTTTCATTGAGTATGAGTTTAGCGATTGTCAATTTTCTCTGGATAGAGGTCGTGTTGGAAGAGGCGTTGTTCTGCCAAGCCTTCATACTTGGTTCCAGGCTTACCGTAGTTGTAGTAGGGGTCGATTGAAATGCCACCGCGAGGAGTGAATTTTCCCCAGACTTCTAAATAGCGAGGGTCTAGCAAGTTGACTAAGTCTTTCCCGATGGTGTTGATACAGTTTTCGTGGAAATCGCCGTGGTTTCGGTAGCTAAAGAGATAAAGTTTGAGAGATTTTGACTCGACACAGAGCTTGTCAGGAATGTAGGAAATATAAATCGTCGCAAAGTCTGGCTGAGCAGTGATCGGACAAAGTGAGGTGAATTCAGGGCAGTTGAATTTGATGAAATAGTCATTTTCCACATGACGATTGTCAAAGGATTCGAGGACTTCTGGTTGATATTCGAAAATGTAGTTGGTTTCTTTGTTGCCCAGTAGGCTTAGGTTTTTCATTTCTTCTTGTTGTGACATGATTTTTTCTTTCTAATTTTAAACACCACGTTGATTATCGTAGAGGAGGGTATGGAGTTGAGGAAGGACGCGGACATTGCCCCAGCTATCGTCAGTAGCGACGCGTTCCCAGAGTTCTTTGAGACGGTCCAGTTGATCTTGGATAATATTGCCTGTGGCCTTGGGCTCAGGATTTCCAGCCGATAAGAAGAGGACATCTGGTTGGTAGCGTTCTTGAATCCCTTTGGCAAAGGCCAAATCGGCATCATCAAAGACAGGGATTTTAAAGGTAACTTTATCTGAATCCAGTTGGGAAACGATAAAGTCAAGGGTTTCAAAGTTGACTTCCATCTTGGATGAAGGAGGTTTGGGACTCAGGGTGACTTGGTCAATGTCTTTCAACCAATTTTGCCAGCGAGAGCCTTGAGTTTCAACAGCCAGAGTGACACCACGTTCCTTGAGTTTAGTGACCAATTCGGCCATGTTGACTGCTAGGATAGCAGGATTTCCCCCAGATAGGGTGACGTAGTCGTAGCTTCCTAGTTTATCTAAGGCAGCAATGACCTCGTCAGCAGTCATACGAGTTGGCTTTTCAGAACCATCCCAAGTAAAGGCAGAGTCGCACCAGTCGCAGTGGTAGTCGCAACCAGCAGTGCGGACAAACATGGTTTTCTGCCCAATAGCACGGCCTTCACCTTGAAAGGTAGGACCAAAAATTTCCAAAACTGGTAGTTTGAGGACACGTTCCCTAGTCATCTAACCACTCCCGTCTAAACTCTGCAAAGGCAGTAGGAGTTTCATAGAGGCGAACGTATTCTAAACGAAGACCTCGTTCATCTGGTAACTCTTGATTCATGGTTTGGAAAATCCAGTAAACCATATTTTCAGCAGTCGTGTTCATATAGGGAAGAGTTTCATTGAGATAGCGATGATCCAAGTGGGGTTCTAAGTAGTTCTTGTAGATAGCTTTGATGTCTCCGAAATCGTAGGTCATGCCACGTTCATCTAAAAATCCACTGACAGCAATCTGCAGATGATAGGTGTGGCCGTGAAGGGATTTGCATTTTCCCTCATAGTGAAAGAGGTGGTGGGCAGCGTCAAAGGTAAATTCTTTTGATACCAAGGTTCTGTGAGGATTGTAGATCAGAGACTCGCCAGTTTCCTGTTTAATTTCTTTGGGTGCAAAAAACATTAGACCTCTCCTTTCTGTGAAAGATAAACATCTAGACCATGTTGACGTAGGTGGCAGGCTGGACAATCTCCACAGCCACTTCCGATAATCCCGTTGTAGCAGGTTAAGGTCTTTTCACGAACATAGTCGAAGGAACCGAGTTGGTCAGCCAATTCCCAAGTTTCAGCCTTGTCTAGCCACATGAGAGGTGTTTGGATAACGAAGTCGTAATCCATGGCAAGGTTGAGGGTAACATTAAGGGATTTGACAAAGACATCTCGACAATCGGGGTAGCCTGAGAAGTCTGTCTCGCAGACACCTGTCACGATATCTTTAATGCCCCGTTGCTTAGCAAGAACTGCCGCAAAGGATAGAAAGAGGTGGTTTCGACCGTCAACAAAGGTATTGGGAACCTCTCCCTCTTTTTGCTCAATCTCTAGATCAGAAGTCAAGGCATTTTCAGTGATTTGTCCCAGCAGAGACATATCTAGGATATGATGACGAATTCCCTGTTCCTTAGCAATTTCTCTAGCAACTTGAATTTCGAGATGATGGCGTTGGCCGTAGGAAAAAGTGACGGCTTCAACAGTTTCATAGTGTTCTTTAGCCCAAAAGAGGCAGGTTGTAGAATCTTGACCACCACTAAAGACGACCAAGGCAGATTGACGTTTCATAGTACTCCTTCCAAAATGGGAAATGTTCAGAGCACGCAAAAAGCTCCCATGAGGGAGCTAAAAAATACCAAGTAGAGGTTTTTTTTAGCGATGGCATGTCCCAAACATCGTAATATTCTACTTATAGTCTAGCATATTTTTTGAAAAATGGCAAAGGGAAGAAAAAAGAGACCAAAGCAAGTACTTGGTCTCTAGTGTGATTAGCTCAATTCAGCAACGATGGCCTTGATTTGTTCTGCTGTGTGTACACCAGCAACTTGTTTGACAACTTGGCCGTCTTTTTTGAAGAGAAGAGTTGGGATAGACATAATTCCAAAAGCACGAGCTGTGTTTGGATTTTCATCAACGTCCATTTTAACGATTTTCAAGACATCTTCTGGAAGTTCTTCAGACAATTTATCCAAGATTGGACCTTGCATACGACATGGACCACACCAAGTTGCCCAGAAGTCTACTAAGACCAAACCGTCTTTTGTTTCTTGTTCGAATGTTGCATCTGTAATTGCTTTTGCCATTGTATTTCTCCTTTTTAGTTATATTGGCTTAAATCTTGTTTCATGAGATAGAAGAAGACATCTCCATAAGTCCCATGGTAGTCCAAATCATGACCGTTATAAGTCAATTTTTGGACAGGGTAGTAGTCTGCGACGCCGATAAGGCAAGCTTGTTGTGAACGATCAAAGTCTTCATAAGATTCGAAAGTTACAGTTCTTTCGTTCTTGCTGGCATCTAGATAGGTAATTTCAATCATGTTTAAAACTCCTTTGTTTAATGATGATTTTATTTTACTCCTTGTAAAAGAGAATGTCAAGAAAAATGATTGCGCACGCAACTTTTTTCTAAAATCATCTTAAACCAAGAAATCCAGACCAGTTTCCAAGCTTTCTTCGACAGCTTTCTGTAGAGAGGCCAGTGTCTTTTGCCCATCACTTGTCAGGCAGATAAAGCTAGAGCGCCTATCTTGATCACAACATCTGCGACTAAGAAGACCGCAATTTTTGGCTTCCAAGCGAGCTACCATCCGAGAAACAGCGCTCGGGCTCAGATGAAGTTTATCTGGCAGGTCAATCTGGCGGAGAAATTTTTCTTGAGCTAAGTCCAGATAGTAGAGCAGGTAGAACTCTTTCAAGGTCAGACTTTGCTCGCTCTGCTGGGCAATAGTCTCTTCCAAGAGACTTTCAATTTCTTTCTGACGACGATTGAAGTCAAACCATTTTTCCAAATAGGTCATAGTATCTCCTTTCTTTTTAGAGTTATAGCATAGAAGAATGTCCATTCACGGACAGTCTCTGTATCACAAGATGATTGCGCATGCAATAATTATACTACTTTTCAAAAGAGCTGACAAGAAGGACGCTGGCATCCTTTATCCTAAATTACGCTGTTTTCACTAGTCTTTAATTGTCTGTATCCCCTTTCCTCTCTAATTTTTAATGACTCTTGTGTATTTCCTTGAAATTTTCTGAAAAAAGAGTAAACTGGTATGCAAGAAGTCTATTTCGTGGAGTTTAGGATGAAATTATATGTTCAATTAATGATTCTCTTTGTGATTTCTCTAATCGGAGAGGGGATCTCTAGTTTCTTTCATTTGCCCATCCCAGGCAGTATTATCGGTTTGATTATTCTTTTTCTAGCCCTACAATTCAAGTGGCTGAGAATCAGGCATGTCAACATGGTTGGGAATTTCTTACTGGCCAATATGACCATTCTCTTTTTGCCGCCAGCAGTGGGAATCATGGAAAAGTTTGATGTGATTGCTCCCTATCTTTTGCCAATTGTTTTGATTATCTTTTTTGCAGCAGTCATTAATATTATCCTCATAGCCTTGGTAGTTCAGTTTATCAAACGACGGTTTGAGGGAGATTATGAGAAAGGAGATGCCAAATGAGTGAATTTGTTTCCAATCCCTTGTTTGGGCTTGCCCTGTCAATCCTAGCTTATCTAGCGGGAATGCTGATTTACAGACGTTTTCCCCATCCATTGACAACGCCCTTGCTTTTGTCAGCTGTTTTTATTATCATCTTTCTAAAGGTGACGGGTATTTCTTATCAAGATTACTACCAAGGTGGGGTTTATCTGAACAACTTGATTGTCCCATCGACCGTGGCTCTAGGGATTCCGCTTTATAAGAGTTTTCACTTGATGAAGCACCATGCACGGAGTATTCTCTTTGGTAGTCTGTTAGCAGTAGTTGTCAATACCTCTTTCACAGCCCTTGTAGCTAAGATTTTTGGAATGGACTTTTTCCTAGCCATTTCTCTCTTTCCTAAGTCAGTGACAACTGCTATGGCAGTGGGGATTACAGAAAAATTGCAAGGTCTGACGACTGTGACCTTGGTCGTTGTAGTGGCGACTGGGATTTTAACCAGTGTCATCGGACCGACCCTTTTGAAGTGGTTGAAAATTGACGACCCAGTAGCTGTTGGTCTTTCCCTTGGAGGAACAGGTCATGCTGTCGGAACGGGAACAGCCTTTCGATACGGTTCTGTAGCAGGAGCCATGGGTGGTTTGGCTATCGGTGTCACAGGTATTCTCTATGTTTTTGTCAGCCCTATTGTAGCCAGTTTGATATTGAGTTAAATTAAAACCCAGCTTATTAGCTGGGCATTTTTTATTGTAAGTTAACCTTGTTTTTCAAGATGTAGTAGGTTCCGAGATAAAAGATAGCTATGAAAATGAGTTCTTCAATAATACCTGTACTTGCTCCCATATAGAAATTATCATTAAATCCTGCAAGTGAATTGACATAGAAGTTAGCACTGGTATTGAAGAAGACTTCAATAAAGCCGATGACGATTTGGATACCAATGTAGGCTGCAACAGCGAGTGCTGTGCGGTATTCGTTGAAAAGTTGTCCGATGGAAATAGCCAAGTAGATGCAGAGGATTCCAGAAATGGTATTTAGTAGGAAGGATAACCCCACAAGAGAGAGTTGAGGAAGGTATGTTCTTACAAGTGGAATAAAGTCATAATTTGACATCCATTCTGGAACCGTTATAGTCACAATAAGAAAAGCACTTAGAGCCAGTACAGCTGAGCTAAGTATAGACCAGATAAAGGCTCCGACTAATTTAGCTGTGATGATATAGTGCTCAGAAACTGGCAAGGTCAAAGTCAGATAGCCTTGGCGGTCATATACACTTCCTTTGAAGCGTTTGATAATCAAGAAAAGAGTTGAAATCCCAAGTGTAATTATCAAGCCACCAAAGACGAGAGCCAGAAAGACAAATAGGAAAGGTTGGCTATCTTTGAAAGATACATAAGAATAGTAGTGTCCTTGCATTCCTAGAGGAACGGAAAGGACTAGAACAGCAGCGTAGAGGGCTAAATACCACTTGTTAACATTTTTAAATTCGTAGCGAACTAAATTCCAAAACATAATAATCTCCTTTGCTTAGGCCTTAAATTCCTGACGGAAGAGTTGGTCAATGGATTCACCTGACTCATAGCGAATATCATCGACATTTCCTTGACGGACAACTTTTCCGTCTTTGAGGAAGACAATTTCATCCAAGATTGGCTCGATATCAGAAATCAAGTGGGTAGAAATCAAAACGGTAGAAGTTGGGGAGTAGTTATTGATAATGGTATTGAGGATATAATCACGGGCTGCTGGGTCCACCCCGCCAATTGGTTCGTCCAAAACGTAGAGGCGGGCATCACGACTCATAACCAAAATCAGTTGTACCTTTTCCTTGTTTCCTTTTGATAGTTTCTTGAGACGACTATTTTCATCAATTCCTAGGTCTGCAAGTAGATGATGGGCGCGTTCAAGATTGAAATCTTTATAGAAGGTCTTGAAGTAGGTTAGGGCTTCCTTGACCTTCATTTGTTCATTGAGATAGGTCGTATCCGGCAAATAAGCTACGATAGCCTTGGTTGCTGGACTTGGGTCCATATCGTTAATCAGGACACGTCCTTGATCTGGTTGTAAAAGGCCATTGATTAGTTTAATCAGAGTTGTTTTTCCTGAGCCATTTGGGCCGAGGAGACCGACAATTTTTCCAGCTGGAATGTCAAGAGAAACATTCTCAAGGGCCGGGGTTGCTCCATAAGATTTGGATACATTTTCAAATGCTAGTAATGACATAGGCTTAAACTCCTTTAATATAATCACCGACTACGCCTGGTAGTTCTTCTTTTTCATAGCCAAAATGGGTCATGGAGGAAACGAAGTGTTCCAATTCTTCTTCTGATAATTGTTTGCGCGATTGGGCGATTAGCTCCTTATCCTCAGTCACAAATCGTCCAGTTGTTCGCTTACTGTAGACAAATCCTTCTCGTTCAAGGTCTGACAAGGCTCTTTGGATGGTGTTGGGATTGACACCGGCCTCGCTAGCTAGCTCTCTCACGGTTGGAAGTTGTTGATTGGGTTCCAGTGTATGGGAAACAATCTGAAGCTTGATTTTCTCCA
Organism: Streptococcus sp. KHUD_011; assembly: GCF_046352925.1. Taxonomy (GTDB): domain Bacteria; phylum Bacillota; class Bacilli; order Lactobacillales; family Streptococcaceae; genus Streptococcus. The sequence continues at coordinate 1,491,630 of NZ_CP157578.1, read as the reverse complement.
TAATCTGTAAATAGATGGGTTTTTTGTTGTCAAATGTCCAGGACATCTTGGTCTCCTTTCTTTTATCCTTTTGTATTAATTAAATAATACAACAAAACAAAAAACTTGTCAAGCAAAAAGAAGAATTGTTTTGGGAATCGTTTAAAAAATGGTATAATGAAAAGAAAACGATAAGGAGGGAAAGGATGCGTTGTCCAAAATGTGGGGCTACCAAGTCAAGTGTTATCGATAGTCGCCAAGCAGAAGAAGGGAACACTATTCGTAGAAGACGTGAGTGCGATGAATGCCAGCACCGTTTTACTACCTACGAACGAGTAGAAGAAAGAACCTTAGTGGTTGTTAAAAAAGATGGCACACGGGAACAATTCTCCAGAGATAAAATCTTTAATGGGATTATCCGCTCAGCCCAGAAACGTCCTGTGTCAAGTGATGAAATCAACATGGTAGTCAATCGTATCGAACAGAAACTCCGTGGTCGAAATGAAAATGAAATTCAAAGTGAGGACATTGGTTCACTCGTCATGGAGGAGTTGGCTGAGTTAGATGAGATTACCTATGTGCGTTTTGCCAGTGTCTATCGTAGTTTTAAGGATGTGAGTGAGTTAGAGAGCCTGCTCCAACAAATCACCCAGTCCTCTAAAAAGAAAAAGGAAAGATAAATGAAGCCAATTGACCGTTTTTCTTATCTAAAGAATAATCGGGTGTCGCAAGATACCTCATCTCTGGTACAGTGCTACCTCCCGATTATCGGTCAGGAGGCACTGAGCCTTTATCTTTATACAATCAGTTTTTGGGATAATGGTAGAAAGGAATATCTTTTTTCAAGTATTCTCAACCATCTCAACTTTGGGATGGATAGACTGATAAAATCCCTGAAAATCCTATCTGCTTTCAATCTCTTGACCCTCTATCAAAAGGGGGACGTTTATCAGCTAGCCCTCCATACTCCTCTCTCGACTCAGGACTTCTTGGAGCATCCTGTTTATCGCAGACTTTTGGAGAAAAAGATTGGTGATGCAGCTGTGGAGGATTTGAAAGTTGAGAGTGCTGATGGTGAAGAAATACCTGTCTCACTCAATCAAGTCTTTCCAGACTTGGGAGAGCTGGGAAGTCAAGAAGACATTGGTCTCAAGAAGAAAGTGGCCAACGATTTTGACTTAGACCATTTTCGTCAGCTTATGACTCGAGATGGGCTTCGCTTTGCGGATGAGCAATCCGATGTCTTAAATCTCTTTGCCATTGCCGAGGAGAAGAAATGGACTTGGTTTGAGACCTATCAATTGGCCAAGTCAACAGCTGTTTCCCAGGTTATTTCAACCAAACGCATGCGGGAAAAAATCGCTCAAAAACCTGTTTCCTCTGATTTTAGTCCTAAGGAAGCAACCATTATCAAAGAAGCCAAAAGCAAAACTGCCCTGCAGTTCTTGGCAGAAATCAAGCAAACACGCAAGGGAACCATTACCCAAACAGAAAGAGAACTCTTGCAACAGATGGCTGGCTTGGGCTTGCTGGACGAAGTCATCAATATCATTCTCTTATTAACCTTTAATAAGGTAGATTCGGCAAATATCAATGAGAAATATGCCATGAAGGTAGCCAATGATTACGCCTATCAAAAGATTCATTCAGCAGAAGAGGCAGTTCTTCGCATTCGTGAGCGAGGGCAAAAAGCAAAAACACAAAAACAGAATCAGACTGCCCCAGCAAAAACCAATGTTCCTAAATGGAGTAATCCTGAATATAAAAATACGTCATCCGCTGAGGAATTAGAAGAGATGGAACGCCAAACCCTAGAATTATTAGCAAAATTAGATAACGGAGGTGATTAGATGGAAAGTGTCGGAGATGTACTCAAACGTCAACCAAGTCGTTTTCACTATCAAAATTTGGTCCAGAAAATCATGAAGGACCCTGATGTTGCGGCCTTTGTCCAGCAAGAATCCCTCAATCAGGACGAGTTGAATCGTAGTATTTCCAAGTTTAACCAATACATCACTGAGAGAGATAAATTCCTCCGAGGAGATACAGATTATATTGCCAAAGGCTACAAGCCTATACTAGTCATGAACCATGGCTATGCGGATGTTTCTTATGAAGAAACTCCTGAACTAATCGCAGCTGAAAAAGAAGCGGCTATCAAGAAACGTCTCAACTTAATTAATTTTCCATCTAGCCTGAAAAATGTCAGTTTTTTAGATGTTTATCGTGATGATGTTCAGCGTATAACTGTTCTAAAAAGAATGATAGAATTTGTTAACGATTACCCCAATAATTTGAAAGGTCTTTACTTGTATGGAGACTTTGGTGTGGGGAAAAGTTTCATGGTGGCTGCTTTAGCCCATGATTTATCAGAAAAACGTGGTGTTTCATCAACTCTCCTCCACTATCCTAGCTTTGTCATTGATGTCAAAAATGCTATCGGTGATGGCAATGTCAAGACCTTGGTGGATGAGATTAAGCTTTCTGAAGTCCTGATTTTAGATGATATTGGTGCTGAGCAATCAACAGCTTGGGTGCGGGATGAAATCCTACAAGTCATTCTCCAATATCGGATGCAGGAAAATTTACCGACCTTTTTCACCTCCAACTTCAACTTTGAAGAATTGGAGCAGCATTTCGCTAAAGGGAAACATGGAAATGACGAAACCTGGGAAGCCAGACGCGTCATGGAACGCATCCGTTATTTGGCTGAGGAGACTCGTTTAGAAGGAGTAAACCGCCGATGACAGAAACAATCAAATTAATGAAGGCTCACACTTCAGTGCGCAGATTTAAGGAGCAAGCCCTTCCTCAGGAAGACTTGACTGAAATCCTGACAGCAGCCCAAATGGCCTCGTCTTGGAAGAATTTTCAATCCTACTCTGTGATTGTGGTACGAAGTCAAGAGAAGAAAGATGCCTTGTATGAATTGGTACCTCAAGAAGCCATTCGCCAGTCAGCTGTTTTCCTTCTCTTTGTCGGAGATTTGAACCGAGCAGAAAAGGGAGCACGACTCCATACGGATACCTTCCAACCCCAAGGTGTGGAAAGTCTCTTGATTAGTTCGGTCGATGCAGCTCTTGCTGGACAAAATGCCCTGCTGGCAGCTGAAAGCTTGGGCTATGGTGGTGTCATTATCGGTTTAGTTCGATACAAGTCAGAAGAAGTGGCAGAGCTCTTTAACCTACCTGACTACACCTATCCTGTCTTTGGGATGGCACTAGGAATACCAAATGAAGAACATGAAGTCAAACCTCGCTTGCCATTGAATCAAGTGGTATTTGAGGAAGAATATCAGGAACAAACAGTTGATGTGATTGAGGCTTATGACCGTGTACAGGCGGACTATGCTGGGGCGCGTGCGACAACAAGCTGGAGTCAGCGCCTAGCAGAACAGTTTGGTCAACCTGAACCAAGCTCAACTAGCAAAAATCTTGAACAGAAGAAGTTATTGTAGAAAGTGAGAAATTATGGCCCTACCAACTATTGCCATTGTAGGACGTCCCAATGTTGGGAAATCAACCCTATTTAATCGGATCGCTGGTGAGCGAATCTCCATTGTAGAGGATGTCGAAGGAGTGACACGTGACCGTATCTATGCAACGGGTGAGTGGCTCAATCGTTCGTTTAGCATGATTGATACAGGAGGAATCGATGATGTCGATGCTCCTTTCATGGAACAAATCAAGCACCAGGCAGAAATTGCTATGGAAGAAGCAGATGTTATCGTCTTTGTCGTTTCTGGTAAGGAAGGGATTACCGATGCAGACGAATACGTAGCCCGTAAACTTTATAAGACCCACAAACCAGTTATCCTCGCGGTTAACAAGGTGGACAACCCTGAGATGCGAAATGATATCTATGATTTCTATGCTCTCGGTTTGGGTGAACCACTGCCTATCTCATCTGTTCATGGTATCGGTACAGGAGATGTGCTAGATGCCATCGTGGAAAATCTTCCAAATGAATATGAGGAAGAAAATCCAGATGTGATTAAGTTTAGTTTGATTGGTCGTCCTAACGTCGGAAAATCAAGCTTGATTAACGCTATTTTGGGAGAAGACCGTGTCATTGCTAGTCCTGTTGCTGGAACAACGCGTGACGCTATTGATACCCACTTTACAGATACAGATGGTCAAGAGTTTACCATGATTGATACGGCTGGTATGCGTAAGTCTGGTAAGGTTTATGAAAATACTGAGAAATACTCTGTTATGCGCGCCATGCGTGCTATTGACCGTTCAGATGTGGTCTTGATGGTCATCAATGCGGAAGAAGGCATTCGTGAATACGATAAGCGTATCGCAGGATTTGCCCATGAAGCTGGTAAAGGAATGATTATCGTGGTCAACAAGTGGGATACGCTTGAAAAAGACAACCATACTATGAAAAACTGGGAAGAAGATATCCGTGAGCAGTTCCAATACCTGCCTTACGCACCGATTATCTTTGTATCCGCTTTGACCAAGCAACGTCTTCACAAACTGCCTGAGATGATCAAACAAATCAGTGAAAGTCAAAATACACGTATCCCATCAGCTGTCTTGAACGATGTCATCATGGATGCCATTGCCATCAACCCAACACCGACAGACAAAGGAAAACGTCTTAAGATTTTCTATGCGACCCAAGTGGCAACAAAACCACCAACCTTTGTCATTTTTGTCAATGAAGAAGAACTTATGCACTTTTCTTACCTACGTTTCTTGGAAAATCAAATTCGCAAGGCCTTTGTTTTTGAGGGGACTCCAATCCATCTCATCGCAAGAAAACGCAAATAAAAAAGTAGAATCTGGAATGACATTTCCAGATTTTTTTGATAAAATGAAGTTGAAGAAAGCGCTATCAAAAAGAGGTGTTGATGATGGAACATTTGTTTAAATTGTTAATCTTATTACCCTGTTTTTACTTTTTCAGCTGGATTGAAAAGGCCAACAGAGATAGTAAATTTTTCCCAATTTTTTACTATTTTTACTGGATTTACATCACCCTCTATGCTCTTTTTAGCCTTGCTTGGACAGTTTTTTCAGTCTTGTTTTTCAATATCCTATTGAGAAATGTGGCAGACATCAAGTCTTGGGGCATTTGGCTATTATTACTACTTATTGCTTTTTCCAGTTCTTGGTTAACCTATATCTTTTTCAAAAAAATGCTTCGCTTGAGACGGGAACTGGGGAAGTCTAAAGGTGGAAAGCATTGATTTATATTGGTAAGAACATTTAATAGAATGAAACTAAAGAAAACAATTTTAAAGAGGAGGTGTCGATGATGAAACTGTCGTTTAATTGGTTTCATTTGATACTCTTATTTCCCTGCTTTTACTTTTTTTATTGGATAGATAATGCTGATAGAAACAGTAAGTTTTTCCCCATTATCTACTATTTCTACTGGATTTATATTTCCCTTTTAGCTCTGTTTAGCTTGGATATGACAATTTTTTCATTCTTATTTTTCCCTTTTGTTCTAAATTATGTATCAGATGCTAGTACTTGGGGTGTTTGGTTGCTTTTGATAGTCTTATCTCTAGGCAGTGACTGGTTAGACTATATCTTTTTCAAAAACATGTTTCGCTTGAGACGAGAACTAGGGGAGTCTAACGGTGGAAGGCATTGATTTATACTCTTCGAAAATCAAATTCAAACCACGTCAACATCGCCTTGCCGTACTCAAGTACAGCCTGCGGCTAGTTTCCTAGTTTGCTCTTTGATTTTCATTGATTATTATATTACTTTCTATTTGTAGGAGGTTGCTTATGGAACGTCTAAAATCATTTATTACACGCTATTCTAAGGTCTATATTGGTTTAGTTCTGTTGATCTGGATTGCTTTCTTCTTTCTTCCTTGGGGCAGTCCGATTCTGGGGGGGAAGATTGACCTCTTCAGCATACAGAAAGTCTTGCTAGTTTTTGGCATTCTGTCCATTTTGATGGCTTTGCTGTCCAAGAAAGTCAGTCTCTTTGTTTTTGGATTGATCTGCTGTCTTTCTCTTTGGATTAACTTATTTATCCTATTTGTCATTTTGCCGATTTTTGGCAATTAATCAGTCATAAAAATCAGAGAGGTTAGCTTGGGAACTAGCCTCTTTTTCCTTTTCAAAATGGGGATTCTTCCTTGAAAATAATCAGTAATTGTGCTAAAATTAAAAGAACATTCTAAAATATTCGGAATTTAAAGTAAGGAAAAACATGGCTAATATTTTAAAAACAATTATCGAAAATGATAAAGGAGAAATCCGTCGTCTGGAAAAGATGGCCGACAAGGTTTTCAAATACGAAGACCAAATGGCTGCTTTGACAGATGACCAACTAAAAGCAAAAACAGTTGAATTTAAAGAACGTTATCAAAATGGAGAATCACTGGATTCATTGCTTTATGAAGCATTTGCGGTTGTCCGTGAAGGTGCTAAACGTGTCCTAGGTCTCTTCCCTTATAAGGTTCAGGTCATGGGGGGAATCGTTCTTCACCATGGTGACGTGCCAGAGATGCGTACAGGGGAAGGTAAAACCTTGACTGCGACTATGCCGGTATACCTCAATGCTCTTTCAGGTAAAGGGGTTCACGTAGTTACGGTTAATGAATATCTATCAGAACGTGACGCGACTGAGATGGGTGAATTGTACTCATGGCTTGGTTTGTCAGTAGGGATTAACTTGGCTGCCAAATCTCCAATGGAGAAAAAAGAAGCCTATGAGTGTGATATTACCTACTCAACCAACTCAGAAATCGGATTTGACTACCTTCGTGATAACATGGTCGTTCGCGCTGAAAACATGGTACAACGTCCGCTTAACTATGCCTTGGTCGATGAGGTTGACTCAATCTTGATTGACGAGGCCCGTACACCTTTGATTGTATCAGGTGCTAATGCGGTTGAAACTAGTCAGCTCTACCACATGGCAGACCACTATGTAAAATCGTTGGACAAAGACGACTACATCATTGATGTGCAGTCTAAGACTATTGGTTTGTCTGATTCAGGGATTGACAAGGCTGAAAGCTACTTCAAGCTTGAAAACCTTTATGACATCGAAAACGTAGCTCTGACTCACTTTATCGATAACGCCCTTCGTGCCAACTACATCATGCTTCTCGATATTGACTATGTGGTGAGCGAAGAGCAAGAAATTTTGATCGTCGACCAATTTACAGGTCGTACCATGGAAGGTCGTCGTTATTCTGATGGATTGCACCAAGCCATTGAAGCCAAAGAAGGTGTTCCAATCCAAGATGAAACCAAGACATCTGCCTCAATCACTTACCAAAACCTTTTCCGTATGTACAAGAAATTGTCTGGTATGACGGGTACTGGTAAGACTGAGGAAGAAGAATTCCGTGAAATCTACAACATTCGTGTTATTCCAATCCCAACAAACCGTCCTGTTCAACGTATTGACCATCCAGATTTGCTTTTTGCTAGCATTGAAGCTAAGTTTAAGGCCGTTGTTAAAGACGTTAAGGCTCGTTACCAAAAAGGTCAACCTGTCTTGGTTGGTACAGTAGCGGTTGAAACCAGTGACTACATTTCTAAAAAACTGGTCGAAGCTGGTGTTCCTCACGAAGTCTTGAACGCCAAAAACCACTATAAAGAAGCCCAAATCATCATGAATGCTGGTCAGCGTGGTGCTGTTACTATCGCAACTAACATGGCCGGTCGTGGTACCGACATCAAGCTTGGTGAAGGGGTTCGCGAATTGGGAGGACTTTGTGTTATTGGTACAGAACGCCATGAAAGCCGTCGTATCGATAACCAACTTCGTGGACGTTCAGGTCGTCAGGGAGACCCAGGTGAGTCACAATTCTACCTATCTCTTGAAGATGACTTGATGAAACGTTTTGGTTCTGAACGCTTGAAGGGAATCTTTGAACGTCTCAACATGTCTGAAGAGGCGATTGAATCTCGTATGTTGACACGTCAGGTTGAAGCGGCACAAAAACGTGTCGAAGGAAATAACTACGATACCCGTAAACAAGTCCTTCAGTATGACGATGTCATGCGTGAACAACGTGAGATTATCTACGCTCAACGTTACGATGTTATCACTGCAGACCGTGACTTGGCGCCTGAAATTCATTCAATGATCAAACGCACGATTGGTCGTGTCGTTGATGGTCATGCGCGTGCCAAACAAGATGAAAAACTAGAGGCAATTTTGAACTTTGCTAAGTATAACTTGCTTCCTGAAGATTCTATTACGATGGAAGACTTGTCAGGTTTGTCTGATAAGGCTATCAAGGAAGAGCTCTTCCAACGTGCCTTGAAGGTTTACGATAGTCAGGTTTCAAAACTACGCGATGAGGAAGCGATTAAAGAATTCCAAAAAGTTTTGATTCTACGAGTGGTAGATAACAAGTGGACAGATCATATCGATGCTCTCGATCAATTGCGTAACGCGGTTGGACTTCGTGGCTATGCTCAGAACAACCCTGTTGTTGAGTATCAGGCAGAAGGTTTCCGCATGTTTAATGACATGATTGGTTCGATTGAGTTTGATGTGACACGCTTGATGATGAAAGCACAAATTCATGAACAAGAAAGACCACAAGCAGAACACCATATCAGTACAACAGCGACTCGCAATATCGCTGCCCACCAAGCAAATATACCAGAAGATTTGGATTTGAGCCAGATTGGACGGAATGAACTTTGCCCATGTGGTTCTGGTAAGAAGTTTAAAAACTGTCACGGTAAAAGACAATAAAATGAGATAGTTTAGAGGCGGATACCTTGTGAAAAGTAAATTTTTACTTGGTATCCGTTTGCTTTATAAGGAGATGAGTTATGGTATTTACAGCAAAAAGTCCTAAAATTAATATTGAAGAAGTGCGTGCCTTATCAAAACTAGAAGGCCAAGCTTTAGAGAGAAAATCACAGCGCGATCAAGAGCTAGAAGCCATTATACGTGGAGAAGACCAGCGAATTCTCTTGGTAATCGGGCCATGCTCATCTGACAATGAAGAAGCTGTTCTTGAATACGCTAAGCGTTTGGCGACTCTACAAGAAGAAGTGACAGATCGTATCTTTATGGTTATGCGTGTTTATACTGCCAAACCCCGTACCAACGGAGATGGCTATAAGGGCTTGATTCACCAACCTAACGCGACAGAAGCGCCTAGCCTCATCAACGGAATCAAAGCCGTTCGCCATCTCCACTATCGTGTCATCACAGAAACAGGTATGACGACAGCTGACGAAATGCTTTATCCTGAAAATCTTCCGCTTGTGGATGATTTGATTTCTTACATGGCGGTCGGTGCCCGTTCGGTTGAAGACCAGCAACACCGCTTTGTGGCAAGTGGGGCAGATTTTGCGACTGGTTTTAAAAATCCAACCTCTGGAAATCTCAATGTCATGTTTAATGGGATTTATGCTGCTCAAAACAAACAAAGTTTCCTTTTTCTTGGAAAAGAAGTAGAAACAACTGGGAACCCGCTTTCGCACGCTATTCTTCGTGGAGCGATCAATGAGTATGGTAAGAATATTCCCAACTACTACTATGATAATTTGATGGATACCATTGCTCAGTATGAGAAAATGGGCTTGGAAAATCCCTTTATCATTGTGGATACCAATCATGACAACTCTGGTAAGCAATACATGGATCAGATTCGAATTGTCCGCCAGACATTGATTAATCGTGATTGGAATGAAAAAATCAAGCAGTACGTTCGTGGCTTTATGATTGAGTCTTATCTAGAAGACGGCCGTCAAAACGAACCGGAAGTATTTGGCAAGTCTATCACAGACCCTTGCCTTGGCTGGGATAATACGGAAGCCCTTGTCAGAGAAATCTACCAAACGCTAGGAGAATAGTATGGCATTTATTGAAAAAGGTCAAGAAATCGATATTGAAGCAATCAAGGCAGAAACCCAATTGTCTGCGGAAGCCTTGCGACTAAAGGAGCGTCGTGATAGAGAATTGGCAGATATTATTTCAGGAGAAGATGACCGTATTCTTTTGGTGATTGGTCCTTGCTCTTCTGATAATGAAGAAGCTGTCTTGGAATATGCCCGCCGTTTATCTGCCTTGCAGAAGAAGGTGGCGGACAAGATTTTCATGGTCATGCGTGTTTATACAGCTAAACCTCGCACCAACGGAGACGGCTATAAAGGTTTGGTTCACCAGCCAGATACTTCTAAGGCTCCAAGTCTGATTAACGGTTTGCAGGCTGTTCGTCAGTTGCACTACCGCGTGATTACAGAAACTGGTTTGACAACGGCAGACGAGATGCTTTATCCGTCAAATCTGGTCTTGGTAGATGATTTGGTTAGCTACCATGCTGTTGGGGCTCGTTCTGTGGAAGACCAAGAGCACCGCTTTGTGGCCTCAGGGATTGATGCACCGGTCGGGATGAAAAATCCAACTTCTGGAAATCTTGGTGTTATGTTTAATGGCATCTATGCCGCTCAGAACAAACAGACCTTCCTCTTCCATGGTCAAGAAGTTGAGACTTCAGGAAATCCCTTGGCCCACGTCATCCTTCGTGGTGCAGTTAATGAATATGGGAAAAATGAGCCTAACTTTTACTATGAAACTCTGCTAAATGCTATTGAGCGTTATGAAACTATGGGGCTTGAAAATCCTTTTATCCTCATTGACACCAACCATGACAATTCAGGCAAGCAATATATGGAACAGATTCGAATTGTTCGCCAGACCTTGCAAAATCGTGATTGGAATGAGAAGATTAAAAAGACAGTTCGAGGCTTTATGGTTGAGTCTTACCTAGCAGATGGTCGTCAAAACCAACCAGAGGTCTTTGGTTGCTCTATTACCGATCCTTGCCTAGGTTGGGAAAATACAGAGGCCTTGGTAGAAGAGATTTATGCTACCTTGACAAAATAAGTGAAAAGGATGGAGTTGGGGAATCTCAACTCCTTTTGATGAGAATGATAGTTGGACACGGAATTGACATCGAAGAATTGGCTTCGATAGAACGCGCAGTTACACGACATGAAGGTTTTGCTAAGCGCGTGCTGACCGCCAAGGAAATGGAACGGTTTAACAGTCTTAAAGGACGTCGGAAAATCGAATATTTGGCTGGTCGCTGGTCAGCTAAGGAGGCCTTTTCCAAGGCCATGGGAACTGGCATTGGAAAACTTGGGTTTCAGGATTTGGAAGTTTTGAACAATGAACGCGGGGCGCCTTATTTTAGTCAGTCACCATTTTTAGGAAAGATTTGGCTGTCTATCAGTCATACCAATCAGTTTGTGACAGCCAGTGTCATTTTGGAGGAAAATCATGAAAGCTAGTCCACATAGACCAACCAAAGCTCTGATTCATCTGGGAGCTATTCGACAAAATATTCAGCAGATGGGGGCTCATATCCCTCAAGGAACGCTCAAGTGGGCTGTGGTCAAGGCCAATGCTTATGGGCATGGGGCTGTTGCCGTTGCCAAGGCGATTCAGGAGGATGTTGATGGCTTTTGTGTTTCCAATATCGATGAAGCCATTGAACTCAGACAGGCTGGGCTCAGCAAGCGAATCCTCATTTTAGGAGTTTCTGAAATCGAAGCCGTCGCTCTAGCTAAAGAATACGATATTACCTTGACTGTGGCTGGACTGGAGTGGATTCGAGCACTCTTGGCTACTGGTGCTGACCTAGCTGGATTGACAGTCCACCTCAAGATTGACTCAGGAATGGGACGGATCGGTTTTCGAGAGGCTGGTGAGGCTGAGCAGGCTCAAGACTTGCTTCAACAACACGGTGCTCGTGTTGAAGGGATTTTTACCCATTTTGCGACTGCAGATGAAGCATCAGATACCTACTTTAATGCCCAGTTAGAACGCTTTAAAACTATTTTGGCTAGTATGAAAGGTCTTCCAGAGCTGGTACATGCTAGCAACTCGGCAACGACTCTTTGGCATGCAGAGACTATTTTCAATGCGGTTCGTATGGGAGACGCTATGTATGGCCTGAATCCCAGCGGAGAGGTCTTGGACTTGCCTTATGACCTGACTCCAGCCTTGACCTTGGAGTCTGCTCTGGTTCATGTCAAGACAGTTCCAGCCGGAGCTTGCATGGGCTATGGAGCGACCTATCAGGCTGATAGCGAGCAAGTCATTGCGACGGTACCAATCGGCTATGCGGATGGTTGGACACGAGACATGCAGAATTTTTCTGTCTTGGTTGATGGGCAAGCTTGCCCAATCGTTGGGCGAGTTTCTATGGACCAAATCACCATTCGTCTACCTAAGCCTTATCCCTTAGGAACCAAGGTGACCTTAATTGGCTCCAATGGGGGCAAGGAGATAACGGCTACTCAGGTAGCGACCTATCGTGGGACTATTAACTACGAGGTGGTTTGTCTTCTCAGTGACCGCATTCCGAGAGAATATTATTAAAGAAGAAAGGAGTGGAGCATGAATCTACATCAACCCTTGCATGTCTTACCTGGTGTGGGACCAAAGTCAGCAGAAAAATACGCCAAACTAGGAATTGAAAACTTGCAAGATCTTTTGCTCTACTTTCCTTTCCGTTATGAAGACTTCAAGACCAAGCAGGTGCTGGAACTGGAAGACGGTGAGAAAGCGGTTCTTTCTGGTCAAGTTGTGACTCCTGCCAGTGTCCAGTATTATGGTTTCAAGCGCAATCGTCTGCGCTTTAGCCTCAAGCAGGGAGAAGTTGTTTTTGCGGTGAATTTCTTTAACCAGCCCTATCTAGCTGATAAGATAGAGTTGGGAGCAACTCTTGCTGTCTTTGGAAAATGGGATCGAGCTAAGGCTAGTCTGACTGGGATGAAGGTCCTGGCTCAGGTGGAAGATGACCTCCAACCTGTCTATAGATTGGCTCAGGGAGTCAGTCAGGCCAGTCTGGTCAAGGTTATTAAGACAGCCTTTGATCAGGGGTTGGACCTCTTGATAGAGGAAAATCTTCCCCAGTCTTTACTAGACAAATACAAACTTATGTCCCGTTGCCAAGCAGTTCGTGCTATGCATTTCCCTAAGGATTTGGCAGAATACAAGCAGGCTCTTCGCCGTATTAAGTTTGAAGAACTCTTTTATTTCCAAATGCAGTTGCAGACGCTCAAGTCTGAAAATAGAGTTCAGGGAAGCGGCTTGGTTCTGAATTGGTCTCAGGAAAAGGTGACAGCAGTTAAAGCAAGTCTTCCTTTTGCTCTGACCCCAGCTCAAGAAAAGAGTTTGCAGGAAATTTTGGCCGACATGAAGTCCGACCACCACATGAATCGACTCTTACAAGGAGATGTGGGGAGCGGAAAAACGGTGGTTGCTGGCTTGGCCATGTTTGCGGCAGTGACAGCTGGGCACCAGGCTGCTCTCATGGTACCGACAGAAATCCTAGCAGAGCAACACTTTGAAAGTCTACAGAGTCTCTTTCCAGACTTGAAACTCGCTCTCTTGACAGGATCCTTGAAAGCTGCAGAAAAAAGAGAAGTCTTGGAGATAATTGCCAAGGGTGAGGCTGATTTGATTATCGGAACCCATGCTCTGATTCAGGATGGGGTGGAGTATGCTTGCCTTGGTTTGATTATCATCGATGAGCAGCACCGTTTTGGTGTGGGTCAAAGGCGGATTTTACGGGAAAAAGGAGACAATCCAGATGTCCTCATGATGACGGCGACTCCCATTCCACGGACGCTAGCCATCACAGCCTTTGGAGATATGGATGTTTCCATTATCGACCAGATGCCAGCAGGTCGAAAACCCATTGTGACGCGCTGGATCAAACATGAGCAACTAGCTCAGGTCCTGACTTGGTTAGAGGGGGAAATCCAAAAAGGTTCTCAAGCCTATGTCATCTCTCCCTTGATTGAAGAATCAGAAGCTCTGGATTTGAAAAATGCCATTGCCTTATCAGAGGAATTGACGGCGCATTTTGCAGGAAAGGCAGAGGTAGCTCTTCTACATGGTAAAATGAAGAGTGATGAAAAAGACCAGATCATGCAGGATTTCAAAGAGAGAAAAACGGATATTCTGGTTTCAACGACGGTTATCGAGGTCGGGGTTAACGTTCCAAATGCGACAGTTATGATCATCATGGATGCCGATCGCTTCGGGCTCAGCCAGCTTCACCAGCTCAGAGGTCGTGTCGGTCGGGGGGACAAGCAGTCCTATGCTGTTCTCGTTGCTAATCCCAAGACTGATTCTGGAAAAGATCGCATGCGCATTATGACAGAAACCACTAATGGTTTTGTCCTTGCGGAGGAAGATTTGAAAATGCGTGGTTCAGGTGAAATTTTTGGAACCAGACAGTCAGGACTTCCAGAATTCCAAGTGGCTGATATTATCGAAGATTTTCCGATTTTAGAAGAGGCTAGAAAGGTTGCCAGCTATATTAGTTCTATGGAAGGTTGGAAAGAGGATCCAGAATGGCGCATGATTGCCCTTCATATGGAAAAGAAAGAACATTTAGATTAAGCTTTCTCTAAGGAAATCTTAAGCTAGCTTTCAGGTTTGGCCCTTATACTAGAGTCATCAAAAAGAAACGAGGCCTCTCACATGACAGTAACGATTAAAGTAAATTACAAAACCACTTTCCAAAAGAAAGAAGTAAAAAGCTAAGACTGGATAGGAGAAAAAAGAGCGAAATGCTCTTTTTTCGTTTCTAAAAGCACAATTTATTGAATCTAAAATAGCACACTGCGGATTCTAAAAAAATTCTAGAAATTATAGTAGATTGAATCCGAAATAGTCCACCGAGTTTTCTAAAACATTGTTAGAAATTAGTTTGAATTCCGCAATTAATTTGTTCAGTTTTTATTTCATTTAACTATAATTTGACTTTCCTAATTTCTTTGTTCTTATCTTATTTCAATACACCATATCTTACTATTTCAGAACCCACATCTAGCATAACTAAAAAACAGATTCTTCCATCTATTACGGAAAAATCTGTCATTGATTTAATGATTTACAAAAACTCCAACCACGGCTTGCGAACCCTGTCCTTACTGGTTTCTCTATATTTTTTAGTTCTTATTTATGATGCTCTTTCAATAGTTCTTCAAACTCAGAGACAGTCATACCCAACTGTTGACTGGCAACTTCAGAAGGCAAAAGACCTTGACGGACTAGATTTAGTAGCATAGACAAACTTCCTTCAACTTTTCCACGCTCCAGTCCCTGTTCAATCCCTTCTGCCCTAGCAGTTTCCAAGGCATAGTCCTGTGCTAGCAATGCCTGTTCTTCGCGCATACGTAGTTGACTAAACATTTTCCTGTCCTCCTCGGACCAGCTCTTATAGTCTAGCAGTTGGTCTGCTTGGCTAATGGCTCGCTCAGGTTGTTGGGTAAAGGGCTTGTTACCAAAAAACTCCAACCACGGCTTGCGAACCTTGTCTTTGCTGGTTTCTCTGTATTTTTTAAGTTCTAAGAAAGCCATCTTGACTAGATGGTTTTCTTGTCCATTGTTTGTAATTGTTAAAGCCTCACCTGTCGTGTCCTCGCGCATACTAAAGCTATGGAAAGCCAAGTCATCTTGGAAATAATTGCTATCTACGATTGCAATGGCATAAACGGGTGCGATGTGTTTGTAACTTTGATGTGTATTGCCCTCTTGCTGGCGAATTTTTTCTAGGTTTTGATTGACCTGACTGCACAAATAAGCCCACAGGCGATTGATGAAGAAATTCTGGTGATGCACCTGAATTTCGATGATAACTTGAGTGCCATTATCCAACTCCGCCAAGACGTCTATACTTGTATAGAAATCCTGAGCTGAGTAAGGCATGGAAGGCAAGACGTGAATATTACTTCCCTCCAAAATGGTTACATTTTTGGCTGGCAAGTCCAGCATATCACGAATAAATTGACAAGTGATTTCTGGATTGCTAAAGATTTTCTTAGCAACCAAATCATTGGTCGGGCTAATGCCCGGATGTCTTAGAATCATCCTTTTCCTCCTTCTATTATACCATATTTTAAATCTAGGTTTACTAGATTCTCTGGCTCTATCTATTTATTCGGAAAAAAGTTGATAAATGAAATAGTAAATAAAAAATACGAACAGCGGATAACCGATAAATGTTAAGCTTATCTGTATTCCCCACTTATCTGATAATAAATGAGATCCGCAACATGACCTTTTCTCTCCACCCCATTTGCAACAGTCTTTAGATAGGACATTTCAGCCTTTTCCATCACACGACCTGAAGCTGGGTTAAGACTGGCGTAACGAGCTTTGACTTTTTGAAATTCTGCTTGAGTAAAACAAAAGTCTAAGATAGCTTTTAAGGCTTCTGTCATCATACCATTTCCCCAATAAGCCTTTCCTAGTACATAGCCAATTTCACAACTGGAATCATCCTCATTCATCTCAACGATGCTGATATCTCCTATCACTTGCTCTGGGTTTTCTTTGAGGCAAATGCCCCATTTGTAATAATTGGGATTAGCATAGGATGAAACCCATTTTCGAATCGAGTTTCGAGTGACCTCAACATCAGGATGAGGATCTCAGGTAACATAGGCCAGATTCTCAGCAGACGAAGCCCAATTTTGAAACATGGCTTCCGCATCACTCTCCACAAATCTTCTCAAGATTAAACGTTCTGTCTGTAATACTTGCGTACCGATTGCTTTCATAATGTTACCTCGCTTTCTAATAGATGATTCTCTGTTCAATCTCCATTGAAACTATAGTATATCGAGATAAGCTGTAGACAAATCAACTAGGGTATTCACATTAATTTCTAAAAATACTTTAGAAGTTAATTCGGGCTATTATAGATTCAATTTATTAGACTTTCAGTCAGTAGGTTTTAAGAAAGAAAATCTAAATTTACTTTCCATTTACCCTTCTTTCTTGCATTGCTTTTCTAGATATGCTACAGTTGTGATAGCGATTACAAAATAAAAGGAGCATGCTATGAAAAATCCAGCTTTATTAGAAGAAATCAAGACTTATAGAGGACGGGATGAGGTCCCAGAAGACTTTGATGCTTTCTGGGATGAGGAAGTGAAAAAAGTTTCAACTCTTCCCGCCTACCAGTTGGAGGAAAGAAATTTCCACATTCCTCAAGTCAAGTGTTATGAGTTAACATTTGAAGGAACCAATGAAGGCAAGGTCTATGCGCGCGTCGTTCTTCCAAAGAGTGACGAGAAGGTTCCGATAATCTTCCATTTCCATGGTTATATGGGACGTGGCTGGGATTGGACCGACATGCTAGCCTATACTGTGGCTGGTTACGGTGTTGTTTCCATGGATGTGCGGGGCCAGTCAGGTTACTCACAAGACGGCTTGCGTTCTCCTCTAGGAAATACGGTGAAAGGGCATATTATCCGTGGTGCTGTGGAAGGTCGGGACCATCTCTTTTATAAGGATGTCTATCTGGATATTTACCAGTTGATCGAAATTGTTGCTAGTCTGCCTCAGGTAGATGAGAAGCGCCTTTCTAGCTATGGTGCCTCACAAGGAGGGGCTCTAGCCTTGGTTGCGGCAGCTCTCAATCCTCGAATTGAGAAAACTGTTGCCATCTATCCTTTCTTGTCAGACTTCAGACGGGTGCTTGAGATTGGCAATACCAGTGAAGCTTATGACGAACTTTTTCGATATTTCAAGTTTCACGATCCCTTCCATGAAACTGAGGAAGACATCATGGCGACCCTTGCTTATATCGATGTGAAAAATCTTGCCCATCGTATCAAGGGTAAGGTTAAGATGATTACGGGCTTGGACGACGATGTTTGCTACCCTATTACCCAGTTTGCGATTTACAACCGTCTAACCTGCGATAAGGCCTATCGTATTATGCCTGAGTATGCCCATGAAGCCATGAATGTTTTTGTTAATGATCAAGTCTTTAACTGGCTATGTGGTAGTGAGATTTCTTTTAAGTATATAAAGTGATGAATGAGAGAGCCCAGTAGCTCTCTTTTTTGTAGTTTAATAAAAACGATTTAAAATAGATGATTCTCTGAAACTACTTTCAGAAACGGCTGTTCTATAAAATACTTTTGAAATTGAAATCTATTCTATCACAAACTATTGAAAGCGCTTCACTGATAATATATAATAAACTCATAAGAACAAAGAAAAGGAGGAAAGAGGATGCCACAGATTACTAAAGAAGCCTTGATTGCACAAATCAAAGATGGAATCATCGTTTCTTGTCAGGCTCTTCCTCACGAACCGCTTTATACAGAAGCGGGAGGAGTCATTCCCTTGCTGGTCAAAGCGGCTGAGCAAGGTGGAGCAGTCGGTATCCGAGCAAATAGTGTTCGCGATATCAAGGAAATCAAGGAGGTTACAAACCTTCCAATCATTGGGATAATAAAACGAGATTATCCACCGCAAGAACCCTTTATCACTGCCACTATGAAAGAAGTTGATGAATTGGCAGAACTTGATATAGAGGTAATTGCTCTGGATTGTACTAAGCGTGAACGCTACGATGGTTTGGAGATTCAAGAGTTCATTCGTCAGGTTAAGGAAAAATATCCTAACCAGCTCTTGATGGCTGATACAAGTACTTTCGAGGAAGGATTGGCAGCCGTTGAAGCAGGAATTGACTTTGTCGGAACAACCTTATCAGGATACACATCTTACAGTCCAAAAGTGGATGGCCCCGATTTTGAATTAATCAAAAAACTCTGTGATGCTGGCGTGGATGTCATTGCAGAAGGAAAAATTCATACACCTGAACAAGCCAAACAAATCCTGGGATATGGAGTGCGAGGCATCGTTGTAGGTGGCGCTATTACTAGACCAAAAGAGATTACAGAACGCTTCGTTGCTGCTCTTAAATAAAAAATAAAGAAAGGGGGATTGAGTATGATTATTACTAAAATCAGTCGTTTAGGAACTTATGTGAAAGTAAATCCACATTTTGCAACATTAATAGATTTTCTAGAAAAAACAGGACTAGAAAATTTGACAGAAGGTCCGATTGAGATCGATGGTGATAGATTGTTTGGAAATTGCTTTACTTATCTAGCAGACGGTCAAGCAGGAGCCTTCTTTGAAACTCACCAAAAATATTTGGATATTCATTTAGTTTTGGAAAATGAAGAAGCTATGGCTGTTACTTCGCCAGAAAATGTAAGCGTTACCCAAGAATATGATGAAGAAAAAGACATTGAATTATACACAGGGGAAGTGGAACAGTTAGTTCATTTGAGAGCTGGCGAATGCCTTATCACTTTTCCAGAAGATTTACATCAACCCAAGGTTCGTATAAATGATGAACCTGTTAAAAAAGTTGTCTTTAAAGTTGCGATTTCTTAATGTAGAAAGGGAAGAACAATGAAAAAAATGAGAAAGTTTTTATGTCTAGCTGGAGTTGCGCTAGCAGCCGTTGCCTTGGTAGCTTGTTCAGGAAAGAAAGAAACTACAGCTAACACTGAACCACCGACAGAATTATCTGGTGAGATTACAATGTGGCACTCCTTTACTCAAGGACCACGTTTGGAAAGTATTCAAAAATCAGCAGATGCTTTTATGCAAAAGCATCCAAAAACCAAAATCAAGATTGAAACATTTTCTTGGAATGACTTCTATACTAAATGGACTACAGGTTTAGCAAATGGAAATGTGCCAGATATCAGTACGGCTCTTCCTAACCAAGTAATGGAAATGGTCAACTCAGATGCTTTGGTTCCGCTAAACGATTCTATCAAGCGTATTGGACAGGATAAATTTAACGAAACTGCCTTAAATGAAGCAAAAATCGGAGATGATTACTACTCTGTTCCTCTTTATTCACATGCACAAGTCATGTGGGTTAGAACAGATTTGTTAAAAGAACATAATATTGAGGTTCCTAAAACTTGGGACCAGCTCTATGAAGCTTCTAAAAAATTAAAAGAAGCTGGAGTTTATGGCTTGTCTGTTCCGTTTGGAACAAATGACTTAATGGCAACACGTTTCTTGAACTTCTACGTACGTAGTGGTGGTGGAAGTCTCTTGACAAAAGATCTTAAAGCAGATTTGACAAGCCAACTTGCTCAAGATGGTATTAAATACTGGGTTAAAATGTATAAAGAAATCTCACCTCAAGATTCTTTGAACTTTAATGTCCTTCAACAAGCTACCTTGTTCTATCAAGGAAAAACAGCATTTGACTTTAACTCTGGCTTCCATATTGGAGGAATTAATGCCAACAGTCCTCAATTGATTGATTCGATTGATGCCTATCCTATTCCAAAAATCAAAGAATCTGATAAAGACCAAGGAATTGAAACCTCAAACATTCCAATGGTTGTTTGGAAAAATTCAAAACATCCAGAAGTTGCTAAAGCATTCTTGGAATCACTTTACAATGAAGAAGACTATATTAAATTCCTTGATTCAACTCCAGTAGGTATGTTGCCAACTATTAAGGGAATTAGCGATTCTGCAGCCTATAAAGAAAATGAAACTCGTAAGAAATTTAAACATGCTGAAGAAGTGATTACTGAAGCTGTTAAAAAAGGTACTGCTATTGGTTATGAAAATGGACCAAGTGTACAAGCTGGTATGTTGACTAACCAACACATTATTGAACAAATGTTCCAAGATATCATTTCAAATGGAACAGATCCTATGAAAGCAGCAAAAGAAGCAGAAAAACAACTAAACGATTTATTTGAGGCTGCTCAGTAGATGTAAAAGACTAGAAAATAGGTGGGCTAGTGAGCTGAAAAGCCCTAGCCCAATCTTGTAAAAGAAGGGAGAAGGAGAATGGTTAAAGAACGTAATTTAACTCGCTGGATATTTGTTTTGCCAGCTATGATTATCGTAGGATTACTCTTTGTTTATCCGTTTTTCTCGAGTATTTTTTATAGCTTTACCAATAAGCATTTGATTATGCCTAATTATAAATTTGTTGGTTTAGCTAACTATAAAGCTGTGCTATCAGATCCCAACTTCTTTAATGCGTTCTTTAATTCAATTAAGTGGACCGTTTTCTCATTAGTTGGTCAAGTTTTAGTAGGGTTTGTATTGGCTTTAGCTCTTCACAGAGTACGCCACTTCAAGAAATTATATAGGACCTTATTGATTGTTCCTTGGGCATTTCCTACCATCGTTATTGCCTTTTCTTGGCAGTGGATTCTAAACGGGGTTTATGGCTACTTACCTAATCTAATCGTAAAATTAGGTTTAATGGAACATACGCCTGCATTTTTGACAGATAGTACATGGGCATTCCTATGTTTGGTGTTTATCAACATTTGGTTTGGAGCGCCGATGATTATGGTTAATGTACTTTCAGCTTTGCAAACAGTACCCGAAGAACAATTTGAGGCTGCTAAGATAGATGGTGCTTCAAGTTGGCAAGTTTTCAAATTTATCGTCTTTCCACATATTAAAGTGGTTGTAGGGCTTCTAGTTGTTTTGAGAACTGTATGGATCTTTAATAACTTTGACATTATCTACCTAATTACAGGTGGTGGACCAGCCAATGCTACAACGACGCTTCCGATTTTTGCCTACAACCTAGGTTGGGGAACTAAATTGTTGGGTCGTGCTTCAGCAGTTACAGTATTGCTCTTTATCTTCTTGGTGGCAATTTGCTTTATCTACTTTGCTATCATCAGTAAGTGGGAAAAGGAGGGTAGAAAATAATGAAGAAGAAATCCGGTATTTATTTAGATATTCTCTCACATGTACTCTTGATTGGTGCGACCATCGTTGCAATTTTCCCATTGGTATGGATTATCATATCTTCTGTCAAAGGTAAAGGGGAATTAACTCAGTATCCAACACGATTTTGGCCTGAACAATTTACATTGGATTATTTCACTCATGTTATCAATGATTTGCACTTTATTGATAACATTCGAAACAGTTTAATCATTGCCTTAGCTACAACTGTTATTGCGATTATTATTTCTGCTATGGCAGCCTATGGTATTGTTCGATTCTTCCCTAAATTGGGAGCAATCATGTCAAGACTACTTGTCATTACCTACATTTTTCCACCAATTTTGCTAGCAATTCCCTATTCAATAGCCATTGCTAAAGTTGGATTAACAAATAGTTTATTTGGCTTGATGATGGTTTATCTATCTTTTAGTGTTCCATATGCGGTTTGGCTTTTAGTTGGATTTTTCCAAACAGTTCCAATTGGAATTGAAGAAGCAGCTAGAATTGATGGTGCAAATAAATTTGTTACTTTTTATAAAGTTGTGCTACCGATTGTAGCACCAGGTATTGTAGCAACAGCTATTTATACATTTATCAATGCTTGGAATGAATTCCTGTATGCTTTGATTTTGATTAACAATACAGGAAAGATGACAGTAGCAGTAGCCCTTCGATCACTTAACGGTTCAGAAATTTTAGACTGGGGAGATATGATGGCTGCATCTGTTATTGTAGTTCTTCCATCAATCATTTTCTTCTCAATTATCCAAAATAAGATTGCAAGTGGATTGTCAGAAGGATCTGTGAAGTAGACGAAAGAAGGAAAAAAATGAATAAGAGAGGTCTTTATTCAAAACTAGGAATTTCTGTTGTAGGCATTAGTCTTTTAATGGGAGTCCCCGCTTTGATTCATGCGAATGAATTAAACTATGGTCAACTGTCCATATCTCCTATTTTTCAAGGAGGTTCATATCAACTGAACAATAAGAGTATAGATATCAGCCCTTTGTTATTAGATAAGTTGTCTGGAGAGAGTCAGACAGTAGTAATGAAATTTAAAGCAGATAAACCAAACTCGCTTCAAGCTTTGTTTGGCCTATCTAATAGTAAAGCAGGCTTTAAAAATAATTACTTTTCAATTTTCATGAGAGATTCTGGTGAGATAGGTGTAGAAATAAGAGACGCTCAAAAGGGAATAAATTATTTATTTTCTAGACCAGCTTCATTATGGGGAAAGCATAAAGGACAGGCAGTTGAAAATACACTAGTATTTGTATCTGATTCTAAAGATAAGACATACACAATGTATGTTAATGGGATAGAAGTGTTCTCTGAAACAGTTGATACATTTTTGCCAATTTCAAATATAAATGGTATAGATAAGGCAACACTAGGATCTGTTAATCGTGAAGGCAAGGATCATTACCTCGCAAAAGGAAGTATTGATGAAATCAGTCTATTTAATAAAGCAATTAGTGATCAGGAAGTTTCAACTATTCCCTTGTCAAATCCATTTCAGTTAATTTTCCAATCAGGAGATTCTACTCAAGCTAACTACTTTAGAATACCGACATTATATACATTAAGTAGTGGAAGAGTTCTATCAAGTATTGATGCACGTTATGGTGGGACTCATGATTCTAAAAGTAAGATTAATATCGCCACTGCTTATAGTGATGATAATGGGAAAACGTGGAGTGAGCCAACTTTTGCTATGAAGTTTAATGACTATGAGGAGCAGTTAGTTTACTGGCCACGAGATAATAAATTAAAGAATAGTCAAATTAGTGGAAGTGCTTCATTTATAGATTCATCCATTGTTGAAGATAAAAAATCTGGGAAAACGATATTATTATCTGATGTTATGCCTGCGGGTATTGGAAATAATAATGCAAATAAAACTGATTCAGGTTTTAAAGAAATAAATGGTCATTATTATTTAAAACTAAAGAAGAATGGAGATAACGATTTCCGTTATACAGTTAGAGAAAATGGTGTCGTTTACGATGAAACAACAAATAAACCTACAAATTATACTGTAAATGATAAGTATGAAGTTTTGGAGGGAGGAAAGTCTTTAACAGTCGAACAATATTCGGTTGATTTTGATAGTGGCTCTCTAAGAGAAAGGCATAATGGAAAACAGGTTCCTATGAATGTTTTCTACAAAGATTCGTTATTTAAAGTGACTCCTACTAATTATATAGCAATGACAACTAGTCAGAATAGAGGAGAGAGTTGGGAACAATTTAAGTTATTGCCTCCGTTCTTAGGAGAAAAACATAATGGAACTTACTTATGTCCCGGACAAGGTTTAGCATTAAAATCAAGTAACAGATTAATTTTTGCAACATATACCAGTGGTGAACTAACTTATCTCATTTCTGATGATAGTGGTCAAACATGGAAGAAATCCTCAGCTTCAATTCCGTTTAAGAATGCGACAGCAGAAGCGCAAATGGTTGAAATGAGAGATGGTGTGATTAGAACATTCTTTAGAACTACTACAGGTAAGATTGCCTATATGACTAGTAGAGATTCTGGAGAAACATGGTCAGAAGTTTCGTATATCGATGGAATTCAACAAACTTCATATGGTACACAAGTATCTGCAATTAAATACTCTCAATTAATTGATGGAAAAGAAGCAGTCATTTTGAGTACACCAAATTCTAAAAATGGCCGTAAGGGAGGTCAATTAGTTGTCGGTTTAGTCAATAAAGAAGATGATAGTATTGATTGGAAGTACCACTATGACATTGATTTACCTTCGTATGGTTATGCATATTCTGCAATTACAGAATTGCCAAATCATCACATAGGTGTATTGTTTGAAAAATATGATTCATGGTCGAGAAATGAATTGCATTTAAGCAATGTAGTTCAGTATATAGATTTGGAAATTAATGATTTAACAAAATAAAGGAGAAAAAACATGGTTAAATACGGTGTTGTTGGAACAGGATATTTTGGAGCTGAGTTGGCTCGTTATATGCAAAAGAATGATGGAGCAGAGATTACTCTTCTCTATGACCCAGATAATGCAGAGGCGATTGCAGAGGAGTTGGGAGCAAAAGTAGCAAGTTCCCTAGATGAGTTGGTTTCTAGCGATGAAGTAGATTGTGTTATTGTCGCAACTCCAAATAATCTTCATAAAGAACCAGTTATCAAGGCCTCACAACATGGTAAAAATGTTTTCTGTGAAAAACCAATTGCGCTTTCTTATCAAGATTGTCGCGAGATGGTAGATGCATGTAAAGAAAACAATGTAACCTTTATGGCAGGACATATTATGAACTTCTTCAATGGTGTCCATCATGCAAAAGAACTAATTAATCAAGGAGTTATAGGAGACGTTCTATATTGTCACACAGCTCGTAATGGTTGGGAAGAACAACAACCGTCAGTATCATGGAAAAAAATTCGTGAAAAATCAGGTGGTCACTTGTATCACCACATCCATGAGTTGGATTGTGTTCAATTCCTTATGGGTGGCATGCCTGAAACTGTAACTATGACAGGTGGAAATGTTGCCCATGAAGGTGAAAATTTCGGTGATGAAGATGATATGATTTTTGTCAATATGGAAT
This sequence comes from Streptococcus sp. KHUD_011, assembly GCF_046352925.1. Lineage (GTDB taxonomy): Bacteria > Bacillota > Bacilli > Lactobacillales > Streptococcaceae > Streptococcus. Next base: position 1,466,537 of record NZ_CP157578.1, on the reverse strand, counting down.
TTTCTAATAAGCGTTTTGCCTTGTTAGAATGGGGTTCAGCTTATCGTTGGGGTGAACATTATGTTTTGATTCAAGGAACGAAAGGTGCTATCCGCTTAGACTTATTCAACTGTAAAGGAACTCTTAAGCTAGATGGACAAGAAAGCTATTTCTTGATTCATGAATCACAAGAAGAAGATGATGATCGTACTCGTATCTATCATAGTACAGAGATGGACGGAGCAATTGCTTATGGTAAACCAGGTAAACGTACTCCGTTATGGCTATCATCTGTCATTGACAAAGAAATGCGCTATCTACATGAGATTATGCAAGGAGCTCCAGTATCAGAAGAATTTGCAAAATTGTTGACAGGTGAAGCTGCTCTAGAAGCGATTGCTACTGCAGATGCTTGTACTCAATCTATGTTCGAAGATCGTAAAGTAAAATTGTCAGAAATTGTAAAATAAACATAATGTAAAGGGGATGAAAAATTTATTTTCTCCCCTCATTTCGGAAATAAGTTAGGAGAAAATCTATGTCAGATTTAAAAAAATACGAAGGCGTCATTCCAGCCTTCTACGCATGTTATGATGATCAAGGAGAAGTAAGTCCAGAGCGTACGCGTGCATTGGTTCAATACTTCATTGATAAAGGTGTTCAAGGTCTTTATGTCAATGGTTCCTCTGGTGAATGTATCTACCAAAGCGTTGAAGACCGCAAGTTGATTTTGGAAGAAGTCATGGCAGTTGCCAAAGGTAAATTAACTATTATTGCTCATGTTGCTTGCAACAATACCAAAGACAGTATGGAACTGGCTCGCCATGCAGAAAGCTTGGGAGTAGATGCCATTGCAACGATTCCACCAATTTACTTCCGCTTGCCAGAATATTCAGTTGCTAAATATTGGAACGATATTAGTTCTGCAGCACCAAACACAGACTACGTGATCTACAACATTCCTCAATTGGCAGGTGTTGCTTTGACTCCAAGTCTTTATACTGAAATGTTGAAGAATCCTCGTGTTATCGGTGTGAAGAACTCTTCTATGCCAGTTCAAGATATCCAAACTTTTGTTAGCCTTGGTGGAGAAGACCATATTGTCTTCAACGGTCCAGATGAGCAGTTCTTAGGTGGTCGTCTCATGGGAGCTAAAGCTGGTATCGGTGGTACTTATGGTGCTATGCCAGAACTCTTCTTGAAACTTAATCAATTGATTGCGGATAAAGACTTGGAAACAGCGCGTGAATTACAATACGCTATCAACGCTATCATTGGCAAATTGACTGCTGCACATGGAAATATGTATGGTGTTATAAAAGAAGTTTTGAAGATCAATGAAGGTTTGAATATTGGTTCTGTTCGTTCACCATTGACACCAGTGACTGAAGAAGATCGTCCAGTTGTAGAAGCAGCTGCAGCCTTGATTCGTGAAACCAAGGAGCGCTTCCTCTAATCCATAAGGAGGTATTTATGACACACTACGTTGCAATTGATATCGGTGGAACCAACATCAAATATGGTTTAATCGACCAAGAAGGCCAACTTGTTGAATCGCATGAAATGCCAACAGAGGCGCATAAGGGTGGACCTCATATCTTACAAAAGACCAAAGATATCGTAGCTAGCTATTTAGAAAAAGGTTCAGTAGCAGGTGTTGCCATTTCTTCTGCAGGAATGGTGGATCCTGACAAGGGTGAGATTTTCTATGCTGGACCTCAAATCCCTAACTACGCAGGAACACAGTTCAAAAAGGAAATCGAGACTAGCTTTAATATTCCTTGTGAGATTGAAAATGATGTCAACTGTGCAGGTCTTGCTGAGGCAGTATCTGGTTCAGGCAAGGGAGCGAGTGTCACTCTTTGCTTGACCATTGGAACAGGTATCGGAGGTTGCTTGATTATGGATGGGAAAGTCTTCCATGGATTTAGCAATTCAGCCTGTGAAGTCGGTTATATGCATATGCAGGATGGAGCTTTTCAGGATCTCGCTTCTACCACAGCCTTGGTAGAGTATGTGGCGGCAGGTCATGGAGATCCAGTTGACCAGTGGAATGGTCGACGTATCTTTAAGGAAGCTACCGAAGGAAACAAAATCTGCATGGCTGGTATTGACCGAATGGTAGACTATCTAGGGAAAGGTTTGGCAAATATTTGCTACGTTGCCAATCCAGAAGTGGTCATTCTCGGTGGTGGTATCATGGGGCAAGAGGCTATCCTCAAACCCAAGATCCGTACAGCCTTGAAGGCAGCCTTAGTACCAAGTCTGGCTGATAAGACGAGATTAGAATTTGCCCATCACCAAAATACAGCAGGTATGTTGGGAGCTTATTATCACTTTAAAACAAAACAATCCTAGTTTGGCTAGACCAAACTAGGATTTTCTTACACGTTTTTGTCTACGATAGCCGTTGAGTTTTTTATTTTCCCAATAGCTATTAAAGATTTTCTCCTTGCTTTCACGATTGATTTCCAAAAAGTAGGCATAAATTAAATCGATAAAGAAGAGCATAGGAAGTTGAGCGGATATTCGTTGGATGTAGGAGGATTGACTATGGGTGGCTACAAGAACAGTCTCTGTATAGGTCTGGCTATCTTTATTGGGAACACTTGTAAAAAGTACAGTTTTTGCCCCCATCTCCTTAGCATCTAATAGACTGTCTAAAATAGAAGGCGTTGAGCCAGAAAGTGAGAAACCCAGTACTAGACAATTCTCATCCATAATACTGGTTGTCCAAGCAAAGCCATCTTGATCGGTCAAAGCCTCGCAGACAACACCTAGACGCATGAAGCGCAATTTCATTTCACGAGCGACAAGGCCAGAACTCCCTGTCCCAAAGAAGTAGACACGCTCAGCATCTTCGATTAGCTGGGCGATTCGTTCCAGTTGTTCTTCGTCAATCAAGTCCTGTGTTTGTTCTCTCATGTTGCTATAACTTCTGAGGACTCGTTTTGTCAGTGGACTGTGTTTGTGAGAATGGGTGTCTTGTTTCTCTGCTTGATGTTGGTATTGGAAAATAAATTCTCGGTAGCCAGTAAAGCCACACTTTTTAGCAAAGCGGGTCAAAGCAGCTTGGGAGATATGTAATTTTTGGGTGACTTGTTGAGAAGATAAATCATCTGTAATCGTTTCAGCTTGCAAAAAATAGCGAGCGATTTCTTGCTCAAGGTCTGTCATTTCTTCAAAATGTGAATCAATGACAGTTGCGATATCTGGTTTGTCCATAGGGAAGGCTCCTTTAAATGAGTCGTATTGGAAAAAGACTAGATTATTGAACTTTTACATTCATTATAACATATAATATAGGGATGAATAAATAAAAACGTATCTTACCTTAAAAACGAAAAAAGCTTCTTTCTTTTCCATAATTTTCTGCTCAAATTATGGTACAATGAAGAGTAAGATTTTAAATAGAAATGAGACTGATTTGTATGAGAAAGTTTGACAGCCATTCGATTCCGATTCGGCTTAATTTATTGTTTTCAATTGTCATTTTGCTCTTTATGGCCATTATTGGTCGCCTGCTTTATATGCAGGTTTTGAACAAGGATTTTTATGAGACAAAACTAGCATCGGCTAGTAAAACAAAGGTGACCACTAGTTCAGCTCGAGGCGAAATTTATGATGCCAGCGGCAAGCCCTTGGTTGAAAATACTGTGAAACAAGTTGTTTCCTTTACTCGAAACAACAAAATGACGGCTGCCGATTTGAAAGAAACAGCCAAGAAGTTGCTAGCCTATGTGGGAGTTTCTTCTCCAACATTGACTGACCGACAGTTGGCAGACTACTACCTAGCAGATCAAGATGTCTATAAGAAAGCAGTGGAAAGCTTACCACGTGAGAAGCGACTTGATTCTGATGGAAATCAATTATCTGAATCCGAGCTTTACAATAATACTGTTGAAAGTATCGATCCAAGTCAATTGGCCTACTCGGATGACGAAAAGAAAGAAATTTATCTCTTTAGTCAACTTAATGCAGTTGGAAACTTTGCAACAGGCACCATTGTGACAGATGCTTTAACAGATACTCAGATTGCCTTGATTGCTTCGGCTTCTAAGAATTTACCTGGTATCAGTATTTCAACTTCGTGGGATCGAAAGGTTCTAGAGACTTCACTTTCTTCTATAGTAGGAAGTGTATCCAGTGAAAAAGCTGGTCTTCCAGCTGAAGAAGCGGATGCCTATATCAAGAAGGGTTATTCTCTAAATGACCGTGTTGGAACCTCTTATCTAGAAAAACAATATGAAGAAACCTTGCAAGGAAAACGCTCGGTGAAAGAAATCCATCTAGATAAGCACGGAAATATGGAAAGTGTCGAAAATATCGAAGATGGTACCAAAGGTAACAATATTAAATTGACTATTGATTTGTCCTTCCAAGATAGCGTGGACAATCTGCTTAAGAGTTATTTCAATTCCGAACTAGGAAATGGAGGAGCCAAGTATTCTGAGGGTGTTTATGCAGTTGCTTTGAACCCCAAAACAGGTGCGGTTTTGTCTATGTCAGGGCTCAAACATGACTTGAAAACGGGAGAGTTAACGCCTGATTCCTTGGGAACGGTAACCAATGTCTTTGTCCCAGGTTCGGTTGTCAAAGCGGCGACTATCAGCTCTGGTTGGGAGAATGGAGTTTTATCAGGGAACCAGACCTTGACAGACCAACCGATTGTCTTCCAAGGCTCATCTCCAATTAATTCTTGGTATACTCAGGCTTACGGTTCATTCCCGATTACAGCTGTGGAAGCTTTGGAGTATTCTTCTAATACCTACATGGTCCAAACGGCTCTGGGTATCATGGGTCAGACCTATCAACCCAATATGTTTGTTGGAACTAGCAATTTGGAATCTGCCATGGGGAAATTGCGTGCGACATTTGCGGAATATGGTCTAGGTGCTTCAACAGGCATTGACCTTCCAGATGAGTCAACTGGTTTTATTCCAAAAGAGTATAATTTTGCTAATTACATTACCAATGCATTTGGTCAGTTTGATAACTATACCCCTATGCAATTGGCCCAGTACGTTGGCACAATTGCCAACAACGGTGTTCGAATTGCGCCCCACATTGTTGAGGGGATTTATGGAAATAATGAACAAGGCGGCTTAGGGAGCTTAATCCAATCTGTTGAAACCAAGGAAATGAATAAAATTAATATTTCTGAGTCTGATGTTTCCATCCTCCAACAAGGATTTTATCAAGTGTCACATGGTGGTAGTGCTTTGACAACCGGTCGTGCCTTTTCAAATGGCGCAGCGGTATCTATTAGTGGAAAAACAGGTACTGCCGAAAGTTATGTTGAGGGTGGTCAAAAAGCTAACAATACTAATGCTGTAGCCTATGCACCATCAGATAATCCTCAAATCGCTGTAGCTGTTGTCTTCCCTCATAACACCAACCTTACAAATGGTGTCGGACCTTCCATTGCGCGCGACATTATCAACCTCTATAATCAACACCATCCAATGAATTAGAAAGGAACTTATGCTTTATCCAACACCTATAGCCAAGCTAATTGATAGTTATTCCAAGTTACCAGGTATCGGGATTAAGACGGCTACACGTCTGGCCTTTTATACGATTGGAATGTCTGATGATGATGTCAATGAATTTGCCAAAAATCTCCTTTCTGCTAAGAGAGAGCTGACCTATTGTTCCATCTGTGGTCGTTTAACTGATGACGATCCTTGCTCTATCTGTACCGATCCAAGTCGGGACCAGACGACGATTTTAGTTCTCGAGGATAGTCGCGATGTGGCAGCCATGGAGAACATCCAAGAATACCATGGACTCTATCATGTTTTACATGGTCTTATTTCTCCCATGAATGGTATCAGTCCGGACGATATCAATCTCAAGAGCCTCATGACTCGTCTGATGGATAGTGAAGTTTCAGAGGTAATCGTAGCAACAAATGCTACAGCAGATGGTGAAGCGACATCCATGTATCTTTCTCGTTTGCTCAAGCCGGCTGGTATCAAGGTTACGCGTCTAGCACGAGGTCTTGCTGTGGGGGCAGATATCGAGTATGCGGATGAAGTTACACTCTTACGAGCCATTGAAAATCGAACAGAGTTGTAAGTGTAGACAAATTAACACACTCAATTCATTTATACAAAAATCACGGAGATCGACAGTTGTTTTATCGGTCTCTTTTTAGATTTATTGAAGACCAGTATCAGGTTCAAGTTTCAAAAAAGAAGCAAATATGATATACTAAAGAACGAGTATTCTATTAGAATTGGAACAAATAATATGAAACAAACGATTATTCTTTTATATGGTGGACGTAGTGCAGAGCGTGAAGTCTCTGTTCTTTCAGCTGAAAGTGTCATGCGTGCGGTCAACTACGACCGTTTTACAGTCAAGACTTTCTTCATCAGCCAGTCAGGTGACTTTATTAAAACGCAAGAATTTAACCAGACTCCAGGTCAAGAGGATCGTCTTATGACCAATGAAACCATTGATTGGGATAAGAAAGTTGCACCAAGTGCCATCTACGAAGAGGGAGCAGTGGTCTTTCCAGTCCTCCATGGTCCGATGGGAGAAGATGGCTCTGTTCAAGGCTTCCTCGAAGTTTTGAAAATGCCTTATGTTGGTTGTAACATCTTGTCATCCAGTCTTGCCATGGATAAAATCACGACCAAGCGTGTGTTAGAATCTGTCGGGATTGCCCAAGTTCCTTATGTAGCCATTGTCGAAGGTGATGATGTAACTTCTAAAATTGCTGAAGTGGAAGAAAAATTGACTTATCCAGTCTTCACAAAACCATCAAACATGGGTTCAAGTGTCGGTATTTCCAAATCTGAAAATCAAGACGAACTCCGTCAAGCCTTGAAACTTGCCTTCCAATATGATAGTCGTGTCTTGGTAGAACAAGGAGTGAATGCCCGTGAAATCGAGGTTGGGCTACTGGGTAACTACGATGTTAAAAGCACCCTTCCAGGAGAAGTAGTCAAGGATGTTGCCTTCTATGACTACGATGCCAAGTATATTGATAACAAGATTACTATGGATATTCCAGCTAAAATCAGTGATGATGTGGTAGTTGTCATGCGTCAAAATGCAGAAACAGCCTTCCGTGCCATTGGTGGTTTAGGTCTATCTCGTTGCGATTTCTTCTATACTGATAAGGGAGAGATTTTCCTAAACGAGCTTAATACCATGCCAGGTTTCACCCAGTGGTCTATGTACCCACTACTTTGGGACAATATGGGAATCAGCTATCCAGACTTAATCGAGCGATTGGTTGATCTTGCTAAAGAAAGTTTTGACAAGCGCGAAGCGCATTTGCTATAAAAATGAAAGAGAGGGTAGAAACCAGAACCATCACTACAAGGTGATTTTAGTTCTCGGATTTCAACCCTTTTTAAAGGAGTAGAAATGAAATTAACAATTCATGAAGTGGCCCAAGTTGTAGGAGCTAAAAATGATATTAGCACCTTTGAGGACATCCAGTTAGAGAAAGCTGAGTTTGATAGTCGTTTGATTGCAACAGGAGATTTATTTGTCCCCCTCAAAGGTGCGCGTGACGGTCATGACTTTATAGAAACAGCCTTTGAAAATGGCGCTGCTGCAACCCTGTCTGAGAAAGAGGTCGCAAATCATCCCTACATTCTAGTAGCTGACGTTTTGGCTGCCTTTCAATCCCTAGCTGCCTACTATCTTGAAAAAACAGCAGTTGATGTCTTTGCGGTCACAGGTTCAAATGGTAAAACAACGACCAAGGATATGTTAGCGCACTTGCTATCAACAACCTACAAAACCTACAAAACTCAAGGCAACTACAATAACGAGATTGGTCTTCCATACACAGTTCTCCATATGCCTGAAGGAACAGAAAAGTTGGTCTTAGAGATGGGACAGGATCACTTGGGAGATATTCATCTCTTGTCAGAATTGGCCCATCCAAAAACAGCCATTGTGACCTTGGTTGGAGAAGCACATTTGGCCTTTTTCAAAGACCGTTCAGAGATTGCTAAAGGGAAAATGCAAATTGCAGACGGGATGTCTTCGAATTCCTTGCTTTTAGCGCCAGCTGACACTATTGTAGAGGACTACTTGCCAACTGATAAAAAGGTAGTTCGTTTTGGCCAAGGAGCAGAGTTGGAAATTACCGACTTGGTTGAGCGTAAGGATAGTCTGACCTTTAAGGCTAATTTCTTGGAACAAGCCCTTGATTTGCCAGTGACTGGTAAGTACAATGCCACCAATGCTATGATTGCGTCTTATGTTGCCCTACAAGAAGGAGTTTCAGAGGAGCAAATTCGTTTGGCCTTCCAAAATCTTGAATTGACGCGTAACCGTACCGAGTGGAAGAAAGCGGCCAATGGAGCAGATATCCTATCAGATGTTTACAATGCCAATCCAACTGCTATGAAGCTGATTTTAGAGACTTTCTCTGCCATTCCAGCCAATGAAGGTGGCAAGAAAATTGCAGTTTTGGCGGATATGAAGGAGCTTGGTGACCAGTCTATTCAACTCCATAATCAGATGATTTTGAGCCTCTCGCCAGATGTGCTGGATACCGTGATTTTCTATGGAGACGACATTGCAGAATTGGCCCAATTGGCTAGTCAAATGTTCCCAATCGGCCACGTTTACTACTTCAAGAAAACAGAAAACCAAGACCAATTTGAAGACCTAGTTAAGCAGGTCAAGGAAAGTCTAGGAGCTAATGATCAAATCTTGCTCAAAGGCTCTAACTCTATGAACCTAGCCAAGTTGGTAGAAAGTTTAGAAAATGAAGACAAGTGATTTTGTCAAACATTTACGTATTTCTAAATCCATTTTTCTTAAGTAGCATGGTATAATAAAATGCAGGAAAATTTTGAATCATGAGGAAGACTAGATGAATTTATGGGATATTTTCTTTACGACCCAAGCAACAGAGCCACCCAAATTTGACCTTTTTTGGTATGTCAGTATATTTACACTCTTGGCTTTGACCTTTTATACAGCCTATCGTTATCGTGAAAAGAAGGCTTATCAACGATTTTTCCAAATCTTGCAGGCAGTTCAGTTAATCCTTCTTTATGGATGGTACGGGGTTAATCATATGCCATTGTCAGAAAGCTTACCCTTTTACCATTGCCGTATGGCTATGTTTGTGGTGCTTTTGCTTCCTGGTCAGTCCAAATATCGGCAGTATTTTGCATTACTAGGAACATTTGGGACATTAGCAGCCTTTGTTTATCCAGTGCCAGATCCTTATCCATTCCCGCATATTGCGATTTTATCCTTTATCTTTGGCCACTTAGCTCTCTTGGGGAACTCTCTAGTTTATCTATTGAGACAGTATAACGCGCGATTGCTGGATGTGAAGGGAATTTTTCTCATGACCTTTGCACTAAATGCCTTGATTTTTGTGGTCAATTTAGTAACAGGTGGAGATTACGGATTCTTGACAAAACCACCATTGGTTGGAGACCATGGCTTAGTAGCTAATTATTTAATCGTTTCCCTGGCCTTGGCAGCGGCGATCACATTGACAAAGAAAATCTTGGAACTATTTTTAGAACAAGAAGCAGAAAAAATGATTGCAAAGAAAGCTTAGAAATGAGCTTTCTTTTTTTCATAAATCTGATTTTTTATAACTTGTTTGGAAAATAAAAAAAGCTAAGGAAAGAATGTGAAAAAATGGTAAGTAAATTTAGGAAAAACTAAGCACGATTGGATTTTTTGTGTTATAATATTCTGTGAATAGCTATGCCCTATTTTAGCTATATTGAATAGAAGTTTGAAACTTGGAAGAGAGAGGATGCGATGTAATGGCTAGAGATGGTTTTTTTACAGGCTTAGATATCGGAACTAATTCGATTAAAGTATTGGTTGCCGAGCATAGAAATGGTGAACTAAACGTAATTGGTGTAAGTAATGCCAAGAGTAAAGGTGTAAAGGATGGGATTATCGTTGATATTGAAGCAGCAGCAACTGCTATCAAGTCAGCTATTTCCCAAGCAGAAGAGAAAGCTGGCATTTCAATCAAATCAGTGAATGTTGGTTTGCCTGGAAATCTTTTGCAAGTAGAACCAACTCAAGGTATGATTCCAGTTACATCTGATACAAAAGAAATTACAGATCAAGATGTTGAAAATGTTGTTAAATCAGCCTTGACAAAGAGTATGACACCAGATCGTGAAGTCATTACTTTTATTCCAGAAGAATTTATCGTAGATGGTTTCCAAGGTATTCGTGACCCACGTGGTATGATGGGGGTTCGTCTTGAAATGCGTGGTTTGCTTTACACAGGTCCACGTACTATTCTTCACAATTTACGCAAGACAGTTGAGCGCTCAGGTGTTCAAGTTGAAAATATTATTATTTCACCATTGGCTTTGGTTCGTTCAGTCTTGAACGAAGGAGAACGTGAATTTGGAGCTACTGTGATTGATATGGGAGCAGGTCAAACAACTGTTGCTACAATCCGTAACCAAGAACTCCAGTTTACAAATATTCTTCAAGAAGGTGGAGATTATGTCACAAAAGATATCTCTAAAGTCTTGAAGACTTCACAGAAATTAGCTGAAGGATTGAAATTAAACTATGGTGAAGCCTACCCTTCACTTGCAAGTAATGAAACCTTCCAAGTTGAAGTGATTGGTGAAGTAGAGCCTGTAGAAGTTACAGAAAGCTACCTAGCAGAGATTATTTCAGCTCGCATTAAACACATTTTTGAACAAATCAAACAAGAGTTGGAAAGAAGACATTTGTTGGATCTTCCAGGTGGGATTGTTCTGATTGGTGGAAATGCTATTTTACCAGGTATTGTAGAACTTGCGCAGGAAGTATTTGGCGTTGGTGTTAAACTTTACGTTCCAAATCAAGTTGGAATCCGTAACCCTGCCTTCGCTCATGTGATTAGCTTATCTGAATTTGCTGGTCAATTGACTGAAGTGCATTTGTTGGCACAACGAGCAGTCAAGGGTGAGGATACTTTGCGTCACCAACCAATTAATTTTGGTGGGATGATTCAACGTGTTACGCAGGTAGCACAACCTACCCCTATTCAACCAGTTCAAAATACTGAGGTAGAGCAATCAGCTTCTACGAACGTAGTTGCTCCGAAAGAAGATAAAGTATCTTCTCAAAATAAACCAAAAATCGCAGATCGCTTCCGTGGTTTAATTGGAAGTATGTTTGATGAATAAAAGAGGAAAAATAAACTATGACATTTTCATTTGATACAGCGGCTGCTCAAGGTGCAGTGATTAAAGTAATCGGTGTTGGTGGAGGTGGTGGTAACGCCATTAACCGCATGGTTGACGAAGGTGTTGCAGGCGTAGAATTTATCGCAGCAAACACAGATGTACAAGCTTTGAGTAGTACAAAAGCTGAGACTGTAATTCAGTTAGGTCCTAAATTGACTCGTGGTTTGGGTGCTGGCGGTCGACCTGAAATCGGTCAAAAGGCAGCCGAAGAAAGCGAAGAAGCCTTGACTCAAGCTATTACTGGAGCAGATATGGTCTTCATCACTGCAGGTATGGGAGGTGGTTCAGGTACTGGTGCAGCTCCTGTTATTGCCCGCATTGCTAAAGATTTAGGTGCTCTTACAGTTGGTGTTGTGACACGTCCTTTCGGTTTTGAAGGAAGCAAACGTGGCCAATACGCTGTGGAAGGAATCAATCAACTTCGCGAACATGTGGATACTCTATTGATTATTTCAAACAACAACTTGCTTGAAATTGTTGATAAGAAAACGCCACTTCTTGAAGCTCTTAGCGAAGCAGATAACGTACTTCGCCAAGGTGTTCAAGGGATTACGGACTTGATCACAAATCCTGGTTTGATTAACCTTGACTTTGCCGATGTGAAAACAGTTATGGCAAATAAAGGAAACGCCCTAATGGGTATCGGTATCGGTAGTGGAGAAGAACGTGTGGTAGAAGCAGCTCGTAAGGCAATCTACTCACCACTTCTTGAAACAACTATTGACGGTGCTGAGGATGTCATCGTCAACGTTACTGGTGGTCTTGACTTGACTTTGATTGAGGCAGAAGAAGCTTCAGAAATTGTCAACCAAGCAGCTGGTCAAGGAGTGAACATCTGGCTCGGAACATCAATCGATGAAAACATGAAAGATGAAATCCGTGTTACAGTCGTTGCAACTGGTGTTCGTCAAGATCGTGTTGAAAAAGTTGTTGGTCATGCACCAAGACAAGCTGTTCGTCATGAACAAGCAAGTCCTAGCCATGCACACAATCATAATCGTCACTTTGATATGGCTGAAACTGCAGAAATTCCAAGTCCAGCACCTCGTCGTACAGAAACTTCTCAATCTTCAGCATTTGGTGATTGGGACCTGCGTCGTGAGACAATTGTTCGACCAACTGATTCAGTGGTATCACCAGTTGAACGTTTCGAAGCACCATCTTTACACGATGAGGATGAATTAGACACTCCTCCATTTTTCAAAAATCGTTAAGTAAATGAATTTGAAAGAAAATACAGAACGTGTTTTTCAACAAATAAAAGATGCAAGTCAGCAGGCAGGAAGAGAAGCCAATTCTGTTTCGGTTCTTGCTGTTACAAAATATGTAGACGTACCGACAGCGGAGGCTTTGCTTCCGCTAGGTGTGCATCATATTGGTGAAAATCGTGTGGATAAATTTCTTGAGAAATATGAAGCTTTAAAAGATAGAAATATTACATGGCATTTGATTGGAACCTTGCAAAGACGCAAGGTTAAAGATGTCATTCAGTACGTTGATTATTTCCACGCTTTGGATTCATTAAAGCTAGCAGAGGAAATTCAAAAAAGAAGTGACCGAGTTGTTAAATGTTTCTTACAAGTAAATATCTCAAAGGAAGAGAGCAAACATGGTTTTTCAAAGGAAGAACTATTGGAGCTCTTGCCAGAGTTGGCCACCTTAGATAAAATCGAATATGTCGGCTTGATGACCATGGCTCCTTTTGAAGCTAGTAGTGATGAGTTGAAAGAGATTTTTAAAGCTACGCAGGATTTGCAACTAGAAATTAGAGAAAAACAAATTCCCAATATGCCAATGACGGACTTGAGTATGGGTATGAGTCGTGACTACAAGGAAGCGATTGAATTTGGCTCAACATTTGTCAGAATTGGTTCAGCATTTTTTAAATAGGAAAGAACTATGTCTTTAAAAGATAGATTTGATAAATTTATAGATTATTTTACAGAAGATGGAGAAGATGTGGGTACTACTTATCAGCCTAAAGCTGAAGAGCCGATTGTGACTCCAGTCCCTTCTGTTCAAGAGTTGCCTCAACAAGCTGCTAGCACGCCATCTAAAGATAAAAACATCACTCGTCTTCATGCCCGTCAACAAGAGTTGGCTATGCAAAGTCAACGTTCTACTGATAAGGTAACAATTGATGTTCGTTATCCACGTAAATACGAAGACGCCACAGATATTGTTGATTTATTAGCTGGTAACGAAAGTATTTTGATTGATTTCCAATATATGACAGAAGTCCAAGCTCGTCGTTGTTTGGATTATCTGGATGGGGCACGTCACGTTTTAGCTGGTAACATGAAAAAGGTAGCATCTACTATGTACCTGCTGACACCAGTTGATGTTGTCGTCAATATTGAAGATATCAAAATCCCAGATGAATCACAAAATGGTGAATTTGGTTTTGACATGAAACGTACGAGAGTGAGATAATGCTCTTTCTCATTCGTTTTATTCAAAATGCAGTGGATATCTATTCACTGATTTTAATCATTTTTGCTCTGATGTCTTGGTTTCCCAATGCTTATGAATCACGTCTTGGACGCTTGATCATTAGTTTAGTGAAACCGATAATAGCTCCTTTACAACGTTTACCTCTCCAGATTGCAGGTCTTGACTTGTCTGTCTGGATTGCGGTATTACTAGTTCACTTCCTAGGGGAACAGTTGATTCGACTTTTAGTGATTTTTCTATGAACAAGATGATTTATCAACACTTTTCTAAGAATGATTCGTCTTTTATTGATAAGGGAGCAGAATGGATAAAAAAGGTAGAAGATTCGTATTCTCCTTTTTTAACACCCTTTGTAAATCCCCATCAAGAAAAGATTTTAAAGGTTCTAGCATCAACCAACGGCATCTCCTATATGAGCAGTCGGCAGTTTCTTGAAACTGAATATGTACGGGTACTCCTGTATCCTGATTATTTTGAGCCAGAATTCTCTGATTTTGAACTATCCTTGCAAGAAATAGTCTATCCTAATAAGTTTGAGCGCTTAACACATGCTAAAATATTAGGAACTGTTTTAAACAAGCTGGGAATTGATAGGAAGTTATTTGGTGATATCTTAGTCAATGAAGAGAGGGCACAGATTATCATTAATCGACAGTTTATGCTCCTTTTTCAAGATGGCATTACGAAAATTGCTCGTTTACCGGTTCGTATAGAAGAACGGGATTTTACTGAGAAAATTGCTACAGTAGAAGATTATCAAGAATTAGATATTTGTATCGCTAGTTCTAGATTAGATGTTTTTCTAGCAGGTGTCTTCAAGTTGTCTAGAAATCAGGCAAGTCAGCTAATTGAAAAACAGGCAGTCCAAGTGAATTACCATTTAGTTGAAAAATCAGATTATGCAGTCCAAGTTGGTGATTTGATTAGTGTGAGGAAATTTGGTCGATTAAAACTCGTTAGAGATAATGGGCAAACAAAAAAAGATAAAAAGAAATTAACGGTCCAATTGTTATTAAGTAAGTGAGGAAAAATATGCCAATTACATCGTTAGAAATCAAAGATAAAACCTTTAGCACACGCTTCAGAGGTTTTGATCAAGAAGAAGTAGATGAGTTTTTAGATATTGTAGTCCGTGATTATGAAGATTTGGTTCGCTCTAATCATGACAAGGATTTACATATTAAGAGTTTGGAAGAGCGTTTGTCTTACTTTGATGAGATGAAAGATTCATTGAGTCAATCTGTGTTGATTGCGCAGGATACGGCTGAGCGAGTAAAACAAGCTGCAACAGAACGTTCAAACAATATTATCCAACAAGCAGAGCAAGATGCACAACGTTTGTTGGAAGAAGCTAAGTACAAGGCAAATGAAATTCTTCGTCAAGCAACTGACAATGCTAAGAAGGTTGCTGTCGAAACTGAAGAGTTGAAGAACAAGAGCCGTGTCTTCCATCAACGTCTTAAATCTACAATTGAGAGCCAGTTAGCAATTGTTGAATCTTCAGATTGGGAAGATATTCTTCGCCCAACAGCAACTTATCTTCAGACAAGTGATGAAGCCTTCAAAGAAGTAGTCAGCGAAGTCTTAGGTGACTCTGTCTTACAACAACAGCAAGAGGAAGAACCAATTGATATTACTCGCCAGTTTTCTCCCGAGGAAATGGCAGAGCTGCAAGCGCGTATCGAAGCGGCTAATAAGGAACTTGCAGAAGCAGAAGCAAGAGCTGAGCAGGAACAAGTGGTTTCACCAGCTCCAGTTGTTGAAGAAAGTCCAGCTCATCCAGTTGGTCCAATGTATGAAGAGCCAGAAGTAGCTTCAAGCCATTACTCAGGACCAACACCAGCTACTGAAGCTGTAAACTCAGAACCAGGTTTTGCGGCACCGCAAGAATCTGTTACAATTTTATAAGAAATAATCTGAGAACAATATCTTATCCTTATATTTCCAGCGAGCAGGAGATGGTGTGAGTCCTGTAATCCCTATTGATAAGATTATCCTCTCAAACAATCAAGTCTGAATGGAGTAAGATTTGACGTTCCCCACGTTACGGGATAAGAGGAAAAAAGCTGAGTCTTTTTTCGAATAAAGGTGGTACCACGATTTTCGTCCTTTTTGGAAGTCGTGGTTTTTAATTTGTTATTATTTATAAAGGAGATACCATGAAACTCAAAGATACCCTTAATCTTGGGAAAACAACTTTCCCAATGCGTGCAGGCCTTCCGACCAAAGAGCCAGTTTGGCAAAAGGAATGGGAAGATGCAAAACTTTATCAACGTCGTCAAGAATTGAACCAAGGAAAACCTCATTTTACCTTACATGATGGCCCTCCATACGCTAACGGAAATATCCACGTTGGACATGCTATGAACAAGATTTCAAAAGATATCATTGTTCGCTCAAAATCTATGTCAGGTTTTTACGCACCATTTATCCCGGGTTGGGACACTCATGGTCTGCCAATCGAGCAAGTTTTGGCAAAACAAGGTGTCAAACGTAAAGAAATGGACTTGGTTGAGTACTTGAAACTTTGCCGTGAATACGCTCTTTCTCAAGTAGATAAACAACGTGAAGACTTTAAACGTTTGGGTGTTTCTGGTGACTGGGAAAATCCATATGTGACTTTGACTCCTGATTATGAAGCAGCCCAAATCCGTGTATTTGGTGAGATGGCTAATAAAGGTTATATCTACCGTGGTGCAAAACCAGTTTACTGGTCTTGGTCATCTGAGTCAGCCCTTGCTGAAGCAGAGATTGAATACCATGACTTGGTTTCAACTTCCCTTTACTATGCCAATAAGGTAAAAGATGGCAAAGGTGTTCTAGATACAGATACTTATATCGTTGTTTGGACAACTACTCCATTTACTATCACAGCTTCTCGTGGTTTGACTGTTGGTGAGGATATTGATTACGTTTTGGTTCAACCTGCTGGTGAAACTCGTAAGTTTGTGGTTGCTGCAGAATTATTGACTAGCTTGTCTGAGAAGTTTGGTTGGGCTGATGTTCAAGTGTTGGCAACTTACCGTGGTCAAGAATTGAATCATATCGTAACAGAACACCCATGGGATACAGCTGTAGATGAATTGGTTATCCTTGGAGACCACGTTACAACTGACTCTGGTACTGGTATTGTCCATACAGCCCCTGGTTTTGGTGAGGACGACTACAATGTTGGTATTGCTAATGATCTTGAAGTCGCAGTCACTGTTGACGAACGTGGTATCATGATGAAGAATGCTGGTCCTGAGTTTGAAGGTCAATTCTATGAAAAGGTAGTTCCAACTGTTATTGAAAAACTTGGTAACCTCCTTCTTGCCCAAGAAGAAATCTCTCACTCATACCCATTTGACTGGCGTACGAAGAAACCAATCATCTGGCGTGCAGTTCCACAATGGTTTGCCTCAGTTTCTAAATTCCGCCAAGAAATCTTGGACGAAATTGAAAAAGTGAAATTCCACTCAGAATGGGGTAAAGTCCGTCTTTACAATATGATTCGTGACCGTGGTGACTGGGTTATCTCTCGTCAACGTGCTTGGGGTGTTCCACTTCCTATCTTCTACGCTGAAGATGGTACAGCGATCATGACAGCTGAAACTATTGAACACGTGGCTCAACTCTTTGAGGAACATGGTTCAAGCATTTGGTGGGAACGTGATGCCAAAGACCTCTTACCAGAAGGATTTACTCATCCAGGTTCACCAAATGGTGAGTTCAAAAAAGAAACAGATATCATGGACGTTTGGTTTGACTCAGGTTCATCATGGAATGGAGTGGTAGTAAACCGTCCTGAGTTGACTTACCCAGCAGACCTTTACCTAGAAGGTTCTGACCAGTACCGTGGTTGGTTCAACTCTTCACTCATCACATCTGTTGCCAACCATGGCGTAGCACCTTACAAACAAATCTTGTCACAAGGTTTTGCCCTTGACGGTAAAGGTGAGAAGATGTCTAAATCTCTTGGAAATACCATTGCTCCAAGCGATGTTGAAAAACAATTTGGTGCGGAAATCTTGCGTCTCTGGGTAACAAGTGTAGACTCAAGCAACGATGTACGTATCTCTATGGATATCTTGAGCCAAGTCTCTGAAACTTACCGTAAAATCCGTAACACCCTTCGATTCTTGATTGCTAACACATCTGACTTTAACCCAGCTCAAGACGCAGTAGCTTACGATGAACTTCGCTCAGTTGATAAGTACATGACGATTCGCTTTAACCAGCTTGTCAAGACCATTCGTGATGCCTATGCTAACTTTGAATTCTTGACAATCTACAAGGCCTTGGTGAACTTTATCAACGTTGATTTGTCAGCCTTCTACCTTGATTTTGCTAAAGATGTTGTTTACATCGAAGGTGCCAAATCATTGGAACGTCGTCAAATGCAGACTGTCTTCTATGACATTCTTGTCAAAATCACAAAACTCTTGACACCTATCCTTCCTCACACTGCGGAAGAAATCTGGTCATATCTTGAGTTTGAAGCTGAAGACTTCGTTCAATTGTCAGAATTGCCAGAAGCGGAAACTTTTGCTAATCAAGAAGAAGTCTTGGATACATGGGCAGCCTTTATGGACTTCCGTGGACAAGCTCAAAAAGCCTTGGAAGAAGCTCGTAATGCAAAAGTAATCGGTAAATCACTTGAAGCACACTTGACAGTTTATCCAAACGAAGTTGTGAAAACTCTACTCGAAGCAGTAAACAGCAATGTAGCTCAACTTTTAATCGTGTCAGACTTGACTATCGCAGAAGGACCAGCTCCAGAAGCTGCTGTTAGCTTCGAAGATGTAGCCTTCACTGTTGAACGCGCTACAGGCCAAGTATGTGACCGTTGCCGTCGTATTGACCCAACAACAGCAGAACGTAGCTACCACGCAGTCATCTGTGACCACTGTGCAAGCATCGTAGAAGAAAACTTTGCGGATGCAGTCGCAGAAGGATTTGAAGAAAAATAAGGCTGAAAAGTCTAGAGAAAACACAATTTGAGAAGAAAAGACAACTAATTTTATAGTCTATTAAACGCATTGTATCACGTTTTTGAACACCTGATACGATGCGTTTTTATCATGTTTGTACCTTTTTATCCTGCTCTTATTTCAATCAATTCTACATTGCTATATATTATGGAAATTTAAAAAGCTCATGGATCATCTGAAAAGCAGATTTCATGAGCTTTTATTGTAATTTTAAATAGATTCATTAATCAAGTGTTTGAGATTTAATAGGAGCTGCTCTAAAGTTAGGACTGTTTTCTCATACTGATCTAGCTGGTAGAGATTTTGAAAATAGTCTTGGATATTGTCTTCAAAATGTTGAGGTAGATGAGAGCAATTATTTTTTGCGTACTGGAGCATGCGTTTTTCTCCTGGATGGAGCTGCTCATTGAAGGCGAAGAGCAAATCGAAATAAGAGGCGAAAAACTCACTAGTGCGGTGATTGATGCTGAGTAAATCTTGGCGTTTGAGGGCCTTTTTGATTTGTCTTGAAAAAGCTGGCATAGCTTGGTCGAGGAGAAGGAACTGCTTGTTTATGATATTCTTTTTCAGTTCAGCTGGATAAGGAAGATTGTACTTTTTCTGAAGGGCAGCATAGTGACCATCTCGATCGTAGATAATCTTACTGTTGAGCAGATTGTACCACATACAAGTGGTGTAAGAATTCTGGGCTTGGTGCTCTAAAACTACGGCTTGTAAATCTTTGTCAAATTCGTCCAGAGAGCGGTAAATCAGCTCAATCTCGATACCATTATTGAGAACACAATCGTCTTCCAATTCCCAAAATTGATTACCGATTTCCCTATAGGAGCAGTATTTACTGAGAATTTCTTTTCGTATGTCTGGCGAGAGAGGAGCACTGAGGTAGACATATACATCATAATCAGAGTCTTTGTCAAAATGTTGTCCGGCCCGTGAACCTCCTAGAGCTAGAGCCTCTACTTGCTCTAGTTGAGCCAATTCTTTAAAGAGATGTTGTGGCATAATGTTAACCTTCTTTATTTTTTGACATCATTCTAACAAAAAGTAAGGAGACTAGCAAGGGGGAAATGGAAATTTCTTTTCACATATTTGCTTAATTTTATTTCATATTATGCAAGTTTTTATTTTATAATTCCAGAAAATGCTTTTTTTTTTTTTTAGCAAATATGATACAATCTTACTTGAAAAAATAAAAAAGGAGATTTGTTATGAAATCAAAAGCTTTAGCACTTTATAGTGGTATTGTTGGTTTAGTAGGTGGACTCTACTTGCTTATTGCCCCGTTTCTTTTACTAGCAGCAGTTGTGAGTACAGCTGCCACAGCAACAGCTACACAGAGTCCTGAATTAACTGCATCTACAACAGTTGCAGGAGTTGCAGGAGTTTTACTTCCAACCGTTTTAAAAATTGCTATTTTGGTTTTAGGAATTGTTGCGATTGTATACTATAAGGGAGAAAGTCGTGTTGGTTCGGCTCCTTCTGTCCTATTAATCGTAGGTGGAGCAGTTGGATTGATTCCAGCCCTTGGTTGGGTAGGAGGAATCCTAGCAATTATCGGTGGTTCACTATTTTTAGGAAGTCTCAAAAAATTCAAAGTTGAATGATAAAAAATAAGGAAAAGGATTGCCAAACAGTCCTTTCCTTTTTGGTTTTGACTAGCTTTTTTGTGAAAAATTGTGTAAAATAGAATAGATAAACGAGGGGAACCTCGGAAAATTTAAAGGAGAATCCATCTAATGGTAAAATTGGTTTTTGCTCGCCACGGTGAGTCTGAATGGAACAAAGCTAACCTTTTCACTGGTTGGGCTGATGTTGATTTGTCTGAAAAAGGTACACAACAAGCGATTGATGCTGGTAAATTGATCAAAGAAGCTGGTATCGAATTTGACCAAGCTTACACTTCAGTATTGAAACGTGCGATTAAAACAACTAACTTGGCTCTTGAAGCTTCTGACCAATTGTGGGTTCCAGTTGAAAAATCATGGCGTTTGAACGAACGTCACTACGGTGGTTTGACTGGTAAAAACAAAGCTGAAGCTGCTGAACAATTTGGTGATGAGCAAGTTCACATCTGGCGTCGTTCATACGATGTATTGCCTCCAAACATGGATCGTGATGATGAGCACTCAGCTCACACAGACCGTCGTTACGCTTCACTTGACGACTCAGTTATTCCAGATGCTGAAAACTTGAAAGTGACTTTGGAACGTGCCCTTCCTTTCTGGGAAGATAAAATCGCTCCAGCTCTTAAAGATGGTAAAAACGTATTCGTAGGAGCTCACGGAAACTCAATCCGTGCCCTTGTAAAACACATCAAAGGTTTGTCAGATGACGAAATCATGGACGTAGAAATCCCTAACTTCCCACCATTGGTATTCGAATTTGACGAAAAATTGAACGTAGTTTCTGAATACTACCTTGGAAAATAAAAAATTATAAGTCTAGAATTGATTTCTAGGCTTTTTATGTTAGTATGGTAGTATGATAAGGAATAAAAAACAAGATTATGTACTGGCCTACAAGCAACCAGCGTCAATAACATATAAGGGTTGGGAAGAAGAGGCCTTACCGATAGGCAATGGTTCTTTAGGGGCAAAAGTATTTGGGCTTATTGGAGCTGAGCGGATTCAATTCAATGAAAAGAGCCTTTGGTCTGGTGGACCTCAACCAGATAGTTCCGATTATCAGGGTGGAAATCTTCAGGATCAGCATAACTTTTTATCTGAGATTCGGCAGGCTTTGGAAAATAGAGACTACAATACTGCTAAGGAACTGGCTGAACAGTACCTAGTCGGGCCTAAAACGAGTCAATATGGGACCTATCTGTCCTTTGGAGATATTTTCATTGAGTTCAGCCAGCAAGGCACGACTTTGTCTCAGGTGACGGACTATCAGAGACAGCTGAATATCAGTAAGGCACTTGCGACGACTTCTTATGCCTATAAGGGAACGCGATTTGAACGTGAAGCTTTTGCGAGTTTTCCAGATAATCTCTTGGTTCAGCGCTTTACTAAGGAAGGGTCGGAAACTCTAGATTTTACTATAGAACTGTCGCTAAGTCGTGATTTGGCTTCTGATGAAAAGTATGAACAGGAAAAATCTGATTACAAAGAGTGCCAGCTAGATATCACTGCTTCTCATATCTTGATGAAGGGATGGGTTAAGGACAATGACCTGCAGTTTGCTAGCTGTTTAGCTTGGGAAACGGATGGAGATATTAGAGTCTGGTCAGATAAGATTCAGATATCAGGAGCCAGTTATGCCAATCTCTTCTTGGCGGCTAAGACGGATTTTGCCCAAAATCCTGCTAGTAATTATCGCAAGAAAATAGATTTAGAGCAACAGGTAAGAGACTTGGTGGAGACAGTTAAAGAAAAGGGCTATGCCCAATTGAAATCAAGGCATATTGAGGACTACCAAGCCTTATTTCAGCGTGTTCAATTGGATTTGGGAGCTGATGTTGACACATCCACTACAGATGAGTTGTTAAAAAATTATAAGCCACAAGCAGGGCAGGCTTTGGAGGAGCTCTTCTTCCAGTATGGACGGTATTTATTGATTAGTTCTTCCAGAGATTGTCCAGATGCTCTACCAGCTAACTTGCAAGGGGTCTGGAATGCGGTCGATAATCCTCCTTGGAATTCGGACTATCACCTGAATATCAATCTGCAGATGAATTATTGGCCAGCCTATGTTACCAATCTCCTAGAGACAGCCTTTCCGATCATCAACTATGTAGATGATTTACGTAGCTATGGTCGTCTAGCAGCTGCAAGGTATGCAGGAATCGTCTCTCAAGAAGGGGAGGAGAATGGTTGGTTGGTTCATACTCAAGCGACTCCCTTTGGTTGGACGGCACCTGGTTGGGATTACTATTGGGGGTGGTCACCAGCTGCCAATGCGTGGATGATGCAAACTGTTTATGAAGCCTATTTATTTTACAGGGACCAAGACTATCTCAGGGAGAAAATTTATCCCATGTTGAAGGAAACGGTTCGTTTTTGGAATGATTTTTTACATGAGGATCAGCAGGCTCAACGTTGGGTATCTTCTCCGTCTTACTCACCGGAACATGGTCCGATTTCGATTGGCAATACGTATGACCAATCTCTGATTTGGCAGTTATTTCATGATTTTATTCAGGCTGCTCAGGAATTGGGGCTGGATGAGGACTTGTTGACTGAGGTTAAGGAGAAGTTTGATCTGCTTAATCCTCTTCAAATCACTCAATCTGGTCGAATCAGGGAGTGGTATGAAGAGGAAGAGCAGCATTTTCAAAATGAGAAAGTGGAGGCTCAGCATCGGCACGCTTCCCATCTAGTGGGACTCTATCCTGGAAATCTTTTTAGCTATAAGGGACAAGAGTATCTTGAAGCGGCGCGTGCTAGCCTCAATGATCGTGGAGATGGCGGAACAGGTTGGTCCAAGGCTAATAAAATTAATCTCTGGGCGCGTCTAGGAGATGGCAATCGAGCTCATAAATTATTAGCAGAGCAGTTAAAGTCATCCACTCTGCCAAATCTTTGGTGTAGCCATCCTCCTTTTCAGATAGATGGTAATTTTGGTGCTACGAGTGGCATAGCAGAAATGTTGCTCCAGTCTCATACAGCTTCTCTGGTGCCCCTAGCTGCCCTACCTGATGCATGGTCAAGGGGTTCTGTTTCAGGCTTAGTGGCACGTGGACATTTTGAAGTTAGTATGCGGTGGGAGGATAAAAAACTCTTACAGATGACCATTTTATCAAGAAGCGGGGGAGATTTGCGAGTCTCTTATCCAGGTATTGAGAAGAGTGTGATTGAAATGAATCAAGAAAAAGCAAAAGTGAAATACATGGGGAAAGATTGTATTTCGGTGGCAACAGCAGAAGGTGATCTTGTTCAATTTTATTTTTAAGAAGATAATAGAAGGCAGTAATTTGAAACTGCCTTTTAATAAGGATTTGAGAATGTAAGCAGTTTCCAACTAGTTGAAAAAGCGTTATAATGGTAGTAGGAAGTAATTTGTTTGAGAGAGGATGGGTCTTATGGCTTATATTGAGATGAGACACTGTTACAAGCGTTATCAGGTTGGGGACACGGAGATTGTGGCCAATCGCGATGTGAATTTTGAAATCGAAAAGGGTGAATTGGTGATTATTCTAGGTGCATCTGGTGCAGGTAAGTCAACAGTTCTTAACCTTCTTGGGGGAATGGATACCAATGATGAGGGGGAGATTTGGATTGATGGTGTCAATATTGCAGACTATAGTTCCCACCAGAGAACCAATTACCGCAGAAATGATGTTGGTTTTGTTTTTCAGTTTTATAATCTAGTGTCCAATCTGACAGCTAAGGAAAATGTGGAGTTGGCCTCAGAAATCGTGACAGATGCCTTGGATCCTGAGCAGGTCTTGACAGATGTAGGTCTGGATCATCGTCTCAACAACTTTCCTGCCCAGCTTTCTGGAGGGGAGCAACAGCGAGTCTCCATTGCACGCGCGGTAGCCAAAAATCCTAAAATTCTCCTTTGTGACGAACCGACTGGAGCCTTGGATTATCAGACGGGTAAGCAAGTCTTGAAGATTCTCCAAGATATGTCTCTTCAAAAGGGAGCGACGGTGATTATCGTGACCCATAATAGCGCACTAGCTCCTATTGCTGATCGCGTGATTCATATGCACGATGCCAGTGTCAAGGATGTGGTGATGAACCAGCAACCTCAGGATATCGACAGTTTGGAGTACTAGCATGATCAAGCGAAAAACCTATTGGAAGGACTTAATTCAGTCCTTCACAGGATCCAAGGGGCGTTTTTTATCCATCTTGACCTTGATGATGTTAGGGTCTCTAGCCCTAGTAGGCCTCAAAGTGACTAGCCCCAACATGGAGGCGACAGCTAATGCTTATTTAACAACTGCTCAAACCTTGGATTTGGCAGTTATGTCTAATTATGGTTTGGATCAAACAGATCAAGAAGAACTAGAACAGACGGAGGGCGCAGAGGTTGAGTTTGGCTATTTGACAGATGTGACTATGGAGAATGGGCAGGATGCCATTCGGCTGTACTCCAAACCAGAGCGAATTTCAACCTTTCAGCTAAGAGAGGGACGACTTCCTCAGTCAGACAAGGAAATCGCTTTGGCAAGTCATCTGCAGGGGCAATATAGATTAGGACAGGAGATTAGTTTTAAAGAAAAAGAAGAGGGTCATTCCTCTTTAAAAGATCATACTTATACCATTACTGGTTTTGTGGATTCAGCTGAAATCCTCTCCCAGAGAGATATGGGCTACGCAGGCAGTGGAAGTGGGACTCTGACAGCCTATGGGGTGATTTTACCTAGTCAGTTTGATCAGAAAGTCTACAATATAGCTCGTTTGAAATATCAAGATTTAGCAGGCTTAAATGCTTTCTCAGAAGCTTATGAAGAAAAATCCAAGCAACATCAGGAAGACCTAGAACAAGTTCTGTCAGATAATGGCAAGGCACGTCTGCAACTCTTGAGAAAAGAAGGCCAAGAGTCTCTATACAAAGGCCAAGAGACCCTTGACAAGGCTGAGACTAATTTGCAGGAAGGCAAGCGTCGTTTAGCAGCTGCTCAAGCTCGTTTACAGGCTCAGGAAAGTCAACTAGCCTTTCTCCCTCAAGCCCAGAGAGAGCAGGCCAGTGCTCAACTTACTCAAGCCAAGCAGGAATTGAGCAAGGAAGAGGACAAACTAAAGCAGGCTGAACAAAATCTGGCCCAAGAAAAGGAAAAATTAGAAAAACATCAGCAAGTCTTAGATGATTTGGAGGAGCCTAAGTATCAAGTCTATAATCGGCAGACCATACCAGGTGGTCAGGGCTATCTCATGTATAGCAATGCTTCAGCCAGTATTCGAGCAGTGGGCAATATCTTTCCTGTGGTGCTTTATGCCGTAGCAGCCATGGTGACCTTTACAACCATGACTCGCTTTGTGGATGAAGAGCGAACTCATGCAGGGATTTTTAAAGCCTTGGGCTATCGTAGTAAGGATATTATCGCTAAATTTCTCCTCTACGGACTGGTAGCTGGGACTGTCGGAACAGCTCTTGGTAGCATACTTGGCCATTATATGCTAGCCAGTGTGATTTCAAGTGTCATTACAAAAGGCATGGTGGTGGGAGAAACCCAGATTCACTTCTATTGGAGCTATAGTTTACTAGCTCTTGGTTTGGGTTGGTTGGCGAGTGTGTTACCAGCCTACTTGGTAGCTCGTAGGGAACTTCATGATGAAGCAGCCCAGCTTTTACTGCCTAAACCACCTGTCAAAGGAGCTAAAATCTTACTGGAGCGCATCGGTTTTATCTGGCGTCGTCTCAGTTTTAACCATAAGGTAACAGCCCGAAATATCTTCCTTTATAAGCAGCGTATGTTGATGACGATCTTTGGTGTGGCAGGTTCAGTCGCTCTGCTCTTTGCAGGTTTGGGAATCCAATCCTCTGTAGCAGGAGTTCCGTCTAGACAGTTTCAACAAATCCAACAGTATCAAATGATTGTCTCTGAAAATCTTAGTGCGACCAATCAAGACAAGGCAAATCTAGAAGAAGTGTTGAAAGGTCAGGCTATTCAAGCCTACCAGAAAATTTATTCTAAGACGCTAGACAAGGATTTTAAAGGCAAGGCTGGTCTTCAGACTGTTACTCTTATGATGACAGAGAAGGAGGATTTGACTCCCTTTATCCATCTGCAACATCATCAGCAGGAGCTGACATTAAAAGATGGCGTCGTTATTACAGCTAAACTTGCCCAGCTGGCAGGTGTCAAGGTTGGACAAACTCTAGAAATTGAAGGTAAGGAATTAACGGTTGCTGCTATTACTGAGAACTACGTTGGTCACTTTATTTATATGAGTCAGGCTAGCTATGAGCAAATTTACGGCCAGCTACCCCAAGCCAACACTTATCTGGTTTCGCTAAGGGATACCAGTGCAACTAGTATCGAAAGGCAGGCCGGCTTACTTATGAATCAAGCTGCGGTGTCCAGCGTTGTCCAAAATGCTTCAGCCATTCGACTCTTTGACTCCGTCGCTAGCTCACTCAATCAGACTATGACCATCTTGGTCATCGTATCGGTTCTGTTGGCTATCGTTATCCTTTACAATCTAACCAACATTAACGTAGCTGAGAGAATCCGTGAACTCTCCACTATCAAGGTTCTCGGTTTTCATAATAATGAAGTCACTCTCTACATTTACCGTGAGACGATTGTGCTGTCCCTTGTGGGAATCGTACTTGGTTTGGTATCTGGTTTCTATTTACATCAATTTTTGATTCAAATGATTTCGCCTGCTACTATTCTCTTTTATCCGCAGGTAGGCTGGGAAGTCTATGTAATCCCAGTGGCAGCAGTAAGCATCATTTTGACCTTGCTTGGTTTCTTCGTCAATCATCATCTGAGAAAGGTTGATATGCTTGAAGCCTTGAAATCTGTAGAGTAAGGTAGTTGTTTTTATCTGATTGAACTTATATTTACTCGTAAACAAAAATCCTCCGTTTCAAAGAGAAGGGAACTCTTTGTGACAGAGGATTTTTTCTATAGGGCTTTAGCAGCTGCAATTGCGGCTTCGAAGTTTGGTTCAGAATTGATATTGTCCACGTATTCAACGTAGCGAATAGTATTGTCAGTATCGAGGACAAAGACTGCGCGTGCCAATAGGTGCCACTCATTGATTAAGAGGGCATAATCACGTCCAAAGGACTGGTCGAAATAGTCCGAGAGCATGATGGCATTTTCAATACCTTCAGCACCACACCAACGTTTTTGGGCAAAAGGGAGGTCCATAGAGACAGTCAAGACGACCGTGTTGTCCATCCCAGCCAGTTCTTGGTTAAAACGACGCGTTTGAGTTGAGCAGATACCTGTATCGATAGAAGGCACGACACTCAAGACTTTTTTCTTTCCATCAAAATCAGCCAGAGATTTTTTAGAAAGGTCTGTTGTAGTGAGTGAAAAATCAAGTGCCTTGTCGCCGACTTGTAGTTGTTTACCTGTAAAGCTCACAGGATTTCCGAGAAAAGTTACCATAGGATACTCCAATCTTTTTTCTTCCATTGTAGCTGAAACGGTCAGAATTTTCCAATGATTTGACTGGAAATGTGGGCAGAGAAAAAACGTCAATTCGGAAAAGAATGACGTTTTTCAGAGGCTTATTTTGCCAATCCTTCAGCAATCTTATCAAGGTTGTATTTCATCATGTTGTAGTAGCTGTCGCCTTCTTTACCTTGTTCTGCGATAGAGTCAGTAAAGATTTGTGCGTAGATTGGGATGTTTGTGTCTTGAGAAACAGTTTTCATTGGACGGTCATCCACACTTGATTCTACAAAGAGGGAAGGAGTTTTTGTTTGGCGAAGTTTTTCAACCAAGGTCTTGATTTGGTCAGGTGTTCCTTCTTCTTCAGTGTTGATTTCCCAGATGTAGGCACTTGGGACACCATAGGCTTTAGAGAAGTATTTGAAGCATCCTTCGCTGGTTACGATGAGTTTTTTCTCAGCAGGGATGTTGTTAAATTTCTCTTTAGCTTCTTTATCAAGTTTGTCTAGTTTATCAGTATATTCTTTGAGATTTTTTTCGTAGAATTCCTTGTTGCTAGGGTCTTTCGCGCTCAATTGTTTTGCGATGTTTTTAGCAAAAATCATACCGTTTTCAAGGTTAAGCCAAGCGTGTGGGTCTTCTTTGCCTTTTTCGTTTTGGCCTTCGAGGTAGATAACATCAACGCCTTCGCTGACTGCAAAGTAGTCTTTGTTTTCAGTTTTCTTGGCATTTTCTACCAATTTTGTAAACCAAGCATTGCCACCTGTTTCAAGGTTGATCCCGTTATAGAAAATCAAATCAGCTTGAGATGTTTTCTTAACGTCTTCAGGAAGTGGTTCGTATTCGTGTGGGTCTTGACCAACAGGAACGATACTGTGAAGATCAATCTTGTCACCAGCAATATTTTTAGTAATATCAGCGATGATTGAGTTTGTAGCAACAACTTTTAGTTTTTGACCAGAAGCTGCATCTTTTTTTCCGCTAGCACATGCTACAAGAGCAATGACGGAAAGAAAGAGAACGAGTAATGTACCTAATTTTTTCATTAGATCCTCCAATTTATTGGGGTTTTGCCCCTTATTTTAACAAATGTTTATTTTTCAGTTTCAAATATCGTTGTTTTGGAGCGATAAAGAAGCTAATGAGAAAGAAACTAGCGGCTGTAAGCACGATACTAGAACCTGCTGCAACGTTAAAGCTATAGCCGATAAAGAGCCCCAAAACTGAAGCTGTCGCTCCAAATGTTGAGGAAAGGAAAATCATGCTTTTCAGGCTATTAGCATAGAGATAAGCAGTTGCCGCTGGGGTAATCAGCATGGCTACAATCAGGATAGTTCCGACACTTTGCATGGCTGTCACAGACACGAGAGTTAGGAGTACCATGAGAAGGTAGTGATAGAAATTGACAGGCATTCCCATGGCTTTAGCCAAGAGTTCATCAAAGGATGTTATCAAGAGTTGCTTGAAGAAAATCCAGATCAACAAGAGAATGGCTGCCCCCACACCCATAGTAATAAACATATCCGTATCTTGGACGGCCAGGATATTACCAAAAAGAATATGGAAAAGGTCAGTTGAACTTTTAGCGACACTAATCAAGATGATACCGAGGGCTAAGAAAGAAGAAAAGGTAATGCCGATGGCGGTATCGCTTTTGATAATCGAGTTTCCCTTGATGTAGGTAATGATGATAGCAGCTAGTAGTCCGAAGACAATGGCTCCGATAAAGAAGTCAAGGCCCAAGATAAAGGAGAGGGCTACACCTGGCAAGACAGCATGTGAAATGGCATCTCCCATGAGTGACATCCCTCGTAGGATGATGAAACATCCCACAGCTCCAGCTACGACCCCGATGACAATAGCCGTTATCAAGGCATTTTGTAAGAAATGGAATTTTTGTAATCCATCGATAAATTCTGCAATCATAGGTCACCTCCATTGAAAAATAGTCGATTACCGTAAGCTTCTTTGAGATTGGCTTCGGTAAAGGTTTCTTTGGTTGGACCAAAGGCAATCACTTCTCGATTGACAAGCAAGACTTGATCGAAGTAGTGGGGAACCTTGCTGAGGTCGTGGTGGACGATGAGAACCGTCTTTCCAGCTTTTTTCAGATCTCTCAGCGTATTCATGATGATTTCTTCACTGACTGAGTCAATCCCAACAAAGGGTTCATCCAAGAGGATATAGTCGGCTTCCTGCACCAGACATCTGGCAATCAAGACCCGCTGGAATTGACCTCCAGACAGTTGACTGATTTGCCGTTCAGCATAGTCAGCTAGACCGACAATTTCAAGGGCCTCTTGCACTTTCTTCCAATGTTTAGCTTTTAAACTGTGAAAGAGAGGAATAGAGGGAAATAGTCCTAGCGAGACACATTCCTTGACCTTGATGGGAAAGTTGTAGTCGATATTGATTTTTTGTTCGACATAGGCGATTCGATGTAAGGATTTTTTAACTTCCTTGTCATCGAGAAATGCCTGACCTTGATGTGGGATAATTCCCAGCATCCCTTTTAATAATGTTGATTTCCCAGCACCGTTTGGACCAATGATACCGGTAATTGTTGGTCCTTGGAGCACTAGTGAAATATCCTTAAGTGCCAACGTTTCTTTGTAGGAGACACTGAGGTTTTCGATACGTATCATACAGTTGTATTCCTCCTGTCTCTTAATATACATTAAAAAAAAAATTAAGTCAAGTTAATTTTTGAAAAAATTAAAATAATAACTGAAAAATGATGGAAAAGGAAAGTTCATTTTTAATTGCATTCCCAAGCAATTTTTGTTAAGCTAGCAATAACTTAAAAAAATGAAAGCGAGAACAAGATGACACGTTATCAAGATGATTTTTATGATGCAAT
Source organism: Streptococcus sp. KHUD_011 (assembly GCF_046352925.1). Lineage (GTDB taxonomy): Bacteria > Bacillota > Bacilli > Lactobacillales > Streptococcaceae > Streptococcus. Next base: position 1,436,033 of record NZ_CP157578.1, on the reverse strand, counting down.
CAATGGAGAATGGCAGAAGACAGCTGAAATCCCAGCAGATAAGTCTCAAACAGGTGGTTTTGTTGATTTAGACCAGGAAATTGAAGACTTGATGCTTGCGACAACAGACAAGTGGTTGGCAGGTGAAGAGGTGCCTGAGGATGCTATCTTGGCAAACTTTGTCAAATACCACCGCCTAGTTCGTGATTTTGACAAGAGAGAAGCTGACGGTATCACACCTGTCTTACCACTTCTTAAAGAATTCCAAGAATTGGAGACTTTTGCAGATTTTACAGCTAGACTAGCAGAGTTTGAACTTGCAGGAAAACCGAACTTCCTTCCTTTTGGTGTATCGCCAGACTTTATGGATGCCAGAATCAACGTTTTATGGGCTAGCGCTCCAAGCACGATCCTGCCAGATACGACCTACTATGCTGAAGATCATCCTCAGCGTGAAGAGCTCTTGACTCTTTGGAAAGAAAGCAGCGCAAATCTCCTCAAGGCTTATGATTTCTCTGATGTAGAAATTGAAGACTTGCTAGAGAAAAGACTAGAATTGGACCGTCGAGTTGCAGCAGTGGTTCTTTCTAATGAAGAAAGTTCAGAGTATGCTAAACTCTACCATCCATATGCTTACGAAGATTTCAAGAAATTTGCGCCTGCCCTACCTTTGGATGACTTCTTCCAAGCCGTTCTTGGACAAGTGCCAGACAAGGTTATCGTAGACGAGGAACGTTTCTGGCAAGCAGCAGAGCAATTCTACAGTGAAGAAGCTTGGCCTCTCCTCAAGGCAACCTTAATTTTAAGTGTTGTGAATCTCTCAACCAGCTATTTAACAGAAGAAATCCGTGTCTTGTCAGGTGCCTATAGCCGTGCGCTTTCAGGAGTTCCAGAAGCCAAAGACAAGGTCAAGGCAGCCTACCAGCTAGCACAAGGTCCTTTCAAACAAGCCTTGGGTCTCTGGTATGCCCATGAAAAATTCTCTCCAGAGGCCAAGGCAGATGTAGAGAAAAAAGTGGCAACTATGATTGATGTCTATAAGGAACGTTTGGCTAAAAATGACTGGCTGACTCCAGAAACTCGTGACAAGGCCATCGTTAAACTCAATGTTATCAAACCTTATATCGGTTATCCAGAAGAATTGCCAGAACGCTACAAGGACAAGGTAGTGGATGAAAATGCTAGTCTTTTTGAAAATGCTCTGGCTTTTGCGCGTGTGGAAATCAAACACAGTTGGAGCAAGTGGAACCAGCCTGTAGACTACAAGGAGTGGGGCATGCCTGCTCATATGGTCAATGCCTACTACAATCCACAGAAGAACCTGATTGTCTTCCCAGCAGCTATTTTACAAGCACCTTTCTATGACTTGCATCAGTCATCTTCTGCTAACTACGGTGGTATTGGGGCAGTTATTGCCCATGAAATTTCCCACGCCTTTGATACCAACGGAGCTTCCTTTGATGAAAATGGTAGCCTTAAGGATTGGTGGACAGAGAGTGACTATGCTGCCTTCAAGGAGAAAACACAAAAAGTCATTGACCAATTTGATGGACAAGATTCTTATGGAGCAACCATCAATGGTAAATTGACTGTATCAGAAAACGTAGCTGACTTAGGAGGAATCGCTGCAGCGCTTGAAGCAGCTAAGAGAGAACCAGACTTCTCAGCAGAAGAATTCTTCTACAACTTCGGTCGCATCTGGCGCATGAAAGGTCGTCCAGAATTTATGAAACTTTTGGCTAGCGTCGATGTGCACGCACCAGCCAAACTCCGTGTCAATGTACAAGTACCAAACTTCGATGATTTCTTTACAACCTATGATGTCAAAGAAGGAGACGGTATGTGGCGTTCACCAGAAGACCGCGTGATTATTTGGTAAGGCAAAAAATCTAGTCATCAGAAAAAAGGCATCCAATCAGGTGTGAAAACCTTGACTGGATGCCTTTTGTAATAGAAAGATTTGCTGGATAGTTTACTTGAATTGTGCTATTGATTGTCATCATTTTACTAGAAAAAAGGATTGAAAGTTTTTTCGTGAGCAATAGTAGTAGCTGGACCATGTCCTGGATAGACATCATAGTTTGGTAGGGTGAAGAGTTGGGTCTGGATACTGTGAAGTAGTTGTTCCATACTGCCAGTTGGAAGGTCGGTCCGTCCGATTGTTTCACGGAAAAGAGCATCACCTGTCAAGACTAGGTGAGCATCAGGAAAGACGATAGAAACACCGCCGATAGAGTGACCTGGTGTTGGCAAGACAGTGAAACGAAATTCCTCCAGTTGGTATTCTTCGTGAAAGATAAAGGTGTGTTCAGCCGGTTTTGCGACCACATCTGCCATATCATCGTGGCGAGGGAGACCAGAGAGATTATCGACAGGAGTATAGAGCCAGCTGGCTTCACTCTCTGCGATATAGACAGGAGGATTGTCAAAAGTCTCGCGAACCAAGTCCAGACTCATGATATGGTCATAATGGGCATGGGTCAAGAGAATAGCGCAGATTGGTTTGTTGATCTTCTCTATTGTCTGACGAATAGCTTCCCAATGGCTACCAGGGTCAACCACCATAAGGTGCTTTTCGCCTTCCAAATAATAGGTGTTTTCATAGGCAACAGGATTCACAGTTTTATGGATTTTCATACTAGCTCCAATCTCAAAGAATGTACTAATACTCTTCGAAAATCTCTTCAAACCGCGTCAACTTTATCTGCAACCTCAAAGCGGTGCTTTGAGCAACCTGCGGCTAGTTTCCTAGTTTGCTCTTTGATTTTCATTGAGTATAAATTAAGTATAGCACAGTTAGGAAGAATAAGCTGAAAAGGGAAATAGGTCTAGAAAGAAGAACTAGATTTAGATAAAAAATAAGCCCCGAATGAGTTCGAGGCTTAAGCTGTTTTAATTACCAGCATAATATTTTTGGATTCCCTTGATAATCCCTTCAACTAGTTTATCTTGGTAGTCACTGCTGCGGATTTTTTGGTTTTCTTCTGGATTATCCATATATCCCATCTCTAGCAAAACAGCTGGTTTAGCTGTTTCACGTAGAACAGCAAAGGTTGCTTGCAAGAGCCCAGCATCTCTAGCTCCAGTTTCAGCTAGCAGTGAAGAATGGATATCGGCTGCGAGACGATTACTTTCACTCATCCGTTCAGGATTGTTGTGCCAATCCTTGTTAATCTTGCTAGGGAAACCAGGTTCATCCTTGTAAGAATAGGTCTGGATACCCAGATTAACGGTTGTATCATTCCCTTTTGCATTGAAATGAAGGCTGATGAAAAAGTCAGCATTGGTCTTGTTGACCATACGAGAACGCTCGGTAATAAAATCAACGTCTATATCACTATCTCGAGAGGTGAGAACGGTATAGCCGAGTCCTTCTAGTTGTTTACGTAGCTTACGATAAACTTGCAGGTTTAAATCTTTTTCAGCTATGCCATAGTAATAAGCCCCGCGATCCTTACCACCGTGTCCTGGATCTAGAAAAATAGTTTTAGAGTAATGTCCTTTTTGAAAACCTTGTGCTAATTCACGAACCCATTTTCCATTTCCTTGGAAGAGCTGGTTTTTACCATCCACAGCATAAGTTCCTGTGACATATACACCATCGTCCTTAAGATAGTACCAAGCTTGATAGTCTGGGTCGTAAATCCATTCCTTATGGGCCATGTAGCCACCAGATTTAAGATAGTAGGAACCAATCCATTGTTTTTGGGCGTAGCGTCCGCCAGATTTGAGGTAAAACCAACTAGAGTAGTTTTGGTCGTAGACCCATTCCTTATCTGCCATGGCACCACTGGATTTGAGGTAGTAATCGCCCTTCCAGACATTGGCCAGCATTCTACCGTAGCCATCAAAAGCATACCACTTGCCATTGATTTGGCTCCATTGGTCGGATAAATATTTACCTGAACCATTGATATAGTACCAATTATTTCCCATCTGATACCAGCTGTTTTCAAGCAAGTAGCCATTACTATCAAAGAGATAACCATCATAGAGGGTATCTGTAAATTTTACACCAGTTTGACTATAAAAAGTCCATTTATTCCCTTCTTTTACCCAACCAGTCTGTATAGGTTGATTGGGTTTGGTGTCTGTAGAAAGAGAAGGTTTGCTTTCTTGCTCACTCGAACTAGCTGTACTTGACGAAGTTTCTATACTAGCTTGAGAACTACTAGCAGAAGTATTTGTAGAACTGTTAAGAGAATTACTCGTTGAGCTACTAGTTGAACTAGTGGTAGGGTTAGTAGTAGAATGACTTGTGTCATCAGCCAAAACGACTTGGCTAGATAAGCCAAGAACAGCTAAAGCTAAAAATGTCAGTCTTTTGTGTGCTTTCATGTAATTTGCCTTTCTAGAAAGATGAAAATTCAGTAATTATCGTAAAAAAACTGTTCATATTACCATTATACACTAAAAAAGTTAGAAAATTACCAAAATATCAAACATTTTCTTATTGAAAAAGAGGAATGTATTTTCGTTTCACTAACTTTTATCTTAGCCTATATCAAAAAAGATAGATGAAAATCAGATAATTATATTATTTTTTAGTGTGAATCTTATTTTATTCTCCTTCCCAACAAATTAAATAAGCTTTAGAATCCTCTTTTTCTAGTTTTCATATTCTTAAAAAAGTGATAAAATGGTAGGAAGAATTGGAGAGTAGAGATGCCAAAAGAAGAGAATTTAACAGGCGAAGAAGTTGTCGCTTTAACTAAAGAATATTTAACGGAAGAGGATGTCCATTTTGTCCATAAGGCCTTGGTCTATGCGGTGGAATGCCACAGTGGCCAGTATCGCAAATCAGGCGAGCCTTATATCATTCACCCTATCCAAGTGGCAGGTATTTTAGCCAAACTCAAGCTGGATGCTGTAACGGTAGCTTGTGGTTTCTTGCATGATGTGGTGGAAGATACTGATGCGACCTTGGACGATTTGGAAAGAGAGTTTGGTTCTGATGTGCGCGTGATTGTCGATGGAGTTACCAAGCTCGGTAAGGTCAAGTACAAGTCTCACGAAGAGCAGTTGGCTGAAAACCACCGCAAGATGCTCATGGCCATGTCTGAGGACATCCGTGTTATTTTGGTCAAACTGTCTGACCGCTTGCACAATATGCGGACGCTGAAACATCTTCGAAAAGACAAACAGGAGCGTATTTCTAAAGAAACCATGGAAATATATGCCCCACTTGCCCACCGTTTGGGGATTTCTAGCGTTAAATGGGAATTGGAAGACCTATCTTTCCGTTATCTCAACCCAACGGAGTTTTACAAGATTACCCATATGATGAAGGAAAAGCGCAGAGAGCGTGAAGCCTTGGTGGATGAGGTAGTCACAAAATTAGAAAACTATACGACAGATCGTCATCTAAATGGGAAGATTTACGGTCGTCCCAAGCATATTTACTCGATTTTCCGCAAAATGCAGGATAAGAGAAAACGTTTTGAGGAAATCTATGACCTGATTGCCATTCGTTGTATTTTGGATACCCAAAGTGATGTTTATGCCATGCTTGGTTATGTGCATGAACTTTGGAAACCAATGCCAGGTCGTTTCAAAGACTATATAGCTAACCGCAAGGCCAATGGCTACCAGTCTATCCATACGACTGTTTATGGGCCAAAAGGGCCGATTGAATTCCAGATTCGGACCAAGGAAATGCACGAGGTGGCTGAGTACGGGGTTGCGGCTCACTGGGCCTATAAGAAAGGCATTAAGGGGCAGGTTAACAGCAAGGAATCAGCTATTGGAATGAACTGGATCAAGGAGATGATGGAGCTCCAAGACCAGGCTGATGATGCTAAGGAATTTGTGGATTCAGTTAAGGAAAACTATCTGGCTGAGGAGATTTACGTCTTTACCCCAGATGGAGCTGTCCGTTCCCTTCCGAAAGATTCAGGACCGATTGACTTTGCCTATGAAATCCATACCAAGGTTGGGGAAAAAGCAACTGGAGCCAAGGTCAATGGTCGCATGGTTCCACTGACAACCAAGCTCAAGACAGGGGATCAGGTTGAAATTGTCACCAACCCTAACTCCTTTGGGCCGAGTCGTGACTGGCTCAACATGGTCAAGACCAGCAAAGCCCGTAACAAGATTCGCCAGTTCTTTAAAAACCAAGATAAGGAATTGTCTGTCAATAAGGGTCGTGAAATGTTGATGGCCCAGTTCCAAGAAAATGGCTATGTGGCCAATAAATTCATGGACAAGCGTCATATGGACCGAGTTCTGCAAAAGACCAGCTACAAGACAGAAGAATCCCTCTTTGCGGCCATTGGTTTTGGAGAAATCGGTGCTATTACTGTCTTTAATCGTCTAACTGAGAAGGAACGTCGTGAGGAAGAACGTGCCAAGGCCAAGGCTGAAGCAGAGGAACTTGTCAAAGGTGGCGAGATCAAGGTTGAAAATAAAGAAACCCTCAAGGTCAAGCATGAGGGTGGTGTGGTCATTGAAGGTGCATCAGGCCTCCTAGTGCGGATTGCCAAGTGTTGTAATCCAGTTCCTGGTGATGATATTGTTGGCTATATTACCAAGGGGCGTGGTGTAGCTATTCACCGTGTGGACTGTATGAATCTGCGTGCCCAAGAAAACTACGAGCAACGTCTTCTTGATGTGGAATGGGAAGACCAGTACTCTAGCTCAAATAAGGAGTATATGGCCCATATCGATATTTATGGCCTCAACCGTACAGGACTGTTGAACGATGTGCTACAAGTTCTTTCAAACACAACTAAGAATATCTCAACAGTCAACGCCCAACCAACCAAGGATATGAAGTTTGCTAATATCCATGTATCCTTTGGCATTGCTAACCTCTCGACGCTGACTACGGTCGTGGACAAGATTAAGAGTGTGCCAGAAGTTTACTCTGTTAAACGTACCAATGGCTAATTGTCCTAGCTCTTACTAGAAAGGCTATTATGAAAATCATTATCCAACGGGTTAAAAAAGCCCAAGTCAGTATCGAAGGTCAGTTGCAGGGGAAAATCAATCAGGGGCTTTTATTGCTGGTTGGTGTTGGACCAGAGGACCAAGAGGAAGATTTGGACTATGCTGTGAGAAAGATTGTCAATATGCGGATTTTTTCAGATGCAGAAGGCAAGATGAACCTGTCTGTCAAAGATATTGAGGGAGAAATCCTCTCTATTTCTCAGTTTACTCTCTTTGCGGATACTAAGAAGGGCAATCGTCCAGCCTTCACAGGTGCAGCCAAGCCTGATATGGCATCAGACTTCTATGACGCTTTCAATCAAAAATTAGCGCAGGAAGTGCCCGTTCAGACAGGTATCTTTGGTGCGGACATGCAGGTTGAGCTGGTTAATGATGGACCAGTTACCATTATTCTTGATACTAAAAATAGATAAGAAAGACCAAGCCCGGCCGGCTTGGTTTTTCTCATCTATCATAAAATACTCCAAAATGAAATCTGTTCCTGATAGGCCTTGGGGAAGTCTCTTTTCAAACTTTGGCTTATGTGATAGGAAGGGATGAGGTGTCCTAGGATTAGGAGAGTTCCCTGGAGGAAAAGTGGGATACCACTTAAACATATCAAGGAGAGAATCATCAGGCTATCCCATAGGAGGATTTGTAATGCAAAGCGCCAGAATATCGGTCTAATCTGGGAATAGAGTTGACTAAAGTGGTCACAAAGCTGATTAGACAGATAGGTCAATAGCACAGGATGAAAGAAAATGAGCCAACCGCTATAAATCAAAATCCAATCCCAAGTAAGCCCCTCTTTAAACGTCAAAAATGCCAGCATGATTCCATCAATGACAAGGAGTTGAGTGATTTTGATGAAGATGATTTTTTTCATGCTAAAACCTCCTTTGCCTTAGAGACACTCCCATAAAGAGATGTGTTTGTCGTAAAAGTCTGGATAGTTTTCTCTTAGGTAGTTAGTCGTCGTATAATATAAAGTAGAATGGCAAGCAGTGGCAATTGGCATAAGAGATGAAAAACGATGAGAACTTATGAGGGATAAGATGAAGAAAAACAGAAAATCAAAGGTGAGAACCCCTAAATAGTAGAAGCGAATCTTTTTATTGATTTGAGGATAAATCTCAGTGAATTGATGTTTGAGTCGGACAACCAAGCGAAATAGCAGGAGTCCTTGAGCAAGGATAAAAATGAAGCCAGAAAGCAGGAGCTGCTCCAAAGAAGTCTCGGGTCTAGTGGTAAAAAATGCAAATAGTAGCAAATCAATGACTGCAATTGCTACAAAATGGATTCTAAAGAGATTTTTCATAAGATGACCTCCCTCTTTTATCTAGCTTCATTCTACTCCAAAAGAATGGGAGTTACAAGTAAAATGATAAAAATAGTAGAAGGGAGATTCTCTTAAGTTGGCTAGTATTCTTTATTTGAGTTTCCTTCTATTATCTAACTTCTTCATCATTCCAGACAAATAAAGCTCCGATTGCATTGAGGATATAAAAGATGTATTTACCGATATTGGCGAAGTTTCCTTGAATGCCAGCCTTTGTCAGCTGCACAAAATTGTAAATCAACCAGAAGCCCCACTGAGTTGTCAGTTTCAATGCGTTCAAGGCATTGGCGATGAGGGACAGTGCAAAGGCAATAGTTGTTACATAGGCAAGGAGATTCATCTTACCACCATATCCGATATAGTTGGTCACAAAGGCAAAGAGGAAGGCGATGATGGAAATGATGATGGCCGCCAACTTTAGCTGTTTTTGGCTCATTTGGTTGGGTCTGCCTTCTTGCGAAGCTTCCCATTTCTTAATCGCAAAGGTATAAATGAGGAAGGTGACAGGATAGGTGATAATGGCCGCCTTATTTCCAAGGATATAATCAATAGCACCGGACAAAATGGTATTAACAATACCAAAGTAATTTCCCCATTTGCTTAATTTTCCCGTGAAACGAGTGGACAACATAGAAATCCCAACGTTGGTTACGGAAATCAATCCAAAGGGGACAAGGGCAGTCCATGGTCCCCAGTCTACGAATTTATCGAGGCGTGAGTTGAGGTAACCAGATGCAATCGCAATCCCAACGACCAGAGCAACTCCAAAGAGGTCAAACCATTTGGATGTAGCAAAAATTTTTAGTGATTTTTTCATAGGTTAAACTATCTTTCTTTTTTTTAACAAACATTCTACAACTAAATGAAAGTAAAATCAAATGCTAGAAATAAAACCCTGAAAATTAAACTTTCAGGGTTGGTTGGGTACTTGAGAAATTAGTCGATTTTCTCGACGTAGAGTTGTTTGGCAATGTCCATACTTACTTGCAAATCCTCATTTTTACTGAGGATAGTGAAGGTATTGCTGAAGCCATCAAACTGCTGGACTTGGAGACAGTCACCGATGTGAAGTGAGTGCTTATCCAAATAATGGAGAATGTCAAAACTATCGTGCACCCGAGTCAGGCGGTAGGCGCCAGCTTCCTTGATATCAGCTAGTGGCAGGTTATTGATTTCAACCAGGAGTTCTCCCTTGGCAGGAATAGTTCCTCCGTGAGGGCAAGTTTTGGGGAATCCAAGTAATTTTTCTAGTCTCTCCACGAATAGGTCAGAGACAGTATGTTCCAATACCTCAGCTTCCTCGTGAATCTGGTCACTCGTATAGTCTAAATGATGAACTAGAAAAACTTCAATCAAGCGGTGTTTACGGTAGAGTTCAGAGACCAGTTTAAGTCCAAGGTCAGTCAGTAGATAGCCACATTCCTTGTCCTTGAGGATGAGATTTTCACTTTTCATCCGTTTAATCATTTCAGTTACGGCAGGGGGAGATACTTGCATACGAGCCGCAATTTCCTTGTTGGTGATTTTATGCAGGTCTATGCCAATTTCATAAATACATTTTAGATAGTCTTCTTTATTCGGGGTCATTCGCTTCCTCTTGTCTAATATCTTTATCTAGTATATCAAAAAAAGCTAGATTTCTCTAGCTGTGACTTTTTATGTTATACTTATTGCAAGAGAAAAAACGAGGAGATGGATATGACGAAAATAGCTCTTCTTTCAGATATTCATGGAAATACCACCGCCCTGGAGGCTGTTTTGACAGATGCTCGGCAGCTAGGAGTGGATGAATACTGGCTTTTGGGAGACATTCTCATGCCAGGGACAGGGCGTAGAAGGATTTTGGACTTGTTGGCTCAACTACCGATTACGGCTAGAGTTTTGGGAAACTGGGAAGACAGTCTGTGGCATGGTGTCCGAAAGAAATTGGATAGTACTCGTCCCAGTCAACGCTATCTCTTGCGCCAGTGCCAGTATGTTTTAGAGGAAATTTCACTAGAAGAAATTGAACTGCTCCACAATCAACCTCTCCAGCTTCATCGTCAGTTTGGGAATTTGACAGTTGGAATTAGCCATCATCTGCCTGATAAGAACTGGGGGCGTGAGTTGATTCATACTGGAGCACAAGAGGACTTTGACCGCTTGGTGACCAATCCACCTTGTGATATCGCTGTATATGGTCATATTCACCAGCAGTTGCTTCGTTACGGGACTGGTGGACAATTGATTGTTAATCCGGGTTCGATTGGGCAGCCTTTCTTTCTAGATGCCCAGTTACGGAAGGACTTGCGAGCTCAGTATATGATTTTAGAATTTGATGACAAGGGCTTGGTAGATATGGACTTCCGACGGGTAGACTACGATGTGGCAGCTGAATTGCAGTTGGCTAAAGATCTGAAACTTCCCTATTTTGAGGTTTATTATGAAAGTCTGGTCAATGGTATCCATCATACTCATCATCAAGAATTTCTGAGAGAATTGGCCAAGAAAGAGGGCTACGATAGGGAGCTAGATGCCTGGTTGAAAAGTGGTAACGATTGACATTACAACTAAAAAGGGTATAATAAAAGGAAAAGAAGAGTAGGGGCAGGGTAGCCTCGTAAAAAGGAGAAGAGGATGCAAATTCCAAGTAGATTTACCATTGCGACTCATATGCTGATTATTATCGCTCTCAAGGGGAAGGAAAGCAAGGTGACCAGTGATTTTCTGGCTGCTAGTGTCGGGGTCAATCCTGTCATTATCAGAAAGACCTTGTCCCAGTTGAAGAAGGCAGAGTTGATTTCAGTAGCTCGTGGAACAGGTGGGACAGAAATTGTCAAGGATCTTAAGGACATTAGTCTTTTAGATGTTTATCAGGCGGTCGAATGTCTTGGCAAGACAGGTCAACTATTCAGTTTCCATGACAATCCAAATCCAAATTGTCCAGTTGGAGCTCATATTCATGAGGTTTTGGATCAAAAATTGGAGAGAATCCAGCTGGCTATGGAGGCAGAGCTTGGTCAGACCAGTCTAGAACAAGTCGTGGCTGATGCAGAGAGCCAAATGAAGGATTGAGAGGGATAGATGCCCTCTTTTTCTCTATGTAAAATTGTGATAAAATAGAATCATTAAAGGAGGAAGAAATGTATCTCGTTATAGGAATTGTATTAGCCTTTATAGTGTCATTTTGGAAGGATAATAGAAGTTTGTGGAATCCAGTATTATTCTTATTATCCCTCATTTCCAGTTATTTTTATCTAGGCTACCTTTTTTATCAAAATGGGTATGAGAAGATTCATTTCGCTTTTTTTATATTTCCCTTTATTTTACTTCCTTTTTTGCTTTTTCTAAGTGGCATCTTTCTAATCTATAATGGGGTCATTTTGTTGAAGCGAGAGGGACGTTCAAAGGCTAATTATCTCTCCATGCTCCTTGGAATAGTCATTTTGCTATTTTTTGCTTTGATGTCATTTCGATTGGGAGGACGACATGAATTATTTTACACCAATCACTTTCTAAATATTTTATTTGTATTCATTTTCTACTCTTATTTTATTTTTGGCTTTGCTTTTACGGGTTTTATGCTGTACTCTATCTTGTATCTCTTTATTCCTAAGAAGAAGCATTATGATTTTATTATCATTCATGGTGCAGGTTTGTTAGACGGAGAAAAGGTAACACCTTTGCTGAAGAAGAGAATTGATAAGGCAGTAGAAGCTTACTACAAGTCTAAAAATTCTAACATAAAAATTATTGCCAGCGGTGGTCAAGGAGGAGATGAGAAGATTTCTGAAGCGCAGGCTATTACAAACTATCTGCTTGAAGAGACAGATGTTCCCCAAGATGCGATTATTCTGGAGGATCAATCAAGGACTACCTATGAGAACCTTCTCTTTTCTAAGGAACTTGGCGAGAAACTGGTAGCCAAACCTCAATTTCTCTTTGTAACAAATGACTATCATGTTTTTCGTACCAGTACCTATGCGCGTAAGTTAAATATGAAGGGAGATGGCCTCGGATGTAGGACGGCAGGCTACTACATACCATCTGCTTTTATTCGGGAGTACGTAGCGCTCTGTGTTAAGATGAAATGGCTTTTCCTTGCCTTTTATGTCCTGCTATCAGTCCTCATTTTGATAGCCTACAAAGGGATTATTTGGTAGTCAGATTTTATTAAAAAAGACTTAGAATGCACATGAAAGTATGTATTCTAGGTCTTTTGTTTTGTATACATTTGATTTTTGAAAGGTACTATCTATTCTTCCAGACTTGGTAACGGGTATCAATCAATAACTGGGTAAGGCGTCCCAAGGTTTCCCTTTCTTCTGGAGTGAGGGATTGCGCTTGAACAAAGAGATGATGAATGTGTTCGATAGCCTTGAAGGAAGACAGGTCATTGATAGAGGTGATACCAGAATCAAGAATAGTGCCAAAGAAGAGATCGAAGTAGAGCTGGAGTTCCTCGTCAGGGACTGTGGCCACCCATTCCTTGAAGGTTGTGTCGACTTGTTGACTATCACTGTTGATTTTATCCAGTTGGACGAAGTGTTTGTCCTCAATCTGCCAACTAAAGGTATCGTGTTGGGCGATACCACCTAAGGCAGTACTGTGCACGATGATTTGGTGGTTAGGGATTTCCATCATCATACCGATAATGGACCCTTGTGGGATAAAGACCTTGATTCTATCCATTATCCTTTGATATCCCTCAGTTTGTGTCAGTTCTTTGTGGAGGCCAGGCGCATCAAAGGTATAAACTGCTGTGATTTGATTTTGCAAGTTTTGCTCAATTTGGCTAGCACCATAGATGGCTAAATTTCCTCCCTTGGAATGCCCAGCCAGAATGACCTTTTGCTTAGGATGTTGGGCAAAAAAGTTCTTTAAATAGCGGAGGGCGTGCTTTTGAGCAGGAATTTCCTTCATATAGGTCAGGTGAAAATCTTCCTTCCAGCCAATGATACTGTCATCTGTACCTCGAAAAACAATCAGATAGGTGTCGAGAGTGAGGCGGTAGGTCATAGCTGCAAATTGCTTTTGCAGCTCAGGGTCGATGTCGTTGATAAAATGGGAGAGTTTGCAATTTTTGAAGCGTTTGTGTTGAGCTAATTCATCCAATAATTGGAGACGATTTTTACTGGTTAACATGTTAGATTCTCTTGGAACCTGAGGTGCCAGGTCTAAAAGTCGCTGAGAAACTGTAGAGACCAGATTATCAAAGGAGAGGTAGGTGATTTCTGTTAAGGATAGAATGTCTAATTCATTCAAAGGAAGGTCGTAAAAGGAATCGTATGCGACATCTTTCAGATAATCAAAAATATTGGCCATAAGAGCTCCTTTCTTTTTATTTATCTTATCACAAACACATAGAATTTACTAGTTGGTTTGTACGATCTCTCTACATACCGACCTATAATGGTATGATTTAGATACATAGAAGACAGTTTGCTTTTATTTCAAACCTCTAAACATACTTGTTTGTATCTGTTTGTCGTCAATCCCATTCTCTTTTAAGAAATTTTTCATCTCATTTATATCATCAGGTTGGCCGGTTAAGAGATAAATAGCTTGGTTACCGTATTTCACAACCGCATTTTTTAAAAATGCTTGGCTTTGAGAAAAGGTTTCGCTAGTTTTATAAGTTAGATTCGGATTATTCTTACTAAGCTCTCTTAACTCATTATCAAAAATGTTTACTCCTTTGTCTAAATGATTAAGAATGATGGAGCGCTTACCAGCCCACTCTTTCATAACTGGACGTAGAGTAGAAATACCGACATCAGAGGCAAAACAAACTAGTGCTTGGTCATTGTCTTTAACAGATAAAGATGACTCCAGCCAACTCATCTCAATTTTACTACCAGCTGGTAAATGTGTTAAGGTTTCCTTAAACACGCTACCACTATTATGGGTTACAATAAGAATTTCATCCTCATCAGGAGTGGAAGCAAGGGTTAGCCATCGGCTAGCCTGATCCTCCTTTACTGGACTTTTGTCTAGACCAAACGAACTGTCAGGAAGCTTAAACTGAGCATAGGAGCCAGCTTTCCATATTTGATTTTTTGGTTTTGTGATGTGAACTAAATACAAATCTCCGCTGGGATTTTCAATGGATTTTATCGATAAAGTTTGACTTCGTCCAAGATAGGTAATGATTCCCCAAGATATAAAGCCGAGCACTCCAAGTGTAGTTAGAATAATTATGAACATTTTTTTCCCTCGTTTCATTTTTAACTCCTATAGTGTAGTAATTTCCTATGAATGAATAATATTTTTTTTCATTCAATAATTTCCAAAAAATAAAGAAAAGATTTCTTTATTTCAGTATTCCTTTAATGAAGTTGGTTGCTAGTATTTCTACAGTTTTGCTAATATCTGGAAAATCATTTTCTGTGATATGCATATCCATGTAGTAAAATAGGTTGTAAACTTGTAAAATATCTTGAATTTTTTCTGGAGAATGGCCTTCAGCCTGCAAACGATGAGTAAAGGTTTTCACGAGAAATTGATGAAATGGATTCGTGACTTTCCCTTCTTCTGAGGAATAGTAGCTATGCAACTCATCTGCTATGGCAGGATTGTACCATTCTGCAAGGATTTTATTGGAAGAAACGAGTGCTCTGGATTGAGCAAAGAGTTGACTAATAAGATCAATCATATCAATTTCCCAATCCAGTTCTTCGATCATAGTTTGGCGAACACGGTTGTTTTCATAAATATAGATATCTAAAAAAATAGCCTCTTTACTTTCGTAATAGTTATAAAAAGATCCGACTGCCATATGAGCTTGTCTAGCAATTTCTGAAATTCCTGTCGCCTTGTATCCTTTTTTTGAAAAAACTTCATAAGCTGCGGATTTCAAAGCCTGTTTTTTGTCCAATTTGATTCACCTCTCTTCTGAATGAATATTAAATCTTGTTCATTCACATCTTAACAAATCTTTTTCAGATTGTCAATCTGAAAGCTAGAACTTTTTACGGATACCACTCGATAAGGAGCTTTTCAATGTTAGAAGAGTATAGAGTGTCGTTTTAACTACACTCAAGGTTTGGAAGAATAGATATAAATTTTGGTTAAGGGGATGGATAAAAGAACTGAAATGAAGGTTGAAAAAAATTAAAAATAAAAGGGTAGGACTGGCACTATGTATGAAAATAAGGTATGATATCAATGGGGTTATTCACTATTTGTTTTTGAGCTGTTGTGACAAGGAAATGTCAAAAAAGTATTAGATACCAGCCCCTTTATTTATAATAAAGGATTTAAGACTCCTAAAATTAGCAAAGGAGAATCAGATGCACAAGATTTTATTAGTAGAAGATGATCAGGTCATTCGTCAACAGGTCGGGAAAATGCTCTCTGAATGGGGATTTGAAGTGGTGCTGGTAGAAGACTTTATGGAAGTTTTGAGTCTTTTTGTCCAGTCGGAGCCTCATCTGGTCCTCATGGATATTGGACTGCCCTTGTTTAATGGTTATCACTGGTGTCAGGAAATCCGCAAGATTTCCAAGGTACCCATCATGTTTTTGTCTTCGAGAGATCAGGCTATGGATATCGTCATGGCAATCAATATGGGGGCGGATGACTTTGTGACCAAGCCTTTTGACCAGCAGGTCCTTTTAGCCAAGGTTCAGGGCTTGTTGCGTCGTTCCTATGAGTTTGGGCGAGACGAAAGTCTGCTGGAATATGCCGGTGTTATCCTCAATACCAAATCCATGGATTTACATTATAAAGGGCAAGTCTTGAATTTGACCAAGAACGAATTCCAGATTTTACGCGTTTTATTTGAGCATGCAGGCAACATCGTAGCACGTGATGACCTTATGCGGGAACTTTGGAACAGTGACTTTTTCATTGATGATAATACCCTCTCTGTCAATGTGGCTCGATTGCGTAAAAAGTTGGAAGAGCAGGGCTTGGTAGGATTTATCGAGACCAAGAAAGGGATAGGGTACGGATTAAAGCATGCTTGATTGGAAACAATTTTTTCTAGCCTATCTGCGTTCCCGTAGTCGTCTGTTTGTCTATCTGATTTCTTTGACGTTTCTGCTCTTACTCTTTCAGTTTTTATTTGCCAGTTTGGGAATTTACTTTCTCTACTTTTTCCTGCTGTGTTGCTTTGTAACCATCTTATTTTTCACTTGGGATATATTGGCGGAGATGCAGGTCTATCGTCAGGAAATTCTCTATGGGGAGAGGGAAGCCAAATCTCCATTGGAAATAGCCTTGGCTGAAAAATTAGAGGCGCGTGAGATGGAACTCTATCAGCAGAGGTCAGATTCAGAAAGAAAACTGACGGATTTGCTGGATTACTATACCTTGTGGGTCCATCAGATTAAGACCCCCATTGCAGCCAGTCAACTCTTAGTTGCAGAAGTGGTCGACCGCCAACTGAAGCAGCAATTAGAACAGGAAATTTTCAAGATTGATTCCTATACCAATCTAGTTTTACAGTATCTGCGTTTAGAAAGTTTCCATGATGATTTGGTCTTAAAGCAGGTGCAAATTGAGGACTTGGTCAAGGAAATAATTCGTAAATATGCTCTTTTCTTTATTCAAAAAGGCTTAAATGTCAATCTACATGACCTTGATAAAGAAATCGTGACGGATAAGAAGTGGCTGCTAGTGGTTATTGAGCAAATCATCTCAAACAGTCTCAAGTACACCAAGGAAGGTGGTCTGGAGATTTATATGGAGGGGCAAGAGCTTTGTATCAAGGATACGGGAATCGGGATAAAAAACAGTGATGTCCTCCGAGTCTTTGAACGTGGCTTCTCAGGATATAATGGACGCCTAACTCAGCAGTCATCTGGACTTGGCCTCTATCTATCTAAGAAAATTTCTGAAGAACTGGGGCACCAGATTCGTATCGAGTCTGAGGTTGGAAAAGGAACGATAGTGCGGATTCAGTTTGCTCAAGTAAAGTTAGTCCTTGAGTGAGAAGAGACAATGAGTTTTTACCCAATCTCTTTTTGCTATATTTCAGGATATTTGAAGACTGTTTTTTACAAAACCAATAATAGAATTTTTAATACGGAATATAGTATAAATACTGGTTCAAAGTGAAGTTTTGTATGCTTTATACTTTTGTTGAGTATAAAATCTATAAACTAAGGGTGAATTACAAAAATTAATTTGAGATGAAGTGAATTGTAGACTTGGGAAATGTCTCCTATTCGATTTCAGAATGAATCGTTGATACAGGATTAAAAGAACTGCAGCTTTCTTTTTATTTTGAATGAGATAGGTGTATATAGATTTGTGTAACTGGTGTAGAACTGTTTCCAAGAATTTATTGAATGTATCGAATACACACATCCTATTGATTTTGAACCAGTTTTTAATTTCTAAATGTTATAATAGTTTTATCAAGTAAAAGGAGACTACCATGATTGGAGACAATATAAAATTCTTACGAAAATCACATAATCTGATATAACCAGAATTTTCACGGATTGTGGGTGTGTCACGAAATAGCCTAAATCGTTAGAAAAACTGAAAAGCTTACTTTCAATAGAAGTGTTGGAAATATTCATTTTACATCTATCAAAGAAACATGGGATAGACCTATATTTTACAAAATAGCAAATTATATTTTGAATGATAGTAAAAACTGCAGAACTTGTGTGATTTACAATTATTGCACTCAATGTCTGAGTATAGCACTATCTGAAATAGGGAATAGTAGAGATTGTTCTGAGATATGTAAAAAAACGCATTAGCAAGGAGTATCGTATATGCTACCATATCTTAAAACTATTAGATGGTATCTCTTCTTTAATTTTCTTTTTGGTGTAGTATCGAATATCTGCACAGCTTTGTTACCGTATTTCACGCAGGCATTAATCAAAGGGGATTATCAAGTAGCTCTATATGGTTACTCTATGTCAGTGGCAGGCTATTTGAGTTGTAACTATATCCAAATGATACTTGATTGGAAGCAGGGGATTATCTTTTCGACTACTTTGAAAAATGAGTGGTTTCGTTCACTTCTGGGACTCAGTCACCACGATTTCAAGCAGAAAACAGTAGCAGAGTATATTTCCTATCAATCTAATGACCTAGATTCGTTGGAAAAGGATTACCTTCCTCCATTGATGAGTTTTATCAAACAAATTTTACGTATCATCATTTACGCTTTCATTATTAGCAGAACAATTAATCCTATTGTATCACTGATTTTAATCTTTTCTACTGGAATTAGTATTCAAATTCCTAAAATCGTTGGGAAGTTGACCGCTAATCGTAGACAGGTTTACTTGAAAAAACAAGGAGATTACTATCGAACTTTGGAGGATTTGCTCATGGGACATCATTTGGTAAATAAACTAACTATGTCGCATTTTTTGAATCAACAAAAGAGCTCTCTAAAGAATTTGCAGGATAAGTATTTTAAGTATGGTTTGACAAAAATTACAGGCATCTTATTGACAGGTGTTTCTTTTGAATTCATTAGTCTTGTTCTGTTTATTTATTTAGCCTACTCTCTATCTCACCAGCAACTCGGTATTCCTGAGGTGGTGGCGAGTTTCGGATATATTAATGCTTTTTCTGAACCAATACAGGAAATCCTTTATGATTTACAAATGTTAGAGTCCGTAAAGCCTGTAATCAAGAGTTTTCAAAACATTGTTGGGAAACCCGTTTCAGTTCAAGCACCTCAACATTCTTTTGATACGATTACTTTGAAAAACATTTCCAAACAACTGGGAGAATCAAAATTGATAATTACTTCCGCTACGATTCAAAAAGGGGATAAAATTGCGCTTATTGGTAAGAATGGGTCTGGAAAAAGTAGTCTTCTCAATATTTTAAATGGAACAGATGAAGATTTTGAAGGACAAATTGTGCTAGATGGGCTTGTTTTGGACCATCTTTGGGGAAGATTCGGTATGATTCTGCAACAAGAACATACATTTATTTCGAGTTATGAAAATAATGTAACGCTATTCAATAGTTTCAATGAAAAATTCAGAGAAGAAGATTTTGAAAAAATTCCACCACAATCCCTGTCAGGTGGTCAGCAACAACGAATGTATTTAAATCGTGAGAAAAATCGTAAAAATCCATTGCTTATCCTAGACGAACCTTTCTCTGCCTTGGATACTAATCAGTTTAAAATGGAATTGGAAAGAGTTCTGGAACTACCAAGTGCCGTCATTGTTACTTTACATCGCCAAAACGAATTATTAAGTAAGTTTGACCAAGTTTGGGAAATTAAGAATGGAGAACTTGTAATTTTGAAATAGCTAAATTATAGAGAATAAAACGCATATTATCAGGAGTTCAGAGGAGATACCGGTTTTTCTTTTTCTAATAAGGAATCTAAAATTTCTTGCTTTCTCTATCTGTTCAATTGATAGATTTCGTCAGTGAAAGAATGTAAAATTTTTGATATAATGTTAAGGATGGACTGACGGATACTTAGAGGATAATTTTCAAAAGAATAATAGGTGAGAAGAAAAATATGTAAGATTGGACAGAAGTCTCTCTACCATCATCCATGCAGAAACAAGATTATATGAAATAAAAGGAGTAACCAATGACCAGAAACTATTCAACACGTGAATACCGTGAGAAATTATATGATGATCTTCATGTTCGATTAAGAGATACAGTGATTTTGATGTGTGCGATTTTTATTGCCTCTATAGGTCTAAATATGAATTCAACAGCTGTCATTATTGGAGCCATGCTGATTTCCCCTCTTATGACACCGATTGTTGGACTGGGGTTTGGTGATGGAGATCATGTCCTATCTTCACTTTGATTATTGGAAAAAAACGGCTCGGTCAGGAGCTAGTATGAATAAGGAGAACAAATGAAACGTTTAAAAATGTTATGGCATATTATGCAGGTTACGGGTTTTACTCGGTTTGCTCTGAGTTTTGTGACCTTTGTTTTTGGGTCAGGAGGCGTGCTTTTCCTAGTTGAACCTGCTATCACAAATTACGGAGACGGTCTTTGGTATGCTTTTGTGACTTCGACGACTGTCGGCTACGGGGATCTCCTAGCTGTGACCTTGATTGGAAGGATTACCAGTGTCTTCTTGACGATTTATGGGCTCATATTTTTTGGCTGTTTATCAGCTGTTATTTTTAATTATTATACCAATTTAAATAAGGAAAGAGGAGAGGACAAATGACTGCCAATTATTCAACACGGGAATACCGTGAGAAATTATACGATGACCTTCATGTTCGATTGAGAGATACAGCGATTTTGATGTGTGCAATTTTTATTGCCTCTATCGGACTAAATATGAATTCAACAGCTGTCATTATAGGAGCCATGTTGATTTCACCTCTCATGACACCGATTGTTGGACTGGGATTCGGTTTAGCTATTTTTGATACGCGTTTAATCAAGCAATCTCTAGAGGTTTTATTGACTCAAGTGTTGGTCAGTTTGCTTGTCTCGACTCTGTATTTCTGGATTTCTCCCTTGTCTTATGCAAGTAGCGAGTTGATTGCACGAACCTCTCCAACCATTTGGGATGTCCTCATTGCTATTGCTGGTGGGATTGCTGGTGTGATCGGTTCAAGGAAAAAAGAAGCAAACAATATCGTGCCAGGAGTAGCCATTGCTACAGCTCTGATGCCGCCTATCTGTACTGCTGGCTATGGTTTAGCTAATGGGAATGTACGATTTTTATTGGGGGCTCTCTATCTTTTCTTGATCAACTGTGTCTTTATCATGCTAGCCAACATTGTTGGAACAAGAATTTTGATGAGAAAATCTCCTTTAACTTCATTTAAAGAGCTGAGCATTAAAATGAGAATTGGCTTGATATCTTTGATTGTATTGTTGATTCTTCCAGCTAGCTATTCGGCAGTTACTCTGACAATAGAACAAGCGCGCAAAGAAGGGATCAAACAGTTTGTAGGAAAAGAGTTCGCCAATTATACGGTTATTAATCAAGTCTACAAGTCAAGTAACAATGAATTGGTCTTGACGGTTGTTGGAGATCCGATTTCAGAAGAAGAATTAGAAACACTCCACCAAAAACAAGCCTCTTACGGTATTCAATCTGTTCAATTGAAAGTGAATCAAGTTCAGAACTCGCCAACATTAGATAGTGAAGCGACCAAGGAATTTTATGAAAACATTGACAAGTATATTGATCAAAAACTCTCTGAAAAAGATTCACAAAAAGATCTCGTAAAAGAAAATGAAGCAGACAAGGATTGAGGATATTGACCTTATCTAACTCATGAAAGCAAATCTTGTGTGGTGGTTTGGTCAATCACTACTAGCTCGGATTAAATAATACTCTTCGAAAATCAAATTCAAACCACGTCAGCGTCGCCTTACCGTACTCAAGTACAGCTTGCGGCTAGCTTCCTAGTTTGCTTTTTGATTTTCATTGAGTAAAAATATAAAAAGCAACAGCTGTTTTTCAGTTGTTGCTTTTTAGGTAGTTAGGATTTTATCCCAGGTTTTATCTCTTATTTCTCAACGCGTGATTTGTTGGCGATATCAGCTAGGATAGCTTGAACAAAATCATCTACTGAGACAGTTTGTGTTTCTTTTTGGCCGTAGCGACGAACGTTGACTGTTCCGTCTTCCATTTCCTTGTCACCAACGATTAATTGGTAAGGAATCTTGCTTGTTTGTGAAGCACGGATTTTGAACTGCATTTTTTCATTGCGTTCATCTACGTCTGCACGAACACCGCGGTCACGGAGTTTTTTCGCCACTTCCCAAGCGTAGTCCACGTGTTTTTCGTTAGATACTGGGATGAGGGTTACTTGGTGAGGTGCTAGCCATGTTGGGAAGGCACCCTTGTAGTTCTCAATCAAGATAGCTGTGAAGCGTTCCATAGTTGAGATAACTCCACGGTGGATCATAACTGGACGGTGCTCTTCGCCATCAGCTCCGATGTATTTAAGGTCGAAGCGTTCTGGAAGCAAGAAGTCAAGTTGGATAGTAGAAAGAGTTTCTTCTTTTCCAAGAGCGGTCTTAACTTGAATATCCAATTTTGGTCCGTAGAATGCTGCTTCACCTTCGGCTTCAAAGTAGTCCACGCCCATTTCATCAAGGGCTGCACGAAGCATGGTTTGAGCATTTTCCCACATCTCATCATTATCAAAGTACTTATGAGTATCTTGAGGGTCACGAAGAGAGAGGCGGAAGCGGTATTCATTCAAGTTGAAGTCTTCATAAACATCGATAATCAACTGAAGAGCACGTTGGAATTCTTCTTGGATTTGTTCTGGAGTCACAAAGAGGTGACCGTCGTTAAGAGACATTTCACGTACACGTTGAAGACCAGTAAGGGAACCAGATTTTTCGTAGCGGTGCATCATACCGATTTCAGCGATACGGATTGGCAACTCACGGTAAGAGTGAACATGATGTTTGAAGACTTGGATGTGGTGCGGACAGTTCATTGGACGAAGGACGAATTCTTCCCCGTCACCCATGTCCATAGTTGGGAACATGTCTTCTTGGTAATGATCCCAGTGACCAGAAGTCTTGTAAAGTTCAACAGAAGCAAGTGGTGGAGTGTAGACGTGTTGATAGCCAGAAGCTAGCTCTTTATCTACGATGTAGCGTTCTAACTCACGACGAATAGTCGCACCATTTGGCAACCAGAATGGAAGTCCTTGACCAACCTCTTGAGAAATCATGAAGAGATCAAGCTCTTTACCAAGTTTACGGTGGTCACGTTCCTTAGCTTCTTCACGCATTTGAAGGTAGTTTTTCAAGTCTTTCTTGTCAAACCAAGCTGTACCATAGATACGTTGCATCATAGCGTTGTCGCTATTTCCACGCCAGTAAGCACCTGCTACATGGAGAAGGTGGAAGATTTGGATACGGCCTGTTGATGGGACGTGAGGGCCACGGCAGAGGTCTACATACTCACCTTGACGATAGATAGTCAAACCACCTTCGTCTTCAGAGTGTTCTTCAATCAATTCTAATTTGTAAGGGTCGTTCTTGAAGATTTCACGTGCCTCGTCTTTAGTCACTTCTTCACGAATTGATGGGAAGTTTTCTTTGACAATTTTTTGCATTTCTTCTTCGATACGAGGAAGGTCTTCGTTAGAGATTTGACCAGCTGTGTTGTCAGTATCGTAGTAGAAGCCGTCTTCGATGGCTGGACCAACTCCCAAGTGAATGTCTGGGAAAAGACGACGAGCTGCTTGGGCGAACAAGTGAGCAGCTGAGTGACGCAAGATTGGAAGGGCATCTTCGTGATCAGGTGTCACGATTTCAATGCTTCCATCTTCAGTGATAGCACGAGTAGTGTCGATGAGTTTGCCGTTGAATTTACCAGCCAAGGCCTTTTTAGCTAGGGAATTGCTGATAGATTGGGCAATTTCAAAAGTTGTAACGCCAGATTCGAATTCACGAACAGCGCCATCTGGGAAAGTAATGTTAATCATGATGTTCTCCTTACTTATATTATTGACGAATGTGTTAACCCTATTCTGAAAACAGGGACAGAGGATTGTGAAAGCTAGAAAAACAAAAAGCGACATCCTCGAAAGGACGTCGCAACGTGGTTCCACCTTCATTTATGTACCTCAAAAGAGAGGGACACCTCTGATTGGCTCTAACGTGGCCACCGTTTTATGTTTTCATAAAAAACTCAAGAGTAGTATCAGTTTAGGCTCTCTATGCGTTTCCAGCAACCACGCACTCTCTAGTAGAAAGGGACTAAGTGACTTGTCTCTATGGATTATTATAGCATGATTGTGAGATTTTTCAAGGATTTTGTGAAAGTTTTTTGTTTTTCATTTTTGTAGAATATGCTTGATGCCAATACCGGAAGCCATGCCCACCAGAGCCAAGGTTTCATAGATTAGCAAGTAAATTAGTATAAACTCACCAAAGGTTATGATAGTAAAGCAAAAGAGCAGTCCGTTACCAATTAACCACCAAAGTGAGAAACGGAAACGGTAGCTATAGAGTAGCGATACAATCAAGATTACCAGAGGTGTAAAGAAGAGAATATTATTTACGTAGAGACTCTTGAGCAAAAGGGGGTCAGAAATGATTAGTGATAACAACTCATAAAGTGGCCAATAAAAGAAAAATATGACCAGATAGTAGGGTAGATGGGAATAGAATCTAGGCATGATAATCACCTCGTTTTAAAAAACAGACAACTTAGATTTCTTGCTATGATTATTATAGCATATTTAAAACAAGAAAGTAAATCTGTTGACAAAGAAGTTAGTTATTGGTAGAATAGGGATTGTCGTAAAGACAAATAACTTCTTCTTGGTTACAGGCATGCCAACCTGTCACTCGGATGAAGCCAAATAAAAAGGAGAAACATCATGGCAATCTCAAAAGAGAAAAAAAATGAAATCATCGCACAATATGCACGTCACGAAGGTGATACAGGTTCAGTAGAGGTTCAAGTTGCTGTCCTTACTTGGGAAATCAACCACCTTAACGAACACATCAAACAACACAAAAAAGACCACGCTACTTACCGTGGATTGATGAAAAAAATCGGTCGCCGTCGTAACTTGCTTGCATACTTGCGTAAAAACGACGTTAACCGTTACCGTGAGTTGATCAACTCTCTAGGACTTCGTCGCTAATCTTGCGTCTAAACCGTTTCTATACTTCGTTGGCTTCGGCTCGATGTACCATTAGTACAATCTTCGCCTCGTCGCCTAGTCTATAAACGGTTTATCCAGCAAGACTGTAGCTCTCTGATTTTCAGAGGGCTTTTTACGTTGTCACCTTACCTCGATATACTCAAGTATAATCTTCGGTTACGGTTCCTAGCACTGTAAGGGAAAATAAACCAGAAGGATCTCCCTTTGGGGAGATTTTTTTGTTTCACTGAAAGTTTCGTACATTCTTCTCCTCGCCGTCTAGTCTATAAACGTTTTATCCAGCAAGAATCATGATGCTAAGGGTGTAAGAAATCCGTATGAAAATAGGGAAACGACACCGTGTTCGATGAACACAAGGAGTACCATCTTTTTCACTAGGATTTTAGCCTGAACTCAAATCAGCTCTCTGACTTCAGAGGGCTTTTTTATTGAGGTTTTATCGGTCACAATTTTGGAGACTACAAAAACCTCAAATGGTATCAGCTAATTACACCATAAAGGTGCGTAGCTACTCGGATTGAAAAGCCGAGTAGCTGTCTGCAAGCCCCCTCGGAGAGCCCACACTTTACGAAGTAAAGTATAGTATGTTATACTTTACATGGAAGTAGTCACTGAATTCCAGTTAGAAATTACTTTGTAACTACGTTTTGAGGAGGAGTAAAATGCTTTCCTATGTTCGACATTACCCACTAGCGATAGCTAAATTAATGTGTCTGTGCTCTCCTAAAATCTGCTGATTTATTACTGACTAATACAGGAGTTTTTTTATGGTACAGACAATCATATCTGCTATTGGTGTTTATATTTCTACCAGTATCGATTATTTAATTATTTTAATTATTTTATTTGCACAGCTATCACAGAATAAACAAAAATGGCATATTTATGCGGGGCAATATCTAGGCACAGGCTTACTTGTAGGGGCGAGTTTAGTTGCTGCTTATGTCGTTAATTTCGTGCCTGAAGAATGGATGATTGGATTGCTTGGTTTAATCCCTATCTATTTAGGGATTCGCTTTGCAATTGTTGGAGAAGGTGAGGAAGAAGAGGAAGAAGAGGAAGAAATTATTGAAAGATTAGAACAAAGCAAGGCAAATCAACTGTTTTGGACAGTTACATTGCTAACAATTGCGTCTGGCGGAGATAATTTAGGTATCTATATACCTTATTTTGCTTCGTTAGATTGGTCACAGACCCTCGTGGCGTTGCTTGTGTTTGTAATCGGCATAATTATCTTATGCGAGATTAGTCGGGTGTTATCCTCTATTCCGTTAATATTCGAGACAGTTGAAAAATACGAGCGAATCATTGTGCCCTTAGTATTCATTCTACTTGGACTATATATCATGTATGAAAATGGCACGATAGAGACTTTTCTGATCGTGTAGATTTTTTTGTTTCACTAGGATTTTAGCCTGAGCTCAAATCAGCTCTCTGACTTCAGAGGGCTTTTTATGTTGTCACCTTACCTTGGTATGCTCAAGCATAATCTTCGGTTACGATTATTAGCACTGTATGACCAACTATATTTATTTTTCTCATCTTGTTCCATTGTTGAAAATATGGTATACTTTTCATGAGAATTTTCTAAATTTTTAAGATTCTATCAAAGGAGGTTTGCATGCTTTCCAAATTTTCTGGAAGCCGACAAGACCAGCAATTTGTGTTACTTTTAGTTGTTTTGCTAGGTATTTTAGGGATTTCTCTCTTTCTAGCAGTTTCAATGGGATCTGTTGCGATTGATCTAGGAGATACCTATCGGATTATTTTGAGCAGGTTGGGATTTCCTCTTGAGATAGGAGAGGTTTCCAAGTCTACTCTTGCCATTGTATGGAACATGAGATTCCCTCGAGTATTGTTAGGTCTGATAGTAGGAGCAGGTCTTTCTATGTGTGGTAGTGTGATGCAGTCTACAGTGAACAACCCCATCGCAGAGCCTTATGTCTTAGGAATATCTGCGGGTGCAACTCTGGGGGCAACCTTGAGCATCATTCTTGGTTTAAAAGTGATGATTAGCCTTGGAGCTTTTCTTGGAGCTATTTTGGCAACCATTGCTGTCCTCATCATTGCCTCTATGCAGGGAAGGATGACAACATCTAGTCTGATCTTATCAGGAACGGTGGTCAATGCTCTCTTTCTAGCTTTTTCCAACTTTATTATCTCAGTTGGCGCTAATGCGGACAGTGTGATGACCATTAAGTTTTGGACCATGGGCTCGATCGCTGGGACTTCCTGGGCAGACTTGGTCCTGCCAACTATAGTAGTAGGAATAGCCTTTCTATTTTTCTCTACTCAGTATCGTGTTTTCAATGCGATGATGATGGGAGATGAGGCTGCTTTAACTTTGGGAATTCCCTTACGCTTTTATTGGTATCTTTATGTGACAATGGTGGCTGTGCTGACAGCAGTCTTAGTGGCAACCTGTGGGATTATTGGATTTGTTGGTCTGATTACTCCACATTTAGCTCGAGGGTTAGTAGGGACGAATTACAAGAGGCTTTTTCCTGTTGCAACCTTGCTAGGTGCCCTCTTTGTCATTTGGGCAGATGTACTCTCTCGTATCATCATTCCAAACGCAGAGCTTCCTATTGGTATTTTCACAGCCTTAGTAGGTGCTCCCTTCTTTATCTACATTGTTGGAGGTAGGCGAAGGGAGGTGAGGGTCTGATATGGACTTGATTTGTCAGGATGTCCACTTTGGACTAGGAGAGAAAAAAATCCTCAAAGGAGTTTCTCTTAAGGTTGAGGGGCATCAATTTCACACGATATTAGGGCCAAATGGAAGTGGAAAAACCAGTCTACTTAAACTCCTCTATCGTCAGGAAAAGGCGGACAAAGGCTTGATAAGCCTAGATGGAAAACCTCTGGAACAATGGACGCTCAAAGAAACAGCCAAACAAATGGCAGTTGTCACCCAGTTTAATCAGCTGCAGTTTGATTGTACAGTTGAAGAAATTGTCTTGCTGGGAAGAACCCCCCACCTCTCTTTTTTACAGAAGGAAAGGGAAAGGGATTATGCCCTCGTTCAAGATGCTCTTGTCAAGGTGGATATGCTTGAGAAGAAAACTCGTCTCTATTCGTCTCTGTCAGGGGGGGAGAAACAACGAGTCTTACTAGCCCGCGCCTTGGCGCAAGAACCGACTCTCTTACTCCTAGACGAACCAACCAATCACCTGGATATCAGGTATCAGCTAGACTTGTTAGCCATTGTGAAGGAGCTCAAGGTCAA